>CACXCB010000063.1 GCA_902766005.1 uncultured Erysipelotrichaceae bacterium | reverse complement strand
TAAGCTCGGGTAATCTGGACACACTGGTGTTCTTGGCCGAGAAGCCCCCACCTCTAAGCTTCAGCGAAGGTGGTGGGAGTATGTCACCATCTGTAATATCATGTGGTTTAATCATCAACGCATTCATGAATATATTATTTCCTGATATCTGATAGCCATCGGATATATCACATTGATCCAAAAAAATCCACTTTGAATCTTCATTCGAATAATAAACATCCCATACTGTAGACAGATGTTCCGCTGTTTCACTCAACTTTAGATGTCCACTGAAACTGTAACAATTCAACGTACCTGCAAGCACATAACAAGGATAACGTCCACCTGAAGAACCATAATAAGAAACCTCTATGATTAATTGGTCAAGTTCTTCCTGGCTTAATTCTTCGTTTTCAATTGTTTCTTCCTGATCTTTTTCAACTTCTTCGGAAATTTCAGTTGTTTCTGCTTTGACATGAGAAGGAATATAAGGTGAAGGATCAGGTGTTGTTGCAATTATATTGGATCTCTGATTTATTTTCACTGCAATGATAATGATGCCTGTAAGAATAAGGAAAACTGTGATACCGGCTATGACAACTTTATTCATTCCCTGCGGTTCTTCCGATTCAATTCTATTAGGTTGTTCAGTGTCAACTGAAAGGACATCTTCATGATTCTCCATGGAATCCGTTGTATCCGATATACTATCAGTTACCTCATCTGTAACCTGTTCATTCGTCCATGAACCTATTGTTTTATCGTCATGGATTGTTTTATTTCCCCATGCACCTACTGTGCTTTCGGAAGTTTCAGGAATGATTTCTTCTGTAGGATCATTTGGACTTACAATTACTTCATCATTCTGTTTACAGGCAAGAAGATCCTTTTTCAATTCTTCTGCTGATTGATATCGTTCTTTGGGATTGTAAGCTATAGTTTTTTGTATGACCTCTGCGAGTTGTGCGTCTGCACATACGGGATCAGGTATCGGTTCATTTCTCAGCCTTTTATCCATTGCTTCCGACTTATCAAAAGAACTGATATGAAATGTGTTTTTCGGCCAAAACGGAAGTCTGTTTTCATTTAACAATTCATATAAAACAAGACCTAATGAATAAATATCCACATTGGCAGAATACTCCTGTTTTCTTAAAGCGACTTCCGGAGCCATATAAGATTCCGTACCTTTGAAAGACATAGCCGATACAGTTTTTTCAACTGTCCTGGCAACACCGAAATCTCCGAGTTTGAATGTTTGAAACTCTTCATCCACAAAAATATTTTCCGCCTTGATATCACGATGAATCAGATGTTTCTTTTCACAATAGGATAATGCATCAGATAAATCGATTCCCAATTGAATGACCTGATTCCTTGTAAACTGTCTGTTAGGCTGTTTATTGCGGTAATCATACAAAGAAGTCAGTAACTGCATGCGGATCATAATTTGCCATTCGATTTGATCTTCCTGACTGATATCTGTTACGGAATAATCTTCAATACTGACAATATTCGGATGATTCTTTACTTCGGCCATAATGTCGATTTCTTCAACCATTTCATCAACATATTCTTTGATTGTGTTTTTTACCGATTCTTCATCCATGCCAAGGGAATAGTATTTTTTGATTTCGTTTTGAGATGGTGGGATGGATATTACTTTCAATGCACTTTGTAATGCTCTTTTTCCGGTTGTTTTTTCCACAACAAAAACTGTACCTTAAGCACCTTCACCGATATTCTTTGTAACCTTCCAACCGTCAAGTACAATTGATCCGATTTCTAGATTTACCATAAAGCCCCTTATTAGAATACTTTGACAAGTATAATCGTAATATTGTCTTTGCCACCGTTATCCAATGCTTCACCTAACAGTTTCCTTACCTGTTCATCAATGGATTTTTCATGTAAAAGTATTTCTTCGATTCTTTCATCGGAAACCATGTCTGTTAAACCGTCACTGCATATTAGATATTCATCATTGATCATCATCATTTCTGCAGGAATGATCTGTGGGTGTAATTCTGTTTCTTCAGGAAAGATTCCAAGATATTGTAAAAGTTCATGTGAAAACCTTGTATGTTTCGCTTCCTCTTCTGTCAGGATACCTGCTTCAATCAGACCCTGTGCCCTGTCTTGATCTTTGCTTAATCTTTTTAATGCTTTGTTTCTGAACTGATAGATTCTGCTGTCACCAAGATTGACAAAATATCCCATTGCCTTATCTGCATACATTGCAGCCAGAGTTGATCCGCTTCTTTCACCGTGATTTTGCCGGATTATATTTAAGATAGCTTCATTTGCCTGCTGAACATCTGTTTGAAAACATTCCGGCATTTCTTCCAGGGATCTTCTTCTCAGGCTTTCCACAGAATATAAAGAAGCAATTTCTCCTCTTTTTTCACCACCCATACCGTCACAAACAGCCGCAAGAAATCTATCTATTTTTTCTTTTCCGTGTTTATTCATTTTCTGCACTTTGGTATCTTTTTTCCAAAGATCATTTATTCTGAAATTGTCTTCGTTTTTCTCACGAATATTCCCGGGATGTGTGGTTACACTGTACATGAATTTCATCATTCTTACTCCATAAACAAATAAATCAATGATTGATTCATTGATTTATTTTTCCTATAGTTCTTCAATACATCCTATGATTTCTAAAATACGGTTAAGATCATCTGTATCAGAAAAAGAAATACTGATGTTTTTCTTTCCAACCACAACCTGTGTACCAAGTTTTTCAGACATTCTGACTTCAAGATCCTTGATCATAGGATCTTTTTCTTTTTCCTTTTTCTTTGGCTTGCTCTGATTGCCGTTGAGTTCTTTTACATAATTTTCAACTTCGCGCACTGACATCTTATGTGACATGACGTGCTTAGCTGCATCATACATTTCTTCTTCATTTTTCAGACTCAGCAACGGCCTGACATGTCCCATTGTCAGTTTCTTGTTGATGACAAGTTCCTGCACTTCTGAAGGAAGCTTCAACAAACGTAAAATATTTGCACAATATTCTCTGGATTTACCGACTCTTTCCGCCAGTTTTTCCTGCGTATATCCCAACTTTTTAATGAGGGATTCATATGCGATTGCTTCTTCAATCGGATTCAGGTTTTCTCTCTGCACATTTTCGAGAATAGCAATTTCCATCATCTGCTCTTCGGTAAAATCTACAGAGATAGCCGGTACAGTATCTAATCCTGCTATTTTAGCAGCACGCAGTCTTCTTTCACCGGTAATCAGGTTATAGCCGGTAACAGCCTTGCGAACAAGAAGCGGAGTAAAAATTCCGTGT
This sequence comes from uncultured Erysipelotrichaceae bacterium, assembly GCA_902766005.1. Taxonomy (GTDB): domain Bacteria; phylum Bacillota_I; class Bacilli_A; order Erysipelotrichales; family Erysipelotrichaceae; genus Bulleidia. The sequence goes on along the minus strand of CACXCB010000063.1, from coordinate 24,142 downwards.
GTTCTGATGGAATCGGCCAATTCATTCAATGAAGCTTCATCAAATTCTCTTCTTGGCTGATATGGATTTGGATGAATGTCATTGATCGGTATAATTACCTCTCTTCTTCCGGGAACTTCTAAAGCATTGTTCTGGATATCATCCAATACCTTTTCAACATCCTGACCGAATATATTTCCCAGGCCTTTTCCTAAGCCTGCTCTTTTTCTTTCTGCCATTTACTTTCTGCTCCTTTCGTTTTGCGTAATAACCTCCTTAACTAATTGGGCATATGCTTTGGCTCCTTCAGAACGGGTGTCGTATTCAAAAATGGATTCTTCCCTGGAAGGAGCTTCAGATAATCTGACGTTTCTCGGAATATAACATTTGTATACTTTTTCTTTAAAATATTTTCTGACTTCCTGCTGTACTTCAACAGACAGTTTTGTACGGACATCAAACATTGTCAGAAGAACACCTTCAATGGATAATCTGGGATTGAAAAGCTTCTGTACAAGGCGGATTGTGCTTAGCAACTGTGTTAATCCTTCCAATGCAAAGTATTCACATTGGACAGGGATCATGACTGTATCTGCAGCTGTCAAAGCATTCGTGTTTAACAAGCCTAATGCAGGTGGACAGTCAATGATAATGTAGTCATATCTGTTTCTGATCGGATCCAGTTTTGACTTCAGCAACTGTTCACGACCGACCTCATATTGTGCCATATCTACATCTGCACCGGAAAGATCAATTGTGGAAGGCAATACATCCAAAGGAGGCATCTGTAATGTGACAGCAGCCTCTTCTACAGTAGTATCTGACATCAGCACATCATAAACGGTTTTATCAAATCCAACTTTATTTGCACCTATGCCATGTGTTGCATTACCCTGTGGGTCAAAATCCACAAGCAATACTTTTTTCCCTACATATGCAAGACCGGCAGCAAGGTTCATGCTTGTGGTTGTTTTTCCTACGCCGCCTTTCTGGTTTGCGATAGCGATGATCTTTCCCATATATCTTTCCTCTTATACTCTTGGAAAACGAATGATAACTTTAACATCATCATCAGTTTCTTCTGTTTCTGAATCTACTGTAATTCCCATTTTCTGTATCAGCTGTATACACTGATTGACAGAATTCAAACCGATTTGTATATTTCTTGAAAATCCTTTTGTCTTCTGTCTTCGTTTCTTCTGTTTGGGATTGTTTATTTTATCAATGACTTCTTCAGACTGTCTGACATTTAACCCTTCATCGATAATTTTGTGATAAACATCCTTTTGTTTTTCTTCAGGTGCACTTAACAAGGCTCTTGCATGTCTCTCTGTGATTTTTCCTTCAATGACACCCTGTTGTATTTCATCCGGAAGATTCAACAGACGTATTTTATTTGCGACTGCCGATTGTGACTTACCGATCTTTTTTGCAACCTGATCCTGTGTCATTCCTGCCTGTCGCATAATATGCAGATAACTCTTTGCCTCTTCTATGGCACTTAGGTTTTCTCTCTGCACATTTTCAACAAGAGCCATTTCCGCTGCCTGTTCCTCGGTAGGTGACATCACGAAGCAGGGTACTTCCTTATATCCTGCTATTTTACATGCACGGAATCTTCTTTCACCGGCAATAATTTCATAGATATCATCTACTTTTCGTACCGTAATCGGCTGTATCAGTCCGTTTTCCTGGATGGATAGAGCTAATTCATGCAATGCTTCTTCATCAAACCTGAGTCTTGGCTGATACCTTGAAGCATGAATCTGTTCGATTGGTACAGATATCACCTTGCTGGCATCCTGTTTATCAAATATGTCAAATATGCTGCGCATATATATCTCCTGATTTATAAAGGTTTCTTTTTGATTTGTCCGTAATTGCGGGGATACTTTATCGGTGTTTCCTTAGTTTTTATAATACAAATATTATTGCGTACATCCCCGTTTGGTAAGGTTTTTTCTTGTAAGTTTTGCATCTGAAGTCCCAATATCTTTAATGCGTTGGAAGCTTCGGATAATTCTTCTTTGCCATGGTTTCCTTTCATGGCGATAAATTGACCGTTCTTTTTTACTAACGGCGCACATAATTCAGATAAGACTCTCAGATTTGCTACTGCTCTGGCAGTCACAACATCATATTCTTCACGATGTTCTTTGACATGCTCTTCTGCTCTTTCGTTAACCACCTGTATTTTATCCAGAGATAATTCATGAATGACTTCATTTAAGAAAACACATCTTTTTCCGGTTGGTTCAAGCAATACCATGTTTAGTTGCGGAAAAAGGATTTTCCATACCAGACCCGGAAAACCGGCACCGCTTCCCACATCAATTACTTTTCCTTCAATGGAAAAAGTAAAGAAAGGAAGAAGAGAATCATAGAAATGTTTTTCTATGATTTCTTCCGGTTTTGTGATGGATGTCAGATTCATTTTTTCATTCCATTGGATCAATAACTGCATATACATATCCAGTTGTTTCTTCATTGTGTCCGTCATCCGGATATTCTCTTTTAGCAGCAGTTGTTCAAGTTGTTCCAATGTCATATTAAATCCTCGTACGTATCATTCTATCATTGATTTATAAATTGTGGAAAAATATTTTATCCACAATTTATTCTGATTTAGTTAAAAATTCACTATGCGGCAATGTTTCAATCCATGCACAGAATGCTCTCCATTCAGGAAGTCTGTGTTTTTTTCTCTGTGCGTAGATTGTCTTCAGCTGACGATAGTTTGTTGTCATTCTTGCAGTTAATCGGAATCCGGATGGATTGGAATACAATATTTCCAAATATTTTTCTTTTGCCAGATCATTTAAAGTAGTAACATCTTTTCCTTCTTCTTTTAAATCTGCAATATCCTTTTGTAAGTCATTGTATTCTTTTGTCTTTTCTTTCATGATTTCAATAATTCTCGGATCTGTATATTCAATATATGCATGATCTAAATCAAACTTTGTGATCCGGTTCATTGTAGATTGTGAACTGACAAAATCCAGAAAATGATATCTTTCAGCTTCTACCCATGCTTTATTTGTGAAAGTCAAATCAAACTGTACAATAATACCGTTAAGAAAATTATCCTGACCGCTTCCCTGTTTGGCAGTAGCCAGTTCCAATGTTCTTTCTGTTACTTCAGAATCAATATTATTGAGGTCAGCTGCCATAGAATATTTAGAACCTCTGACAGACTCTTCAAATCCATAAATGTTTACATTTGAGACTACTTCATTGTAATTCATTTTTTCTTCCCTTTCCTTGCTTAATGGCAATAGCAAGCACTGCTATATCGGCAGGATTGACACCGGAAATTCTCGATGCTTGTCCGACAGTAGCAGGTTTGTATTTCATCAATTTCTGTCTTCCTTCCAGAGAAAGATTATCTACTTCATCGTAATCAAAAGACATCCCTAAAGGTATATTTTCCATAGCCTGAAGTTTTTCAGCTTCTCTTTTTGCCTTGTTGATGTATCCTTCGTATTTGATGTCTATATCTGCTTTATCAGCAATTTCCTCATCAACATTTATATCAAAACAGGATAACAGTTCTTTTGTTTTGACTTTCGGCCTTTTCACAAGATCTGTTCCGTGAATGCCGGTATGTTCCGAAGTATCATATCCAAGAGAACTCAGATACTCTTTTGTGTTTTCATCATCCGGATGAACAATCATCTCCTGCAGTTTTGATTCAATTTCTTTGAGATTTGCCATTTTCTGCAAATATGCATCATATCGTTGTGTACCTATCAAACCGATCTCTCTTCCGTATTCAATCAGTCTTTGTTCAGCATTGTCATGTCTTAACAACAATCGGAATTCCGCTCTTGATGTTAATAAACGATATGGTTCAAGCGTTCCTTTCGTGGTGAGATCATCCACCAATACACCGATATATGCCTCATCCCTTCCGAATATGACCGGTTTTTTTTCATCGAGTTTACGGCAGGCATTGATTGCTGCCATAATACCCTGACCAGCCGCTTCCTCATATCCCGATGTACCGTTGACCTGACCTGCAGTAAACAGATTTTCAATATACTTGTTTTCAAAGTCCGGTTTCATCTGGATTGGATCGATTGCATCATATTCAATCGCATAAGCATATTTTTTTATGACACAATGATCAAATCCCGGTAAAGTACGAATCATTCTTTCCTGTACATCTCTTGGTAATGATGTGCTGAAGCCTTGAACATATGTCGTATCCATGGATAAGGATTCCGGTTCCAGGAACAACAGATGTCTTGGTTTGTCCTTGAATCTGACAAGCTTGTCTTCGATTGATGGACAATATCTCGGTCCGACACCTTTGACTACACCGGAGTACATGCTGGAACGATGCAGATTGCTTAAAATAATCTCATGTGTTTCAGGAGTGGTATATGTCAGATAACACGGAACCTGGTCTTTAAACGGACGGATGGATTTCGTTGTTTCGGAAAAACGCAGAAATCCTTCTGTACCCGGTTCGTACTGTGTCTTAGAAAAATCAATACTGGATGTCAAAATTCTCGGTGGAGTACCTGTTTTTAAACGGAATGTCTGCAACCCTGCATCCCGCAAAGATTGAGATAATTCATTCGTGGTTTCTTCAAGGTCAGGTCCGCCCGGTTTGACTTCATCCGATATCATATTTACTCCGGCCATATAGGTTCCGGTTGTTAATATAACAATTGTCCCGGGTATAAATGAACCATCTTTCAGGGTTACACCTGTTACTTTGTCTTTTTCAACATTGATTCTAATGGCCATTCCTTCTTTTACAGTCAGTTTTTCCTGATGCAGGCATACATTCTGCATCATTTTTTTATAAGCTATTTTATCCGACTGTACACGTAATGCTCTGACACCCGGTCCTTTTGCACTGTTCAGCATTTTAAACTGTAAGGCTGTCTGATCGGCTGTGATCGGCATCTGTCCGCCTAGAGCATCTATTTCTCTGACGACAATTCCTTTGGCAGGACCTCCTACGGAAGGATTACATGGCATTTTCCCGATATTATCAATGCTTAATGTTAATAAAAGTGTTTTTTTATTGAGTCTGGCAGAGGCAAGTGCAGCTTCAATACCTGCATGTCCCCCTCCTATAACAATAATGTCAAATTGATTCATTGATTTTCTTCACCATTTCTTTCAACTGATCACATTCTTTTTCACATAGAACTTCAAAATGAATTTTTCTTTTCATTTCACATTGTTCCATGAAAAGCTTATAGAACATAATCCTTCCGATATATTCACGTATGCGTAATTCTTTGTCTTTTATGGAATAAACAAAAGGTATTGCCAGATGAATCTTTTCATCTTCAATTTTGATACAGTCTGTTTTGCTTCCTCTGATGAAAGACCATGCTGGATCTTCTGTTTTTGTCCTGGCAATTCTGTGTGCCTGTGCTTTCTCATTTTTAGAACCTGTTTCTTTACCGAGTTCATGATGAATCTTGGCAAGCTGATGATTCAGCATGTCAGACAAAAAAGTATCCTCAGGATTTTCATCGGGATCAGCACTCCATAAATCAATTCCGTTTTTTGAAGCCTTTTCCAGTATTTTTACTGTTATTTCAGGATCATTTCGATCCAGATAACAGTAGCTTTCCAGATGAATTGGTATTTCTATATCTACCTCATCCGGATAAACAGGAGAAACAAAGAATACAACACCTGTCAGATACAGGCAGGATAATTTCTCCGGAATCTGATTTCTGGCAGATTTACGAATAGCTTCATAAAGCTGCTGTTCAGAGTTGTATCCTGTTCTTTCCCCGTAGTTTTTCCACATCTGCTTAATAGACAGTTTTTTGATGGAATCAAAATGGGCATATCCGACAAATCCTTTTTTTCTTCCATATCGTGGTTTGGAAAAGAAGAACAGAAGATCTCCTTTTCTGAAATCACTGAAATTTTTCTTACTGGAAAGACGCCAGAAAAGGATTGTGCGATGTCTGCACAACCTCTGGTATTCCAGCATCTTTTCATCTGTCACATAAGCAATTGAACTCATATTTTTTCCTTAGAATAATCCGTATGTGCTTCCCGTTTCATCTACACCCATGTTGATGGCTGCAGGTACTTTCGGCAATCCGGGCATTGTTAAAATGTTTCCTGTGTAGACAACCACAAAACCTGCACCTGCAGAAATACTGATATCCTTTACATGGATTGTGAAATCTGTCGGTCTTCCCTTTAATTTCAGATCATCCGTTAAAGATAAAGGTGTCTTTGCCATACAAACAGGCAGTTTATCCCAACCATTTTCGATGAAATTCTGGATTTTTTCTTTTGCAAGATCTGTATATTCGACATCTTTTGCACCATAGATAACTGTAGAAATCTTTTCAATCTTTTCTTCGATGGATTCCTTTTCATCATAGATAAATTGGAAATCATTATCTTTTGCAGTAATGTCAACAATTGCATTGGCAAGATCTGTCATACCATTGCCACCGTTAGCCCAGCCATCTGCTTCAGATACAGGATGATTGTTTTCTTTGCACCAGTTAAGCAATGCAGCTACTTCATTCGGTGTATCTTTGGCAAACTTATTCACTGCAACAATATACGGCAGATTGAAAGATTTGATGGATTCAATGTGCTTTGCAAGGTTTTCTGTTCCCTTTAACAATGCTTCAATATTTTCTTCATCCAGGTTTTCCTGCTCAACACCACCATGCATTTTCAAGGCACGTACTGTAGCAACAATGACAACTGCAGATGGTTTTAATTTAGCACTTCTGCATTTGATATCCAGGAATTTTTCAGCACCGAGATCTGCACCGAATCCTGCTTCTGTCACAACATAGTCTGCTAATTTCAAAGCAAGTTTTGTTGCTATAACAGAGTTGCATCCATGTGCGATATTAGCGAATGGTCCGCCATGGATTAATGCTGGTGTATGTTCAAGTGTCTGTACAAGATTTGGCTTGAGAGCATCTTTCATGACAACAGTTGCTGCACCTGCAGCTCCGATATCTTTAACTGTTACCGGTTTATTATCATATGTGTATGCAACGATACATCTGCCGATTCTTTCCTCAAAGTCTTTCAAGTTGTCAGAAAGACAGAGAATTGCCATAACTTCTGTAGCAACCGTAATAACAAAATGGTCTTCTCTTTCAATGCCGTTTGATTTTTTCTTCTGTCCAATTGTGATATCACGTAATGTACGGTCGTTCATATCCATACATCTCTTCCATACTACTTTTTTCGGATCAATGTTTAATTCATTGCCCTGGAAGATGGAATTGTCAAGAATAGCAGCGATCAGGTTATTTGCGGTTGTGATTGCATGCATATCACCTGTGAAATGCAGGTTAATGGATTCCATCGGAACAACCTGTGCATATCCTCCTCCTGTAGCTCCACCTTTTAATCCGAATACAGGACCGAGGGAAGGTTCTCTCAGACAAGCCATTACATTTTTGCCGATTTTTGCCAAACCGTCAGCAAGTCCGATTGTTGTGGTTGATTTTCCTTCACCAGCTTTCGTAGGATTGATTGCAGTAACAAGGATCAATTTTCCGTCTTTCTGATCCTTGATTTCTTCATATAAATCACTTTTAATTTTTGCCTTGTCATTTCCGTAAGATTCAAGATACTTTTCAGCAATACCTGCTTTTTCTGCAACTTTTTTAATATCTTCTAATGTAGCAGACTGTGCAATTTTTAAATCATTGTTCATTTTAATCTCCTTTATCCTATTTTTTTACGTCCTGTTAATGCATGCGATAATGTAATTTCATCAGCATAGTCCAGCAATCCTCCTGCCGGCAAACCATGCGCTATTCTTGTAACCAATGTATTCGGACATCTTTCCTTGATGATTTTTCCTAAATACATTGCGGTTGTTTCTCCATCCATGGTGGTATTTGTGGCAAGAATGATTTCATCACAGTCTTCTGCTCTGTGAATCAATTCATCTATATTCAATGCATCGGGACCTATTCCTTTTGACATGGATATCAATCCATTCAAAACATGATACACACCTCTGAATTCACCTGTTTTTTCCATTGCTATGACATCTTTTGCCGACTGCACAACAAAGATCTGACGATGATTCCGATCCGGATTTTTACATATGGAACATTCTTCCTGATCACTTAAATTGCCGCAAATTTTGCAATGTTTTAAGTTCTTTTTAACATCTATTAATGCATCTGCAAATCCCTGTACTTCCAGTTCATCCATATCACTGATCAAAAGAGCATATCTTTCGGCGGTTTTTTCACCGACACCGGGCAGCAGACGAAATTTTTCGATTAAATTTGTGAGAGATTGTGGATACATCTTACATTCCCGGTATATTCAGACCCTGTGTAATAGATCCCATTTTTTCTTCACGTTCTGCATTTGCCTGATCGATTGCATCATTCATAGCAATCAGAATCATATCCTGAAGCATTTCTCGATTTTCTGCATCCATCAGTTCTTCTGCAATATTGACTTCCTCTACTTCATAAGTTCCGTTAATCGTGATGGAAACACCACTGCTTCCACCTGTTTTTCCGGTATACTTTTTCTCATTTAATTCCTGTTCTGTCTGTTGCAGACTGTTCTGCATCTGTTGTGCCTGTTCTAATAACTTTTGAAAATCCATACCTTCCTCCTTATATAATTTCGACATTATCCTTACCGAATAACTCGATGACTTTTTCTTCCGGTGTTTTTTCTTTTATTTCTTCTATCTGATATTTTTCAATTTTCATTCCTTCCGGTAATGAATTTATCTGCCATAAAGCCCTGAATTCAGATGAAGCTTCTTTAAATGCATGTTCTGTTATTGCAAACAACATCTTATCCAGATTGCATTTTTCTTTCAGAAAATAATACAATTTTTGATTCATTTCAGGATCATTTATACGATTTGCGACAGCATTTGCCCTGCATAATACCAAAATACAGTCTTTTCCGCTTGCAGCGATCTTTGTATCGTTTAATAAAGTAGTATATTTTCTGCTTTCCAGATCCATCATAGAGGATAACTTGCGGAATGCTTCCTCATCCTGTGCCTTGGAAGCTTTATCACATAGAACAAGAATACTGACAATTTCATTGACAGAATAGGTTTTTGATTCCTTTTTTTCAATAACAGGTTCTGCAATAACCTTTTTTTCTTCCTTTTCTTTTTGTTTGACAGGGACATTCACCTGTTGAACAACCTGTTGTTCTTTTGGTTCTGTCATTTCTAATGTGATGGATAAAATAATGACTTCAAAACAGTTTGCTGCAGAAATAGTAAGACGATAACGGTCTTTGGTATCCAGTAATCGTTCTGCAATGGACATATATACAGAAGATGAAGCAAGATTACCCATATCCAATGCCTGTTCCCGGGTTAGTACCTTCAAAATCTGTTCTTTCCCTGTTTTTTGGAAAATGACTATATCCTTTAATATATCAATACATCCATCTGTAAATCTTTGAAAATCAATTCCTTTTTCTTCATATGACTTTGTTTGTGAAAGAATCTCTTCCAAATTACATGCAAGCATGTTTTTTATAAGATTAATCTTTTCTTCTGTTGTTGCTAAACCGTAAATTCTATCAATTGCTTCTTCAGAAATATCATCATTAGTATAAGAGGCACATTGATCCATGATACTCAATGCATCTCTCATTCCTCCATCTGACAATACAGCTATCATTTCTGCTGCACCGGCATCCATTTTGATATTTTCTTTTTCTGCAATGCTTAACAGATGATCCCTGATTTGGTCTTTTCTGACTTTTGTAAAGTCATATCTTTGACATCTGGAAATAATCGTAGGAAGTAATTTCTGCGGATCAGTCGTTGCCAGAATAAAAATGACATTTTCAGGAGGTTCTTCTAATGTCTTCAACAAAGCACTTGAAGCTGCACTGGATAACTGATGCACCTCATCGATAATATATACTTTATGCATACCCTGCATTGGTGCCAGTCTGGATCTTTCAATCAAATCTCTGATATCTTCAACATGTGTTTCATTTGCAGCGTTAATTTCAATAATATCGGGATGTGTACCATTTAATGCAGCAATACAATTTTCACATTTTCCGCATGGCGCTATTTCCGGATGTTCACAATTGACAGATTTTGCCAGTAATCTGGCCATTGTTGTTTTTCCTGTACCTCTTGGACCACAAAAAAGGTATGCATGTCCGACTTTATTTTGCCGGATTGCATTTTGAATGGATCTTACAATGTATTCCTGACCGACAACTTCATCAAATGTTGAGGATCTGTATTTCTGATATAAAGCAATTTTCGCCATTCATTTCTCCTATGCCAACCATTATAGCAAAAAACCTGCTTAAAAAGCAGATTCGCCTGTCAAATACTTCATTTTTTTAAGTCCTTTTTTTGCATTCTTTTTTGTCTGAAAAATGAACTGAGTATTTCAGCACATTCGTCCTTTAAAACACCGGAATAAATATTCGGATGGTGGTTGATCTTTTTGATTTGATTGATATCAATTAATGTATTGACACATCCGCCTTTTGGATCTGTTGTTCCATAATAAACCGATCGAATTCTGGATAATATGATTGATCCGGTACACATCATACACGGTTCCAGTGTTACATATAAATCACAATCTTTTAAATTCCATGTATTTAGTTTCTTGCTTGCTTTTTGTATTGCTAGTATCTCTGCATGTGAAGTAGATAGTTGCTGGTGTTCTTTCATATTATGTGCTTTTGCTATAATTTCACCATCTTTAACAATGACACATCCAATTGGCACTTCATCTATTTTTGATGCTTTTTCTGCTTCTTTCAAAGCGATTCTCATATAATCTTCATGTGTTTTCATAGACAAAAAAATGGCACACGCAAACAGAGGTCTGTATGGCTGCTACCTTCCGGTCCTGACCAGGTTCTACACATGATTGCTGTGCCTTTTGTATTATAAACTGATTATAAAGTTTTCTCAACCTTTATTTTTGTTTCACGTGAAACAATCAGAATTTCTTTCTTGTTTCCGGAATCGTAATCTTCTTCTGTCCACCCATATATGGCTGTAAAGGAGCAGGAATATTTACACTTCCATCTTCATTTACGTTGTTTTCGAGGAACGCAATTAACATTCTCGGTGGAGCAACTACGGTATTATTCAATGTATGCGCAAAATAATTCTTTTTATCTTTTCCACGGATTCTGATACCAAGTCTTCTTGCCTGTGCATCACCTAAATTGGAACAGCTTCCTACTTCAAAATACTTCTTCTGTCTTGGAGACCATGCTTCAACATCGCAACTCTTTACCTTTAGGTCTGCAAGATCACCGGAACAACATTCCAAAGTTCTGACAGGAATGTCTAATGAACGGAAGAAATCTACTGTATTCTTCCAAAGCTGGTCATACCAGTACTTAGAATCTTCCGGTTTACAAATAACAACCATTTCCTGTTTTTCAAACTGATGAACTCTGTAAAGTCCTCTTTCTTCAATACCATGGGAACCAACTTCTTTTCTGAAACATGGGCTATAGCTTGTCATTGTATAAGGCATATCATCTTCATCAAGAATCTGATTAATAAATCTTCCTACCATGGAATGCTCAGATGTACCGATTAGATAAAGATCTTCTCCTTCAATTTTATACATCATGTTTTCCATTTCTTTGAAGCTCATTACACCTTCTACAACACTTCCATGAATCATGAATGGCGGAATGAAATATGTGAATCCGCGATTGATCATAAAATCTCTGGCATATGCAAGAATAGAAGAATGTAATCTTGCAATATCACCTTTTAAGTAATAGAATCCATTACCTGATGTTCTGCCTGAAGAATCCAAATCACAACCATCCAATTTTGTGATGATATCTACATGATAAGGAATTTCATATTCAGGTACTACCGGTTCACCGAATCTTTCAATTTCTACATTTTCACTGTCATCTTTCCCAATCGGAACTGTTTCATCAATAATGTTAGGAATAACAAGCATTCTCTGACGGATTTCTTTTTCCAGATTTGCTTCTTTTTCTTCCAAAGCAATCTGTTCTGCATCGAGATCCTTTACTTTTTGTTTAACTTGCTCAGCTTCATCTTTCTTTCCCTGCTTCATCAACATACCGATTTCTTTGGAAATCTTGTTTCTTGTTGCACGGATTTCATCACCCTTGGTTTTTGAAGCACGATATTCTTTATCCATTTCATAGACTTCATCAACCAATACAAGTTTTTCATCCTGAAATTTCTTCTTAATGTTTTCTTTTACCAGATCACGATTTTCACGAATTAATTTGATGTCTATCATTTTATTCCTCCTTACCCAAATAAAAACATCATCTCCGTAAAGGGACGATGTTGATCGCGGTGCCACCCTTTTTGTATAAAATGTTTCACGTGAAACATTTTTATACCACTTCATTCATGCATATAACGGATGCCGCCGTAAGTGATTAACTTCTCTCAAGAGTGGATTCATTACGTACTGTGACAATTTTCACCAAACATTGCCTCTCTATAAACAGTTAGAAACTACTAATCTCTGTCATCGATTTCTAAAACTTATTAAATCATTCTTAAATCAGTTTGTCAAGAATTGAAACTAATGATAAAATAGTTTTACAAACAACAATTATTAGAACATTTACAGGGGGTTAAATAATGGCTAATAAAACACAATATAAGCACAAACTACAGTATAACAACATGTATAACCGCAATAACTATCGTTCTTTCTCAGTACGCTTTAACAACAATTCTGAGAAGAATATTATTGAATGGTTAGAAAATCAGGATAGTGTTAAGTCATATCTCACAAGATTAATATCTGAAGATATGGCTAAAAATCAATAAAACAAACTATATTCCTTGAATGATAAACCACCTCTGCGCAGCAGGTGGTTTTTTAGTTTATTATATAACATTACCAAAATTAAAAGACGATAGTTTCATCTATCGTCCTTTGTTTATGCTTCAGTTTCTGTTGTTTCCTCTACTTCTTCCTGTTCCGGAAGATCTGTAGTTTCACTCGGTTCTGGTTGAAGAATTGCTATTGTGGATACCTTTTGATCATTCTTAACATTGATCAATTTGACACCCTGCGCACTTCTGGAATAAATAGATACCTGCTTTAATGAAATACGGATAATAATACCTGTATTTGTCATCAGCATACAATCTTCATCACCATCAACTGCCATCATACATACAAGATTGCCTGTTTTTTCAGTGATATTCACTGCTTTAACACCCTTAGCACCTCTGTTGGTCATGCGATATTCATTAATAGGTGATTTCTTTCCAAAACCGTTTTCCGTAACAGTAAGTAAATACTTACCTTCTGAATTTGTCGCCATGCCTATGACTGAACCACCATCTGTGTTGAATCCTCTTACACCTCTTGCTGTTCTGCCAAGCGGACGAATTGTATCCTCCAGGAAACGCATAGCTTTTCCGTTAGATCCGGCAAGAATTATTTCATTGGATCCGTTTGTACCTTTAACGAATGCCAGTTCATCATCCTCATTCAGCTTAATCGCATATTTACCATTCTTATTAATATTATAGAATTCTTCAATCTGCGTTCTCTTGATGATACCATTCTTTGTCACAAAGAACAGATAACTGACTTCTTCATCACCGGAATATGGAACAAGTGCTTTGACTTTTTCTGTTCTGGACATGGAAATCAGATTGATCACAGGAATACCTTTTGATGTTCTGCTGAATTCAGGAACGTTATATCCTTTAATACGATAAACTCTTCCTATATTTGTAAAGACAAGCAGATTATCATGTGTGGACATATTGACGAATTTTTCAATATCATCATCCTTATTCAGTTCCATTCCTTTGATTCCTTTACCGCCACGGTTCTGTACACGGTAATTATCTGTTGTCATACGTTTTATATAACCATTTCTGGATAATGTAATGACAATGTTTTCTACCGGAATCAAATCCTCATCTTCCATATCTGCAACAGCATCAATGATTTCGGATCTTCTTGGATCAGCATATTTTTCTTTAATAATTGTCAATTCTTCCTTGATGATCTCAATGATTCTCTCATGATGTGCAAGAATATCTTTCAGATCTTCAATCTTTACCAGCAATTCCTGATATTCAATCTCAATTCTTTCTCTTTCCAAACCAGTCAGTCTTCTGAACTGCATATCAAGAATAGCCCTTGCCTGAATTTCATCAAGACCGAATCCGCTCATCAAGTTATTCATTGCTTCGTTTGCATCTTTTGAATTACGAATGGTATGAATAATAGCGTCAAGATTATCAACTGCAATTCTTAATCCTTCCAGAATATGTGCACGATCCTGTGCTTTCTTCAGGTCAAATTCTGTTCTTCTCTTAATGACTTCTTCCTGATGGTCAATATATCCCTGCATCAGTTCTTTCATATTGGCCTGTTTCGGTGTCTGACCAAAAAGAACAACATTGTTTACCACGAAATTGGATTGTAACGGAGATAATTTATATAACTGATTCAATAATACTTCAGGCTGTACATCTTTTCTTAATTCTAAAACAATGCGAATACCATTCATATTAGATTCATCACGCATATCTGTAATGCCTTCGATGATCTTATCTCTATGCAAAGCAGCAATCTTTTCAAACATAGATGCTTTGTTGACCATATAAGGTATTTCATAAATGACAATACGTGATTTTCCGTTTGGCATTTCTTCAATACGTGTTTTGCCACGCATAATGATAGAGCCCCTGCCCATTTCAAAAGCTCTTCTGATACCGGATCTTCCTAAAATATAACCACCTGTCGGAAAATCAGGTCCTTTAATGTAATCCATCAGCTCAACAGCAGTTAATTCAGGATTATCCATCAAGGCGATAATACCGTCAATTGTTTCACCAAGATTATGCGGGGCAATATTTGTCGCCATTCCTACCGCAATACCCATTGAACCATTGACAATCAGGTTTGGAAATCTCGACGGAAGAACATCCGGTTCCATTTCCTCACCATCATAGTTCGGTGTCATATTGACTGTATTTTTATCCAGATCTCTCAGCATTTCCACTGCGATCTTGGACATTCTTGCTTCGGTATAACGCATTGCAGCAGCACCATCACCATCCATGGAACCGAAATTACCGTGACCGTCAACCAGTACATTGCGCATATTCCAGTTTTGTGCCATATAGACCAATGCACCATAAATGGAACTATCACCATGAGGATGATATTTACCCATCGTATCACCGACAATACGTGCACACTTACGATACGGTTTGTCAGGTCCGTTGTTCATCTCATTCATGGCATACAGAATTCTTCTCTGTACCGGTTTTAATCCATCTCTGACATCCGGAAGAGCTCTTGCAACGATGACTGACATTGAATAGTCAATAAAGTCTCTCTTCATCTCCGCCGTCAGATTTTTTTCCGTAATATGACCGGGGTCAAAATTATCTTCATCAAATTCCATAAAATCGTCTCTCATTTTGCCCCTCCTTATCTGTCAACTTCTGCAAATTCACCATTTTCAATGATGAAATTCTTTCTTGGTTCTACTTCATCTCCCATCATGATGGAGAAATATTCATCGGCAAGTTCTGCATCATCAATATTGATTCTTACCAATGTCCTGTTTTTCGGATCCATTGTTGTTTCCCATAACTGTTCTGCATCCATTTCACCAAGACCTTTATATCTCTGTATGCTCAAACGGTCACCCATTTCAGCTCTTATCTTTTCAAACTGTCCTTCCGTATAAGCATAACGGACTGTATTGCCTTTCTGGATCTTATACAGTGGCGGTTGTGCAATATATACATGCCCTGTCTCGATAATCGGTCTTAAATAACGATAGAAGAATGTCAGTAAAAGAATACGGATATGTGCACCGTCTACATCGGCATCGGTCATGATGACAATCTTGTTGTAACGGAGTTTTGATACATCGATTTCTTCAAGAATGCCGCAACCAAATGCAGTTATCATTGAACGGATTTCTGCATTTTCAAAAATACGATGCTGACGAGCTTTTTCAACGTTTAGAATCTTACCTCTTAAAGGTAAAATTGCCTGATAATGGGAATCTCTTCCGTTCTTTGCAGAACCGCCGGCAGAGTCACCCTCGACGATATAGATTTCACAGATAGATGCATCTTTTGAGGAACAATCTGAAAGTTTTCCCGGCAATGAACTGATTTCCAATGGATTCTTTCTTCTTGTTAATTCTCTAGCTTTCTTTGCGGCCATTCTTGCCTGGGAAGCAAGAGTAGCTTTCTCCATAATTACTTTTGCCTGATCCGGATTCTCCATCAGGAATCTTTCAAGCTGCGTGCCAAAAATGTCAGATACGATCTTTCTAACTTCACTGTTTCCTAATTTTGTCTTTGTCTGTCCTTCATATTGCGGATCCGGATGCTTGACACTAATGACAGCTGTAATACCTTCCTTGCAGTCATCAGTTGTCAGATTGTCATCCTTTTCCTTCAAAAAGTTGTTTTCTCTTGCATATTTATTGATGACACGGTTTAAAGCCAGACGGAAACCTTCCTCATGGGTTCCTCCTTCAACAGTATTGATATTGTTGCAGAAAGTATAAACATTCGCATTATATCCGTCGTTATACTGTACAGCCACTTCAACCTGTATGCCTTTTTCATGTCCTTCTGAATAGATGATATCCGGATTGACTACGGTACGATGACGATTTAAGTATTTGACATATTCCTTCAAACCGCCTTCAAACATGTATTCATATCTTTGTTTGGATTCTTCTTCTGCTCTTTCATCAATAAAGATCAGTCTGATTCCTTTATTTAAGAAAGCAAGCTGTCTGATACGATCTCTTAAAACATCATGATCATATACAGTGGTTTCTGTGAATATTAACGGATCAGCCTTGAATTTGATCTTGGAACCATGTTTATCCGGATCACAATCCGCTTTTTCAATCAGTTCACTGACAGGATGTCCACCGTTTTCAAAGCGGATAAAGTATTCCTTTCCTTCATGATAAACACTGACTTCCATCCATTCACTTAATGCATTAACAACAGAAGCACCTACACCATGCAGACCGCCGGATACTTTATATGCACCGCCACCGAATTTTCCACCTGCATGCAGTACAGTAAAAATTGTTTCAATAGTCGATTTCTGTGTTTTTTCATTAATTCCTGTAGGCATTCCTCGACCATCATCTTCAACGGTAATAATGTTGTCTTTGTCTACTGTAATTGTAACGGTAGTTGCATATCCTGCCATGGCTTCATCAATACCGTTATCAACAATTTCCCAGACAAGATGATGCAAACCTTTGGAGGCAGTTGTACCGATATACATGCCGGGACGCTTACGTACAGCTTCCAGTCCATCCAAGACCTGTATATCAGAATCATCATATGTATGTGTGACTTTCAAGTCTAACTCTTCACCTAATACAGCACTTACTTCTTCATTTTCCATCATTTTCTCATCGCTCATACATTCCTCCTGTTTTCATATATCTTTCCATCCTCTATATAAAAATTCTTCAAATCTTTATTTTTCAGGAATGGAGGTATTTCTGTTGAAGTAATCAGGCATTGAAATGTGCCATCAATCATTTCAAGAAGTTTGTTTTGTTTTTGCATGTCCAGTTCGCTTAATACATCATCCAGCAACAGAACCGGATTTTTCCCCGTTTCTTTCTGAATATGTTTTAACAGTGCCATCTTGAAAGCAAGCATGGTCATCCTTTTTTGTCCCTGGCTCGCGGAAAGAATCAGATTTGCATGATTCATTTCAAATATCATGTCTTCCCTGTGTATCCCGTTTGTTGTAGTGTGATAAATCCTGTCTTTTTCATGAAGGGACTGATGCATCCGAAACAGATTTTCCTTTGAAATGTCATCAATACAGGATTTATAAACAATAGACACCTGAATATCATCGGAAGAAAGCTGCTGATAGGCAGGTTTTAACATTTCATTCACAGACTGAATGAAATACTTTCTTTCCATCATGATCTTCTCTTCTTCCTCAGCCATCTGTTCATCCAGTGTTTCCAGGAACAGTTCATCTTTTCTTTCTTCCTTTAAAAGGATATTTCTCTCTTTTAACAGATTCTGATATTTATTTAAGGAAAGAAGATATTTGGGAGATATTTTCGTTATTTCCTGGTTTAAAACCCTTCTTCTTTCTTTAGGAGAGTCGGTAAACAGACGAAGGTCATCCGGAGAAAACAGCACAACATTTAACAATCCGATAAACTCGCTTGTTTTTTTGACAGGCTGCTTATGAATCATCAGTGTTTTTCCTTTTCCATGAATCACTGCCTCTATGTCTTTTAAAATACCTTCATCTTCGAATTTGCATTGAATATCCGCAAACATTGCTCCGTTTTTTATCAGTTTTT
Source organism: uncultured Erysipelotrichaceae bacterium (assembly GCA_902766005.1). Taxonomy (GTDB): domain Bacteria; phylum Bacillota_I; class Bacilli_A; order Erysipelotrichales; family Erysipelotrichaceae; genus Bulleidia. The sequence goes on along the minus strand of CACXCB010000063.1, from coordinate 5,833 downwards.
TATCATCGGAAATTCTATGAGATCTTGTAAGAGAAAGATAAACAAGACTTTCAAGCAGATTTGTCTTTCCCTGAGCATTATTTCCCGTGATCAGATTCAATGCAGGATGTAAGGAAACAGAAGCTTTTTCATAGTTTCTGAAATTGTTTAACTGAATATTTTGAACAATCATCAGCCTACCACGTATGTTTTTCCGTTATATCTTACTTTGTCGCCTGGATAAAGCTTTCTTCCCCTTCTGTCTTCTCTTTTTCCGTTCACAAAGATAGCATCATTCTGAATAATGATTTTTGCTTCTCCTCCTGTCTGTGCAACGCCTGCCAGTTTCAGAAATTGTTGCAATGTAATGTATTCCGTTGTGATTTTTTCCATAGATTCTCCTTAAAAATGACAAAAAACCTCATTAATTATATCATAAAAGGCTTAAAAAAACCGCATTTTGAGCCTTTTTCTTAAAATCGGACTACCAGTCACGCATATAGGCAAATGCCCTTAAATCACGTAAAAAGGCTTAATATGGGCAATTCACTTATTTTTTAATCATTTTTTCAATGATTACATGATTTTTGTCAAAATAAAAAAACAATCCCTTTTTAACGGAATTGATTTTTTATTGCTTAATTGTATGTTCTTACAGGAAGTACAAGCTGTAATACGGTGTCATCATCAGTTGTCTTGAGGATAAACGGCTTCATTTCACCTGTAAAGGAGATCACAAGATTGTTTCCTTTCAGATTTCTGATAGCTTCGAGAACATATGTTCCGGAAAAGCTGATATCCAGTGGATCACCGTTAAATGAAGCAACAAGGTTCTCAATAGATTCACCGATTTCCTGGGATTTGTTTGTCAGAACCACTTCATCAGAGGAGCACTGCAGCCTGTTGATGATCATATTGTCGTTTTTAATGAAGATTGTACGGTCAATCGCATGAATAAGATCATCTTTATTCATGTTTAATGTATATTTGAATTCCTTTGGAATCAGTCTGTCTGTTTCAGGATATACGCCATCAAGCAATCTTGTCTGGAAAATCATGTCTTTGATGATAAACTGTGCTTTCTTGTTATTCATTGCAATTTCAATTTCTTCATTTGTATCGGAAAGCATTGTCGATTTTACATCATTGAGGCTCTTGGAAGGAATGGTAATATTGAATTCTCCTTCAAAATCCAATGCAATTGTCTTTTTAGCCAATCTGTAGGAATCTGTAGCAGTACAGTTCAACATATTATCAGACAGCTTGAAGTTAACACCTGTCAAAACAGGTTTCTGTTCCTTTGTGGATGTTGCGAATGTTGTCTGTTCGATGATTTCAGCTAACTGCTGGGTATTCATTTTAATAAATGTAGCAGGTTTCGAGAAATCGATGATCGGATAATCTCTTGCAACCATTCCATTGATTTTAAATACTGCAGAATTACCGGAGAATTTTGTTAATGAACCGTCAATAATTTCTACCAGAATAAAGTCAGAGTCAATTTTTCTGACAATATCATTTAAATATCTGAATTCGATCAGGATGGATCCTTCTTCCATGATATTCAGCTGGTTATCTTCATTTTTTTCAAGTGTCTTCTGAATGGAAACATCTGCATTGCTTCCTGTCAATATAAGCTGATCATTTTCCGCATCAATTTTAATTCCTCTTAAGGATGGCTGAGGTGAAGTGGAAGAAATTGCATGACCTACAATTTGTAATGCAGCATATAATTCATTTTTTGAGATTGAGAATTTCATGATTTGCTCCTTTTTATATATTTCTTTTTAGTCATTATTCTTATTAAGACGGTGGAAAATGTGGAAAACTTCATTTTTTCCTTTTCCTGATTTACTATTTTAGCATTTTACCCTGTGGAATAACAGTGGAGAAAAAAGTGGATAATCAGGAATGAATCTGTGTTTCGATGTCCTTGATTGCCATTTCCAGGGCTTTATCTTTTGTAATCTGCTTTTCTACTTTGGAACAGGCACTGATAATTGTGGAATGATCCCTTCCTCCGAATTCATCTCCGATCTTGTTATAAGGAATATCCAGCAGTTTTCTGCATAAATAGATGGAGATATGCCTTGCATTAGCAATATTCTTTGTCCGGGTTTTGGATGTAATCTGCTGTTTTGTCAGACCATAATAATCCGCGACTGCTTTTATAATCATTTTTGGGGATAATCCAGTTTCTTCCGATACGACAGCCTGGCTCTTTAATGCATTCATGACGGTTTCAAAGCGAATAACTTCCTGATCCGGCTGAAACTGAATGGCATAGAACAGTACCCTGTTCCATGCACCTTCCAGATCTCTGATATTTCCGGAAAAGTTGGAAGCTATATATGATAGTCCTTCCTGTTCTACATCATTGATATCATAGCTGTTCTGTTTAATCTTCATTTGCAGAATAGCAAGTGAAGTTTCAAATTCAGGGGAATCAATACCTACAGATAATCCGCTGGAGAATCTGCTGATCAGTCTTTCTTCCAATCCTTTGATTTCTCTTGGCTGTCTGTCGGAAGCAATACAGATCTGTTTTCTGTTATTTACCAGTTCATTATATATAGTAAAGAATACTTCATGTGATTTTTCCTTGCCGGCAAGAAACTGGATGTCATCTACCAGCAAAAGATCTACAGAATACATATATTGCTTGAAAGCATCAATCTTGTTGTCACGGATTGCATTGACTACCGTTTCTACAAATTTTAAAGATTCTATATAATAGACCTTTTTTGAAGGATCTGTTTTCATGATGTGGTTGGCAATTGCCATCAATAAATGGGTTTTTCCAAGACCGGAATTACCATAAATAAATAAAGGATTAAAGAATTTACCCGGATTGATTGCACATGCCAATGCTGCTGCCTGACTTTCCCTGTTACAATCTCCGACAACGAAGTTTTCAAATGTCTTGTCTTTTTGTACCGGCATTGATTTAAAATCATTTTCATCATATTCCGGGATTTTCTTTGTGATTTCTGATACTTCCGGCAATTCTGATTTCTGGTAAATTTCAAGAATCAGATTGTTTTGCAGATCCAGCACATCCATCAAAGCGTGATTGATCAGATCCGACTGGCTCTGAATAATAGATTTTGAAACGATATTCGGTGATACGATAATTGCTTTATTTTCTGTTAATGCATATAAAGAACACGGTTGATAGAAGTTATCGATAATTTCCGGTTCTATATTTCTGTTTTCATGTAAATATTGAAGCACAGTCTTCCATACTTCAATCAGATACTGTTCTCGATTTTGATTCATAATAAAAACCTGCCTGACTACTTAGCATATACAATTTTAAACACTCAAATGTGGAAAATCCACATGAAAATGTTGAAAAAAAATTTATCCACATTTCTAAAAATCACATATTTATAATGTATATAATTAAAAATCGGACTTTTCCACCATTTTCCACAAAATGAAAAAGTGGATAAAATGTGGATAATTTATTAACAGTGTGGGAAAATAAAAAAATTGTGGAAAATAAATGTTCATAAAGCTCTTTTAAACATCTTTCCACATTTCATTTTTTAGTTGTATATATTATAAAAATTAATTTTTCCACACTTTTCCACAAATGTGGAAAAGTGGTTATAAACACCTGTTGACAATGTGTGGAAAAGTATAAAATTGTAAATTTTTCACAATAATTATAAATGTCATAAGCTTGTGAAAAATGTGGAAAACTTAACTAAAAAAGGATGCAATTTTAAGCATCCTCTTCTGTTGTGTTGAATGAATTCTCATCACTGACATATTTGATGCAGAGATGACGTTTGTTTCCTTCTCCTTCGGATTCTGTTTTGATGTTATGCCAGTTATTCAGCATTTTGTGGATAACTTTTCTTTCATCGTTTGGCATTGGATCCAGTTCAGCATCAACTTTTGTGCGCTGTACCTGTCTGGCAATTCTTTTTGCCATAATACGAAGTTTGGCATATCTTTCTTCTTTGTAGTGGTTGATATCAATCAGAACATCGATTCTCTTATTGAATTCTGCATTGACAGCAGCTCTGACAACCGTATTGAAAGCTGCGAGTGTTTTTCCCATCTTACCGATGAGGACTGCATTGTTGTCGGCATTCAGATTGACAACGAATCCGTCACTTCTTTCTTCAATTGCTACTTCAATGTCCTGATCAATGCTTGTAAAGAAATTTCCAAGATAATCAAACAGGAATTCTTTTACATCATCCATTGTAAAGACTTTTGCGGTAATAGAACTGCCGATGCCGAGAACACCTTTTTTCTCATCAACGATGTCATACTGCAATTCTTCAATGCTGCAACCTTTTTCTTCAGCAGCTATTTCAAGAAGTTCTTCAATTGTTTTCGCTGTATACTGTGTCATTTCTTTGAACCTTCTTTCCTCTTATCAATAATATTTTGAACAATAACTGTCTTTACAATCTGCACTACAGAGTTAATAGACCAGTATAGGGACATAGCTGCAGGAAGCATCAATCCAAATACTGCAATCATGCCAATCATATAATACTGCATGAATTTATTCTGGTTGGACGGTTCGTCCGGTTTGCGGTGATGTTTCTTTGCAATTTCTTCTGCTTTTTTCTTCTGCAGATATTGTGGAATCAGCATGGAACAAGCATGCAGAATTACCATGATAATAAATAATCCCAGATAAGCCCATCCACCGGCATCTCCTGCAAATGCAGATTTGATACCATTCATGACAGTTGTCTTGAGGTTCATGCCCATGAAAGAACCGGTCTGTACAGCCTCAGATCTTTGAACAGCCATGTAAATGGCGATGATAACCGGGAACTGCAAGAATGTCAGAAGCATCATGCTTCCCGGATTGATATCATGTTTTCTTAACAATGCCTGCTGTTCAGCCGCCATACGCATTTTGGAATTTTCATCATCCCTTCCTTCATATTTTCGGGTGATTTTATCCAGTTCTGGCTGAACCATTTGCATTTTCTGCTGGCTGATCGTGGAATCCAATGTAGCAGCTGCCAACAAGGTGTTAACTACAGCTGTTACAAGAGCGATTGCTCCGCCGACACCGATCGGTCCGGCAAGATGGTTGATAACCCATGCCATCGGATAAACAAAGATTGCACTGAACCAGCTTTCATTTTTGAACATTTCACTGAAAGTAGTGGAATTTGTGATCAGGACAATTGATCCATCCTCATTTCTCGGAACAGAACATCCTGATAAACTGACAAGGACAATTGCAATAAAAGCAATTGTCAGAAGTTTTTTTGTACGAGGGGTAAGTTTCATATCTTCTCCTTAATTAAGAACTATATCATTGTAGCTTTTACAAGCATTTTTTCCAAGAGATTTTTATTTGTTTCGTAATTATTCTGCTTATAGCCGAATCTGACGATCAAGATGATGTCATATGGATATTCAACAAATGACACCAGATCCTGGCACATCATGCGAACCTGTCTTTTGATCAGATTCCTCTCAACAGCATTTCCTATTTTTTTTGATAAAGATATGCCGATTCTGTTTTCTGTCTCTTTCTTTTCCTTGTAATACATCACAAATGCAGGGTTAACAACCTTCTTTCCCTGGTGAATGATTGATTGAAATTCAAGAGACTTTCTGACTCTGTTTTTCTTTTTCATATCGTTATGTTTTAAAAAAATCACCTGACGGTGACTTTTTAAGCAGATAATACCTTTCTTCCTTTAGCACGTCTTCTGGCGAGGACCTTTCTGCCACCGACTGTTTTCATACGTGCTCTGAAGCCATGTGTAGTTTTGGTTTTTCTCTTGCTTGGTTGGTATGTTCTTTTCATTTCATGCCACCTCCAATTTTGATACTTTTGAACAAACGCGTATATATATTACGT
>CACXCB010000062.1 GCA_902766005.1 uncultured Erysipelotrichaceae bacterium | reverse complement strand
AAGGCAATGTTGTTGAAGAGTGGACTTCCACAAAAGAAGCACACCTGATCGAAGGGTTGAAAGTAAATACAGAGTATACCTTGAGAGAAACAGTGGCACCTGAAGGATATACCATCGCTACAGATACAACTTTCACAATCGATGAGACAGGCAAAGTCACAACGACCGGAACAATCACTGAAGATGGAATTATTCTTGTTGAAGATGCCAAGACAAAGGTTAAGGTATCCAAGACCGATATTGCCAACGGTGAAGAACTTGAAGGCGCACATATCCAGATTCTGGATAAAGACGGCAAAGTCGTTGAAGAGTGGACTTCCGCAAAAGAGGCACACCTGATCGAAGGCTTGAAAGTAAATACACAGTATACACTGAAGGAGACAGTTGCTCCGGATGGATATACCATCACTACAAATACGACATTCACAATCGATGAGACAGGAAAAGTCACTTCATCCGGCAGTGTCACTGAGGATGGTGTAATGCTCATCAATGATGCAAAGACGAAGGTTAAAGTCTCCAAGACGGATATCGCCAACGGCGAAGAGCTTGAAGGTGCAACAATCCAGATCCTTGATCAAGATGGTAAAGTTGTCGAGGAATGGACTTCCGCAAAAGAAGCTCATCTGATCGAAGGTTTGAAAGTAAATACAGAATATACACTGAAAGAGACAGTAGCACCTGAAGGGTACGCTGTAGCTACAGAAACAACCTTTACAATCGACGAGACAGGCAAAGTCACAACGACAGGAACTGTTACAGAAGACGGAGTCATTCTTGTTGAGGATGCCAAGACGAAAGTTAAAGTCTCCAAGACAGACATCGCCAATGGTGAAGAACTTGAAGGCGCAACAATCCAGATCCTTGATCAAGAGGGTAAAGTCGTTGAAGAGTGGACTTCCGGAAAAGAAGCACATCTGATCGAAGGATTGAAGACAGGTACGGAATACACACTGAGAGAAACAGTGGCACCGGATGGATACACGATCGCTACAGACACGACATTCTCAATCGATGAGACCGGCAAAGTCACATCAACCGGCAGTATCACTGAGGATGGTGTAATGCTCATCAATGACGCCATGACAAAGATCAGCGTTTCCAAAGTAGACATCGCAACCGGCAAGGAGATCGAAGGCGCACATATCCAGATTCTTGATAAAGATGGAAATGTTGTCGATGAATGGACCTCCGCAAAAGAAGCGCATATCATTGAAGGTCTTAAGACGGAAACAGAGTATACGTTGAAGGAGACAGTTGCTCCTGAAGGATATACGATCGCTACAGAAACAGCATTTGTGATCAATAAAGATGGTTCTGTCAGCTACAAAGGCAACAAGAAAGATGAAACACTGCTTGTTGAGGATGCAATGACATCAGTCAAAGTTTCCAAGACAGATATCGTCAACGGTGAAGAACTTGAAGGCGCACATATCCAGATTCTGGATAAAGACGGCAAAGTCGTTGAAGAGTGGACTTCCACAAAAGAAGCTCATGAGATCAAAGGCTTGAAGGTGAATGAAAATTATTCTTTAAGAGAAAGTATATCTCCTGCAGGATATACCATCGCTACAGATACAACTTTCACAATTGACGAAACAGGCAAAGTCACAACGACCGGAACTATGACAGAAGACGGTATCATTCTGATAGAAGATACACGGATCATCTTTAATCTGAAAATTGTTGATGCAGAGAATAAAAAGTATATTGAAGATGTTGTAATTAAAGTGTTTGATGAAGATGGAAATGTAATTGATACATGGACTTCAAAGCACAATGAACTTTATCCTCTCGGATCAAAACTGAGACCTGGTCATACGTATAAGGTTGCTGAAGAGACAGGACCTGACGGATATGTATATTTCAAAGAAATTACTGTTGAAGTAGGAAAAGACGGCAATGTGACAGTTAAGCCGGATGGTACAGATTTTGATAAGAATACGAATACCTTCATTGTTGAAGAAGAAAAGATTCACTTCCCTGTTAACAGAACAGATTCCTCAGATGATAAAGAACTTGACGGTGGAAACATCGATATCATAAAGATCGAGGATGACGGTACGAGGAAAGTGATTGACAGCTGGAAGCCGGAAAAAGGCAAAACACATGATTTCGGTGATAAGCTGAGACCAGGCGGAAGATATATCCTTCATGAGGGAAATGCTCCGAAGGGTTATCATAAGTACCCTGATCTGGAATTCTCTGTCGGAAAAGACGGAAAGATCATCATCAACATGAAACCGGAAAAGGATATAAACGGAAATGATGTTTATGTATTGAAAACATCTTCAATCGATAATCCAACTAATCCAGTCAAACCGAATAAGCAGGATAATTCGTCAACAAGCAAAAAGGATAAGAAAGCGACAAATACAGGAGATCCTACAGACCTGTGGTACTGGTTACTGTTAATCAGTTCCCTGATCACAGCCGGAGGAATCATCCGTATTAAGCAGGCCTATCGTTGATCTTCCTGAGACAAAGAAGAAGCATTCCAAATGAGTGCTTCTTTCTTTTCGTGTAATACCAAATGCAGGAGCTGATTGAAAAATGATACAATTATATGGCTAAGGAGTAAGAAAATGATTGTACAATGGATCACAAATGCAGTGCAATGTCCTTTTTATGTAAGGAAAATATTATATCTGGATAAAAATATTCTGCGGGCAACAGCAAAAGTCTGCGGATTAGGACAATTCAATTTTTATATTAACGGAAAAAAGATATCGGATCATGTACTGGATCCGGGATGGACGGATTACAGAAAGGTGATTCAGTTTGTTACATTTGATATAACGGATGATTTAAAGAAAGGGGATAACTGTATAGGAGCAGAAATCGGAAACGGCTGGTTTATCAAAGATGATTATCAGTATACTTTTGCCTTTCCTGCTTTTATGCCGCCTAATCCCAATCCGTATGTTCCTTATGGAGAATCCCTTGTTTTTTATCTGGAATTGCAACTTACATATGAAGATGGAACCACAGAAATCATATGTTCGGATGAATCTTTTAAAGTACATGAGCATCCTGTACAGCGTACAAATGTATATGGTTCCGAGCTGTATGACGGAACGAAGGAACAGACAGGATGGAATACGGTTTCCTTTGATGACAGTCAATGGGATGATGCTGTTATTGCAGAAATGCCGGAAGCGGATTTTGTAGAACAGTTTCAACCGCCAATCAAAGTGATTCATACATATGAAGGAATGTATCTACATTCTGTAAACGGAAGGAAGATCTACGATTTTGGGCAGAATTGCTCATTTATGCTGGAGATGGATGTTGAAGGAAATACGGGAGATACAGTAAAAGTATATCCGGCAGAAAAGCTGAATGAAGAAGGTGATGTGGACCAGGCTGCCAAGGGATGGTGTACGGTCAATAACTGTTCAACTTTTATTCTCGATAATGGAAAAAAGCTATGCTCAACATTTTCCTATATGTCGGGAAGATATGTTGCAATAGAAGGAAATGCGGAAGTTCTCTCCGTAAAAGCCAATGCGATCAGCAGTGCATGGAAGAAAGCAGGGACCTTCACCTGCGATGATCAAAGATACAATCGGATTTATGACATGATCGAAAAAACAGTTGAGGCCAATATGGTTTCCGTACATACGGATTGTCCGACAATTGAAAGATTTGCATGGCAGGAACCGAATCATTTAATGGCACCATCCATTTTCTTCATGAAGGACGGAAGAAATCTTTGGGAAAAATTCTTAATGGATTGTCGCTATGCACAACATACATCTGAAGATATATTTCACGATTTTGCAGGAAATGAAATTCCTGCAGGAGATGGCCTTGTTCCCTCACAAGCACCATGTTACATTCCGAATGTATTGCCTGTTCCGGGAATGGGAAGCTTCTATGATATCATTCCATGGGGATCAACAAGTATTCTGGATACATACTGGCATTACATGTTCTATGGAGACAAGAAGATCATTGAAGACAATTATGATATGGGGAAAAGATATTGGAAATATCTGCAGACAAAAGTAAATGGGGAAGGTTTTATCAATCATGGGCTTGGAGACTGGGGTAATCCTGAAAATACATTATGCAGGGAGAATATTGAAACAGCTTTTCTCTATGCAGATACAGTCACGTTAAAGTTGTTTGCGGAAATGCTGAATAGAAAAGATGACGCAGAAGAATTTGACAGATATTCTCAAAAGATTAAAGAGAATTACAACAGTAAACTGCTCGTGAAAAATCACGATACAGACAGATATTACTACAAGGCATGGGATAATGAGGGCATGACACAAGCTTGTGAAGCTTTACCGTTGTATTGGGGATTGGTTCCCGAAGATAAAAAAGAAGATGTAGTAAATGCTTTCAGGGAAACGTTGGTAGATAAAGGCTCCTTTGTATCCGGAGAGATAGGATTACCGTATATTATTCAATGTGCATCGGAATACGGTATGGATGATATTATTGCGAAGTACATCACAAAAGAAACTCATCCTTCATATTATGCATTTATTCTTGATGGGGAAACAACATTGGGTGAATACTGGGAAAGCAATCCGAGAAGCCATTGTCATGACATGATGGGACATATTATAGAATGGTATTATCGCGGTATGGCCGGTATCAGAATACTGAAACCGGGATTCAAAGAGATTGAAATAAAACCATATCTGCCTTCTTCCGTGAATCATATGGAATGTACATATCAGACAGAATACGGAAAGATCTCGGTTTCTCTGGCAAGAAAAAATGGAATTGTTCATGTTCAAACAGAGATCCCCGATGGCATCCGGTATACAGTTGATGATACAAAGATTCAAGATAATTGAATATAATATCTCTTTATTGATTTTTGGGCATAGAGAAGTATAATAGATAACCGTGACAAAGGTCACCGTCGGTAGCAGCTACCCGACGTATACCCAAAATAAGGAGATATAAAAAATGAATTTGGAAAAGTTTTCACGAATTGCAATGATTGCGGCAATTTATACGGCACTGTGTTTTATCCCCGTATTGTCTGTATTGGCTTTCGGGCAGATACAGATCCGTATTGCAGAGGCATTAACCATGCTTCCGTTGATTTATCAGCCATCCATTTTCGGGGTTACACTCGGCTGTTTCCTTGCAAACCTGATTGGAGCAATGACAGGTATAAATCCTACCGGTTTACTGGATGCTGTACTTGGAACACTGGCTACATTTATGGCTGCATATTGCACATGGAAATTAAAAGATAATAAGATCAAAGGTATTCCGGTATTTGCAATGCTGATGCCTGCACTCTTCAACTTCTTTATCGTCGGTGGAGAGCTTGCCTATCTGTTCATGCCGGAAAACTTTGTATTAGGTCTTTTGATCAACGGATCATATGTGGCAATCGGTGAGATTATTGCCGTGATCATCGGATATATTATTGTCAAGAGACTGGAGAAAACAAATATATTCAGTGAATAAAAGAAAGCGGTCCTTATAGCTGCAGGATCGCTTTTTATTTATTGCAGAGAATATGTAAATGTACTCTTTAAATTTTTCGTAATTTCATCTTTTTTCGTTTTGTTCAGTGGTGAACCGGTAAAAAAGTGAAATCACCGCTGAATGTACGATATACTCCTTTTAGAAAATAACAGATGAAAATATTTTCAGAAAATAAGCGTTGAAAATTCTGCATGAATGTTTATAATTTTAATTAGTCAAACCGTTGAAGCGGAGATAACGGCAGGTATGATCTCCAAGAGAGTCTGAGGTGCTGCGATTCAGATAGAACTACAGCCTGTCAAATGGACCGCCGAGGGCAGAAGGAAAGAGTTTTCGAGTATTTTCTGACGTGGAGCGAATACGTTAGTTTCCTGGGATATGATAGTATCCTGATGAGCGCATACAGTTTTTGTATGAAACAGGGTGGCACCGCGAATGTTATTTCGTCCCTGATGGAATTTGTTTTCCATCAGGGATTTTTTTTGGAGGAAGTATGAGTGATATTCTTGAACAGCTTGCATCTTACGCAAAAGAACGAGTGCAACAGAAGAAACAGACTGTTTATTTCGAAGAAATAAAGGAAAAAGCGATGTCTATGGATTGTGATACAGGATTTCCTTTTGAAAGAAAACTGCAAAAAGAGGAGATCAGCTTTATCTGTGAATGTAAAAAAGCATCACCTTCCAAAGGATTGATCGCAGAAGAGTTTGACTATCTGTCCATCGCAAAGGAGTATGAGGCAGCCGGTGCTTCGGCAATTTCGGTATTAACAGAACCCCGATGGTTTATGGGAAAAGATGAATATTTAAGTGCTATTGCAAAAGAAGTCCATATTCCTGTTCTTCGAAAAGACTTCACGGTTGATCCATATATGATTTATGAGGCAAAAGTACTGGGTGCATCGGCAGTATTGCTGATATGTGCAATATTGAATGAAGAAAAATTGAAGGAATATATCCACATTGCAGATGCATTGGGGTTAAGTGCAATTGTGGAAGCACATGATGCAACAGAGATCGAACAGGCAGTAAAAGCCGGAGCGAGAATCATCGGTGTGAATAACAGGAATCTGAGGGATTTTACAGTGGATGTGCATAACAGTATTCGTTTAAGGAAAAGGGTACCGGAAGAAGTATTGTTTATCGCAGAAAGCGGTATAAAGACACATGAAGATATCGAAGTATTAAAACAGGGAAAAATCAATGGCGTACTGATTGGTGAAACCCTGATGAAGGCAAAAGATAAAAAAGCAATGTTGAAAGAATTGAGAGGATATTAGAAATGATTAAAGAAGCAATTGAAAAAATCGTCAACAAAGGAGATCTGACTTTTGAGGAAGCTTACACGGTTATGAATGAAATCATGAATGGTGAAACATCTCCTACACAAAATGCTGCATTCCTGGCTGCTCTTACCACAAAGAGTACAAAAGCAGAAACAATTGATGAGATTTCAGGCTGTGCAGAAGCCATGAGGGAACATGCAACACCGGTAGAACATCCGGGCATGGAGGTATTGGAAATCGTTGGTACAGGCGGAGACAATGCAAAGACTTTTAATATCTCCACAACATCTGCCTTTGTGATTGCATCAGCGGGTATTAAAGTGGCAAAACATGGTAACAGAGCAGCTTCCAGTTTATGCGGTACGGCGGATTGTCAGGAAGCTTTGGGTGTCAATATCCAGCAGGATCCTGAGAAAGCTTTAAACATGTTGAAAGATGCAGGCATGTGTTTCTTCTTTGCACAGAAATATCATTCTGCAATGAAATATGTCGGTGCCATACGCAGAGAACTCGGTTTCAGAACGGTCTTCAACATTCTCGGACCTTTAACCAATCCCGCAAAACCCGAATACTTTGTCTTAGGCGTATATGATGAATATCTTGTAGAACCGATCGCAAAAGTATTGGATAAATTAGGTGTTAAAAGAGCATTTGTCGTTTACGGCAAAACAAAACTGGATGAGATCAGTGCAGTAGGACCGACAGTCATCTGTGAACTTAAAGACGGTTATTACCGGACAACAGAAATCAAACCGGAGGATTTCGGCTTGGTATCAGGTACAAAAGAAGAACTAACCGGTGGCACTCCGGAAGAAAATGCACAGACGACCAGGGATATCCTTTCCGGCAAGATCACAGGTACAAAACGTAATGCGGTTGTGATGAATGCAGGAGCAGGCATCTATATTGCCGGCAAGGCTGATTCTCTTGGAGCAGGTATCCGCAAAGCGGAAGAGCTGATTGATAACGGCAGTGCATATCAAACAATGGAAAACTATATCAGGCTGAGCAATGAGTAAAGTGAAAATCTGTGGCTTACGGACATTGGAAGATATTGAAGCGGTCAATCGGTTTCACCCGGATTATGCAGGCATGATATTATCCAAACCGTTTTGGCGCTGTGTGGATATGGATCTTGCTTTGCAGATGAAAAGACGACTGTGTCCCGATATACGGATGACAGGTGTATTTGTGAATGAGGATTTGGATTACATCGCATCTTTTGTGGACAACGGATGCATTGACAGGATCCAGCTGCATGGACAGGAAGATAATGGTTATATTCAGGAATTAAAGAAGCGATATCCTGAAGTGCCAATCATCAAAGCATTTAAGATTCAGGAAGAAGCAGATATACAAAAGGCAAAAGAATCCATGGCAGATTATGTGCTTCTTGACAGCGGTACAGGTACCGGAAAAACATTTGACTGGAAACTGATTAAAGATCTCGGCAGAAAATATTTTCTCGCAGGGGGATTGACACCGGAAAATGTTGAAACGGCAATCAGACACTATCAACCATATGCGGTGGATACTTCCTCCGGTGTGGAAACAGAAAAAAAGAAAGATCCAAAGAAGATCAGGGAATTTATCAGAAAGGCAAGAGAATGAAAACAAGAGGACGATTTGGCATTCATGGGGGACAATATATACCTGAAACGCTTATGAATGCAGTGATTGAATTGGAAGAAGCTTACAACAACTACAAAGATGATCCGACATTTAATGCAGAATTAACAGAGTTGTTCAATGAATATGCAAACAGGCCGAGCAGATTGTATTATGCAAAGAGAATGAGTGAGGATCTTGGCGGAGCAAAAATCTATCTGAAAAGGGAAGATCTGAATCATACGGGTGCCCATAAAATCAACAATGTCCTAGGACAAGCATTGCTCGCAAAGAAGATGGGAAAAACAAGACTGATTGCGGAAACCGGTGCCGGCCAGCATGGCGTAGCTACCGCAACAGCTGCGGCTTTGTTCGGCATGGAATGTGTTGTATTTATGGGAAAAGAAGACATGGAAAGACAGGCATTGAATGTGTATAAGATGAGACTGCTTGGTGCAGATGTCATTCCTGTCATTACCGGTACCGCTACATTAAAAGATGCGGTGTCTCAGGCAATGCGTGAATGGACAAGCCGTATTGAAGATACGCATTATTGTCTGGGATCTGTGATGGGGCCTCATCCTTTTCCTACCATTGTGAGGGATTTCCAGGCTGTTATTTCCAAGGAAATCAAGGCACAGATCATGGCAAAGGAAGGAAAACTGCCGGATGCGGTTATTGCCTGTGTGGGTGGGGGATCCAATGCGATCGGTACATTCTACCATTTCATTCATGATGATGTGAGGCTGATCGGTTGTGAAGCGGCCGGCAGAGGAATTGACACAAAAGAAACAGCCGCAACAATCAACACAGGTAGACTCGGCATATTCCATGGCATGAAGTCTTACTTCTGCCAGGACGAATATGGGCAGATTGCACCTGTTTATTCGATTTCTGCAGGTCTCGATTATCCGGGTATAGGACCGGAACACGCCTATCTGCATGATATCGGCAGGGCGGAATATATCGGCATAACCGATGAAGAAGCAGTGGAAGCCTTTGAATATCTTTCCAAAACGGAGGGGATTATTCCTGCCATTGAAAGTGCACATGCGATTGCCTATGCCAAAATGATTGCACCGGGAATGGATAAAGATCAGGTCATCGTTGTAACGGTTTCCGGCAGAGGGGATAAAGACTGCGCAGCCATTGCCAGATACAGAGGGGAGGATTTGTACGAATGAGCAGAATTAAAGAAGCATTTCAGAATCATAAGGCATTTATTCCTTTTATCACCTGTGGCGATCCGGATTTGGAAACGACGAAAAAGATCATTAAAGAGATGGCGGACAACGGTGCAGATTTGATTGAGCTGGGAATCCCTTTTTCCGATCCCACAGCCGAAGGACCGGTAATTATGGAAGCGGATCAGCGGGCACTCTCTGCCGGAGTAACAACGGATGACATTCTGGAAATGGCTGAGGAATTAAGAAAAGAGATTCGGTTGCCGATGATAATCATGACATATGCCAATGTCGTATATTCCTATGGTATGGAGAAATTTCTTGCAAAGGCAAAAGCAGCAGAAATCGATGGCCTGATTCTTCCGGATGTTCCGTTTGAAGAAAAAGGGGAATTTGATGAAGCATGTGAAAAGTATGATATTGATCTGATTTCCATGATAGCTCCGACATCGAAAGACAGAATCACAATGATTGCGAAAGAAGCAAAAGGTTTCATCTATATTGTTTCTTCCTTAGGTGTAACAGGTGTCAGATCAGCCATTACAACAGACATTGGCTCAATTGTTGAAACAGTAAAAAAAGTGACAGATGTTCCATGTGCAGTTGGATTTGGCATTTCCACACCGGAACAGGCATGGAAAATGTCCTCTTTTTCCGATGGAGCAATTGTCGGATCAGCAATTGTGCGAATGATCGGGGAAAAGAAAAAAGAAGCACCGGAAGCGGTTGGAAAATATGTAAAGGAGATGGCTGAAGCAGTACATCGGTAAGGGGATCACATTTGTAATCCCTTTTTTCTCTTAACTTTCTTTGTAACAGTTGCTTTTTTGGGGAAAAAGCGATAAAGTCATTCCGTATATGGGAGAAATACATGTATCAACAAATTGAAGTTTTAAAGAAATATATGCCTCTTTACAGACAGCTTGTAAAGAAGGATATCAAACTGAAATACAGAAGAAGTTTTCTTGGATATTTGTGGAGTATTCTAAATCCTTTGCTGATTATGGGAATCATGGTGATTGTCTTTTCCAACATGTTCCGTTTCAATATTCAGAATTATCCGGTTTATCTGATTATCGGACAGTCGATCTTCAACTTTACCAATGAGGCGACATCCAAGGCGATGTGGTCGATTATCGGCAATGCATCACTGTTAAAGAAGACCTATGTGCCGAAATACATCTTCTGTTTATCCACAGTTTCTTCTTCCTTTGTCAACATGCTGTTTTCATTGGGAGCAATGCTGATTGTATTCATTGTATGCGGTGTGAAATTCACATGGAATATGCTGTTTATTCCGTTTATTCTGTTGCAGGTATTTGTGTTTGCCTTAGGATTGGGCTTGTTCTTAGCGGAAGCAACGGTATTCTTCCGTGATATTCAATATATTTACAGTGCCTTTTTAACCGCATGGATGTATGCAACGCCGATCTTTTATCCATTGGAAACCGTCGGTGAAACCATTCAGTGGATTATCAAACATCTGAATCCGATGTATGCTTATATTCAGCAATTCCGTACCATTGCACTGGATGCTGCTTTTCCTGCAGGAGGGTTAATTCTGCAGGGTGTCCTCGTCAGTGTGTTGATGTTATTGTTTGGCGTATGGCGTTTCATGAAAAACCAGGATCGCTTCATTCTTTATATCTAAAAGGAGTGCATGATGACAGAAAATAGAAATGATGATTATGCGGTAATTGTGGATCATGCAACGATACGCTTCAATATCGCTTCTGAAAAAATAGATAACCTGAAAGAATACTTCGTAAAGCTGGTGAAACATCAGCTGATGTTTCAGGAATTTCTGGCTTTGGATGATGTCTCCTTCAAAGTAAAAAAAGGAGAATCCTGGGGGATTATCGGCACAAACGGTTCCGGCAAGTCTACCATGTTAAAAATGGTATGCCGTATTCTTAAACCTTATAAAGGTTCTGTTCAGACATTCGGAACGATTGCTCCGTTAATTGAGCTTGGCGCAGGTTTCAGTGAGGATTTAACAGCCAGGGAAAATATCTTCTTAAATGGTGCTGTTCTTGGTTATGATGAAAAATTCATGGAAGCTCATTTCCAGGAAATTGTCGATTTTGCCGAACTGCATAACTTTCTGGATATGCCGATTAAGAATTATTCCAGTGGTATGGCGGCAAGACTTGGCTTTTCCATTGCAACTATGGTTAATCCGGATATTTTGATCTGTGATGAAGTATTAGCGGTTGGTGATGTTGCTTTCCAAAAGAAATGTGAGAAGAGAATGGCTGAGATGAGAGCTTCCGGAACAACCTTGCTGTTTGTATCTCATTCCATGGAGTCAGTCCGCTCTGTTTGTGAGAATGCTTTATGGCTGTCACATGGAAAAGTCATGGCAATGGGCAAAGTAGACGATGTATCGGAAAAATATATGAAATACCTTGAAGAAGGAAATCGATAAACAAGGGGGCAACTCTTGTTTTCTGTATGGAGGGAAAGATGAAACTGACATTCGCAGGAGGTGCAGGTGAAATAGGTGCAAGCTGTATTTATTTCTCTGCATGCGGGAAAGGTCTTTTGATGGATGCGGGAATACGACAGAGCGCAAACAAAGATAAACTGCCGGATTTTCGCAGTATACAGATACAGGGGAATATTGATGCGATTGTGATCAGCCATGCGCATATGGATCACATAGGCTCATTACCCATGATCTCTAAGCAATATCCCAATGCCCCGATATATATGACCATGATGACAAAGGAATTATCCAGGGTGCTGTTATATGACAGTTTAAAAATCATGGGACAACGGGAGGAAGAAATTCCCATTTATAATGAACAGGATGTTCTTGATATGATGAATCGTATCCGTATTATCAAATACATGACACCGGTGGAAATATCAGATCATATAAAAGTCACATTTTATCCTGCAGGTCATATAGCAGGTGCTGCCTGTATTTATATTGAAACAGAGGATGGCGCGCTCTTTTATTCAGGGGATTATTCTCTGTTTTCTCAAAGAACAGTTGAAGGCGCTAGAGTACCTAAATTAAGACCGGATATTGCCATTACAGAAGCAACTTATGGAAATCGTTTGCACGCTAACAGACAGGCAGAAGAGAATCGTTTGATCAGCACATTGAATGAATGTATTCAGGAAGGGAAAAAGATTTTAATCCCGGCTTTTGCTTTGGGAAGATCCCAGGAAGTTCTCTTAATTATCAAAAATGCCATGGCAAGCGGAAAAATGCCTAAAGTACCTGTATTTGTAGATGGAATGGTCAGAGATATTAATATTGCATATGCAAATCATCCTTTGTTTCTCAGAGGATATCTGGCAAAGAGAATCCTGAATGGGGATGATCCTTTCTATTCTGATGAAATCAAGGCAGTGGATAATCACGCTGATCGTAATGCTTTGATGGAGAATATAAAAGGATCATGTATTATTGTTTCCAGTTCGGGCATGTTATCGGGAGGACCGAGTGTTACCTATGCTTCCAAACTGGTTTCTGATGAAAATGCATGTATTATTCTTACCGGATATCAGGATGAAGAATCTCCCGGAAGAGCGTTAATGGCTCTGGCGGAAGGGACAGAACATACCATATCTTTGAATGGTACGGTGTATCCGGTGAAATGCAGAGTAGAGATGGTAGGTCTATCTGCACATGCAGATAAGATGGAGCTTGTGAGTTTAATGGATCAGATAACACCGAGAAATATTATACTTGTGCATGGTGATGAAGAAGCGATCTCTTCTTTGAGTGATGATCTTGCACAGGATTATCGCCGAAGAATATATATTCCTGAAGGCGGAGAGACATTAAATATTGAAATACGTAATAAGAGAAAACAGCTGTCCTTTCAGTTTGAACATATATTTACAGGCAGCCTGGAGGATGAAAAAGGATTATCTTTATTTCGGCAGTTTTGGAATACAAATTACCCAAGACGAGCTTTCACAATGGATCAGATTGCAGAATTGACCGGCAGAAAGAATGTTGTTGAAGATGACTTGCAGAACATACAGGAATTGTTATTGGGCAGCGGATATTTCAAAAGGGATATGAAACGCATGTTTATGATCCGGCCGATGGAAGATGAAGAGATACTTGAATACAGAAAAAAGAACGAGATAAAGGTTCAGGATGTAGAAGCATTCGTCAAAGAGATACTGAAGGATATCGATATTCGAAAGCTAAGTTATTATCCGGAGCAGAAGCTTGTAACAGTTACCGTGGATTTCCCGGATGTCATGGAAGAAAATGTCTTTACAGATGCAAATCAGAAATTAGGGGAAAAATACGGCTGGTCATTGAAACTGAATGATACTGTGAATTTCAACGCTGCAACAGCATTGATACAGGGGATGTACTTCGGAAGGGTGGAAAAGATTTCCTATTTTACAGATAAAAAAGCATTCTCTGTCAGGATTTCCGAAATAAAGAAAAGTGATCAGGAAATAAAAAAAGTCCTGGAAGAAAGAATAGGCTGGCAGATTCTGTTGAATGAGCAGCCCGGTGAATCATCAACCATCAAAAAGAAAGCGGAAGACACTGCCTTTGTTCCCAAAGGGAGTAATAAGCCTATTGAACAGAATGCAGCAATGATGATAATTGAATCAGTGTTTTATGATGTTAAACAGAAACCGTATAAAAAAAGCATAAAGAATGACGGTATCGGCAGATACTTTGAGCTTAGCTTCATCAGTCCATCTGTAGGAAAGAGATATGAAGAGACAATACAAGAAGCAGCAGATAAAACAGGATGGAGAATGAAGATCTCTGATAAGGTAAATCAGAATGCTATTCTGAGTATCGCTTCTTCTTTATGCATACAATATGGCTTTCCTGTGAGTAAAACACCATCCTATCTTCCTTCAGAAAATGTAATTATGGTTCAGACAGGGATGGCGGATCCTTTTCCTGAAGAAATGACAGAGAAGTTTCTGGAAGAAACAGGAATGAAATTGGGGAAAAAGATGTAAAAAATGTCATTCATCTTTGTATTCTGTTTCCATCTTCATCGATGCCATGGGCAAGCTGTCTGCCTCCATGGATGATCATATACAATGACATGAAAATCATGATGAAGAAGATGACACATCCTGTAAATATATTCATTTTATGGATGTCATCCGGATACCTGTCTACCATCGGTAAAAAAGCAGTCTGCAGGGACAGAATACCTAACAGGGCAGCACTGATAGAGATCATCTGGTTTCCGGACAGGAGAGGATTTTTATACTTTCGATAGCGAAAATACCCTTTTACTGCCGAGACAATCAGGTATAAAGCAAATATTGCTGCAATATAGATGGAATGTCCGGGATAGCTGACGACATAGTTATTATTAACGACCATCAAAATCATTAAGAACATACAGATCATCATTGCCATCATAAAGTATCCTGCAGCGATATATCGTTTGTATTGGGTAATCAAGGATTCACTGTTGAAACAGAATTCTCTTAATAAAATAAATCTTGCAAGGGTTAAAGATATATAAAAGAATGCTACAAATGCAAACCAGTCGGATTTATAACGGATTGCACCATAGATGTAATAAATGGAGAAACAAAGATTTAATTCCATGGATAATGCCAGTGATACACTCTTTTTCTGAATGATCTCCCAGACTTCCAACTCCTCCTGAAACTGTTTCGAAATAATAAACAAACGAATCCAATATATGACAAGAGCTATTACATAAACAGTGAAAAAGAAAAGCAGAAGCTGAGCTGGCAGCCAGGTTATTTGAAAGAAAGAAAACGCAGACCATAGAGTCACACAAAAAATAACCAGAATGAAAATCAAAATAAATGGGATGTCTAAATATTTTAAAAGTGTCTCTTTCATATATGTATTTTACATAATTTTAATTCATTTTGCGATGGTATTTCCGTGGAAATATATTGATGAAAAAATGCGTAAGCATTGTGCTTGCGCATTATGTCACTGATGCAATCCGGCTAATGAGCGGATCATCTTTTCAAAGATTACACCATCATAGAGATTCTCATGTCCTTTGGACATCTGATAAACAATAATGTTTCCGTCTTTTAAACCGATTTTCACATGCTTGCCAAAGCTGTGGGGGAGATTGAATGTTTTTGTTTTTTCGATATCTTTATATTTCACACAAAACTTTCCGGAATTACTGTACATGGCATCCTTTGTAAACACAAAGGCGAATTTTGTAAAAGTATGCATAGGATTTGGAACCATGCAGGCAAGGATTTCATGCTGAGGAGGGATATCGCCGATGTAGTTCTTACAACGGGTATACTGTTTTGTGTCTATCACAGGATAGAGGGAAAAGAAAATTATCTTGCGCGTATTTGCAAACAAGGGAATATATTGGTTCAATACAACAGCCGGATCGGGAAGAATACGTGCTTCCTTTTTATCTTCTGCATCATAGATTTCTTTAAACCGGGTTCCGAAGGTTTTATCTGTCGTGTCTTCATGTGGTTGTTTTTCTTCCTGAATGACATCGGAGAAAGCCCCGATTGTTTCTTCCGGTATACTGAAAACACCGATTGTCTGATCAGTCTCTTCAGTATCTTCTGTAACAATGTCGTCAGTTGATTGCTGAAGGGAAACTGCATAATCTTCCAAAGCATCATGGAATTCCTGTGCAGTTTGATATCTTTCCGATGGTTCACCGGCACATGCCTTCAGAATAATTTGTGCAAGTGAATCGTCACAGAATAATGGTTTTGGAAGAGGTTCTTTGGACAATCTCTTCAAGAGAGCTTTTTCTCTTTCCATGGCCATATTCAGAATGGGTTCAGGATAAGGAGGCATAAACGGAAGGCGAATGTTTAACAGCTCATACATGACAAGTCCTAATGAATAAACATCGACATTTGCGCCATATTTATGACCGTTTCCTGTATCAAGGAATACTTCCGGTGCCATGTAGGATTCCGTGCCTTTCATGGACATTGTGGCATATGTGCTTTCCGCATTACGGGCTACACCGAAATCGCCAAGCTTGTAATCACCGATTTTATTCAGAAAGATATTACCGGGTTTGATATCTCTGTGGATGATGTTGTTTTGTGCACAGTATGATAATGCATCGGAAAGCTCAATACCAAGTTTTACAATGTCATCTGTTTCCATGCGTTTGTTTTGCATGGCAAGATTTACCTTGTGGTCTAACAAAGATGTCAGTAATTCCATACGGATCAGAATATCCCACTGCACAATGCCTTCTTCTTGATAATGGTCAATCACATCAAAATCTTCATACCGGACAATGTTGTGATGGTCTTTTAGGTCTCTCAGAATACTGACTTCCCTGATCATGTCATCCACATATCCCTTTAAAGAATTGCGGATGGATCCGGTATCGGTTCCTTCCGCAAGCTGTGCTTTGATCACATCCTGGCTTGGCGGTATCTGAATAACCTTTAAGGCAGCGGTATCTTTGAGATTGCCGTATTTTGATTTTTCTACTTTAAAGACTCTGCCATAGGATCCTTCACCGATTTTATCGATGATTTTCCATCCATCCATGACAACTGTGCCGATTTCATAATTCATCTTCTTCACCATTTAAAAGAGCAATGGCTCTTTTGTATTTTTCAACTCTTTTTCTTGCTTTGTCGTCTACATAATCCAGTCGTGTTAAATCACTGTTATGGGCAAGATCTTTCAGCTTGACGGCTTTGGCGACAGGATTGTCTTTGATTTTTCTGACATAATCCATGTAGGGGACGGAAGGATCATGCGTTAACAGTTTCAATGCAGAAATGACGTTATCACTAAAGCCCATCTCTTTTATATCCTCGATGGTATATTCTGTATCCTCCACAACGTCATGCAGAAGGGCAGTAATCACCGAATCTTCTGTTTCCATCTGTTCTGCTAAATGGAATGGATGGAATACGTACGGCATGCCGCTTTTGTCCACCTGATTCTTATGTGCTTCAAAGCACAGTTTCAATGCTTTTTTAGTCATTTCTGTATAGATCATAGTATTCTCCTGTTTCATTGATGCATATATTATCTTGTTCTCTTGAACAATTGGCAAGTGGCTGATAAGTAATATCTAAAAAACTCTCTGCCTGATATGGTATCTTGCAGAGAGAATTTAAGTGAATGAAGATAGCAGATAATCCGGGAATTATCCGATCTGGCTCATGGAGTCAAACATGGACTTGCCGCTCTGTCTTGTTTCATCCATATGGTTTGCATATGCATCCATTGCTTTGGAATAGTTGTCAAGAGCCTGCAGGTATTTATCCATTGTTGCTTTGAATTCTACATAACGTTCTTCGAAACTGACCTGAGCTTCATCCTGCCAGTATTCTTTTGTGGATGTGACAACAGAACCTAAACGTGTTAATTCTGTCTGGAAGTTTGCAGCTACACTTCTGACTGTGCCTGCATCTGTTCTTAATTGATTGGAATCCATTGTTGCCATACTTTTTACTCTCCTTTTTCTTTTAAAAATATTTAATGGTTTATGGTATTTTCTTTGTTGATAAGCTTAATAGTTTTTATTGATTTGCCTTCTTTAACCACTCGGTTAATTCGTTGTATTTACGCTGGAACTTTTGGTAATCGGCACTTCCCTTGCTGCACATCGTCATCATGTTTTTGTATTCCTGTTGTTTGGTAGTGCATAGAATTCTGAAGATTCTGTCGGCTTCCTTCATGTCTGCCTGAGAAGCGACACCGTCACTGATCATTTTCTGGTATTTCTCGTATGTGTTGGTCAGAACCGCATCATATTGTTTTAAACCCATTAATGCTTTATCAGCAGCAATTGTGTTGCCATGGAATAGTTTTGCACTTGTGGAGAAATAACCCAGCCAGCGGTCTACATTACCTACGATCGGGACCATTTCACCGACTGTTTTCTTGGCTTTTTTGGTTACAGCCTTTTCAATAACAACACAGAAATCATCTGAGAACCGGTACAATGCATCATTATATTTCTCTCTTGCTTCATTAATGATTTTATGTACCGGACCATATGGATAACCGGCAGCAAGAAGAGAATTCTGCATTGTATCCAGATAAGATATTTGCGTTGAATAATCCGCACATACATTTTGCATTGCCTTGAACATCGGATCTAAATATGAGATGAAATCAGCTGTTTTTTCAGCCGTCTTGGCTACATGGGCCATTCCTGACCAGACTTTTTCATTGAAAATGCGTTCACAAATCGTTTTTAGTGGGATATTTAGCTGATAATCGAATTCCTGACAAACCTTTTTAAAATCATCTGAGGCAAAAAATTCAGCCCTGCTTTTCCCGGCTTTCATATAGGACTCCAGAAGTTTAGATACAGTACCAACCCATTTATCCCAGTTCTTTTGTCCTGTGAGAGTTTTAAATTCCCCGTTTAATCCACCGGAGGATGCCATAGTATCTGCCATGGCATCTAATGTACTCATCAAGGATGCTTCCAGGAGTTCATCCGTGTATTCATCCAGGTTTCCGGTAAGCCATTGCCAATACAGTTTAGTGTTATCCCATTCGCTTCTGCCGGTTATTGCCGCATTTTTAAAATTGTATGTGGAAGAGTTCGTGAAGGAATAAATATCATTGTAGTCTCTGGAGAAATCGAAGTTCTGCCAGTTCCACTCATAAGAAATATATCCTGCATATCTTTCGGATTTGGAAGACACTTCCATCTCACTGAATTTCGGTACCTGTGCATCAGGTGTATCAACAGAAGACATGTTCCGGTTTCCTTCTTCCATGGTACCTGTCATCATTTCAAAGTATTTTTGCAGGATATCCTCCATGTCAAGGGCTTTCTGTTGTGTGGCTTTGAAATTCTCTACAGCCTGAGAGAGTTCTGAACCCCCTCTGTAATTGTTGATATATTCAGAAACAGCAGAACCGGTTACATTCTGATACAGATCACCAAAGGCAGCCATTACTTTTTCATAATCTTTTTGCAATCTTTGATATCCATCGGGATCAAAACTTGATTTTGCCATGGTGCCTCCTTTCTTAACGGGTAACTGTTTCTATCGTTATTTTTTCTCCATCGTAGATGCCGTAATCATATAGTGAATATTCATCGGAAAGATAATTCGTTTTATGTTTCAGAACATAAGTACTGTCACGAAGAGGAATATCGGAGAATTTTTTCATGAGAAGCTGTTTTAGGTCTTCCTTGAAATCCTTGATTTTTGTTTTCCCGGGAAGATCGAAATCTGCTTCCTGTTTTCCGTATTTTAATGTGATAATGACGCGCTCATTCATCTTTCCATTCCTCAAACAATAAATTCATATGTTTTGCGAGAACTTCGGCAAGTTCATCTGTTTCTGCTTTGTACATTGTCAGATCTGATTCAGCTTCCAGGTTGTCTGAAATTCGTTTTGTATGTATTTTCCCTGAAGGACCTGTATAAAGAGAATCTTTGAACAATTCGACCATCTCAATATTGCGGATGGTTTGGATTTCGATTGTATCATCCTGTTCCTTGATAAGAAGAACATCGACAGGTCCCCGGATATAGATCTCTGTGTTTTCCTTATCCCATTTGAATATAGAACCTGTATTTGTCAGGTTATAAATCTCTCTGGCAAAGGAAGGAAGACAATGAATTGTGCCATCGAAGTCAAGATCAATCAGATCATCCTTTAACCATTGATCTCTGACAGAGACATATTCTTCAAGGGTTTTATTCTGATCCAGAGTAACCGGAAAGGATAACATTTCTTCATCACATCCGATACTCTTTAACAGGAAATACCATTCTTTTTTTGAAAATGATCTCATCCTTCACCTCACGAAAACATCTTCCTTACAAGATCCTTCAGATAGTCAGGGGTTTCTTTTAATGTGCATTCAGCCCAATCTAAATCACTGAAGGATTCCAGTGTGCTCATCGCTTTTCTTGCATAGCTTAAACGTGTTTCTTCAAGATTGTTGATGATTGTTTCAAATGCTGCATGGAAGGCAAGGCGATTCTGGTTCTGTTCTTCACGAAGTGCTTTCATCTTATTGTAGCAGGCATCTGCGTCTTCACCGGTCCATTCATATTTTCCGCCTTCAAAGTTTCTTAGAAATTCCAGGAAAGTTTGCCCAAGATCGAGGAAATAACGGGAAGGCCAGCCTTTATCTCCTTTTTGGATAAAGTCTCTGGCAGCACGCTTTTTATCGGCATATTCTTTTTCTTTTCTCTGATAATACTTAAAATCTTGATATTTGCTCATATTGGCCTCTATCTTTTTTCTGTAAATATTCTAACATGCTTTTGTCAATGCATTATAAGACTATTATCTGTTTTTACTAATTTATTAACCGGTAAATACAGGAAAATGCTAACGTCAGTCTCCCTGCATCAGTTTGAAGAAAATATTTTCTTCATTCTCATTTTCCTGGTATATGCCCTCATCCCATTTTAACGGTTGCGGATGGGTAGAAGATATATCGAGTGAAGAGATCAATTGGTGGGAATTGATATTTCCTCCCAGTATTAATTTCGGTCCTTTGCGCAATGTTACCGCAAGGATGTTTCCGCCGATGAACTTGACATAATTCATTTCTTCCAGTGTATCTGCGGTAATTAACATAAAGCCGATTCCTTCACCTAAGCGGACAAAGACTTCCAGTCTTTGGTTTGTTTCTACGGTACCTTCCTTCATGATTTTGGCTAACCCATCTATAATCATGACCAATGGTTTGAAAGCTGCCGCAGGATTCTGTCTCAGCTCCTGCTGACGCTGTTTTAACATCTGTGCCATTTCCATCAGGAAGGCATCCAGATCCGTCAGATTGGAGATGATGTGAGATGGGTCAAGAAGATCATCATATCTTTCAGGTTTTTCCCTGTAGAGATAGATTTCACCATCTTCTTCCTGTATTTGTCTGATCAGGCTGCGCAATAAGGATACATTGCTTTCCTTTTTGAAATAACTGATCATGATACTGCGGTAATCTTTCAGGTTGGCGGATACGCTTTGTACCTCGGTGTAGTCGAGACCAAGCAGATAAGTTTTTCCATGAATATCGCCATAGAAGATTTCTTCCGGCATGCTCTGAATGGTTTCGGGTAAAGTGCCATGCCATTGTCTTGTTTTTTCAAGGGCAAGATCATGAATTCTGATGGATCTTTTTGCGTCACTGTCATTGACATATAGCACTGCTGTCTGCATCAATAATGCTTTTCCCGATTCGCCGACGAAACCTCTGCCTCTCGGTAATTTGGAGACATCTTCACTTACTTTTCCTGTCAGGGAAGCATAGTCTGTTTTATCATTCAGGCGTAAGGCAAAGACCCTGCGGATACTCTGGGTAAACTGATATGTACCATATGTTCCCGCAAAGGAAACTGCCAAAAGAATACCGTAAGAACCGCCTTCTTTTGCAAGCTTGACGATATCACTTGTCAATTGGCTGTAGTTCTGTGTAAGAGTATTCAGATTATCTATGACTAAAGAAATTGTCGGAAGATATTCTCTTTTGACTTCGTAATAGCCTTCCATGGAAGCAATACCCAATTGGTGGAAGATTCTCTTTCGTCTGGTTAATTCTTTCAAAAGATATTTCAAGATTCTTTGTATGCATTCCATATCGCTGTCAGAGGCATATCCTCCTACATGCGGCATGGATAATAGTGGTTCTAAGCGGAACCCTCCACACTCAAGAATATAGAACTGTACGATATTCGGTGTATATCTTTCGCAAAGGGAAAGGATGTATGTTTCCAGGAACTGGCTCTTGCCGGATTGCGGTGCACCATATACGGAGAAACTGCCGTCATTCCACAAATCATGGGTGGTGATATCCTGCTTTTGATGAGAAGGATCATCATATAAACCCAATACGGAAACAGGATTGATTCTCTGTGTTCTTGCAGAATACTGATTCAGCATATCTGTTAGTTCCAGTTTCTGTGGCAGTTCTTTCTGCCAGATCGGTTTGGCAGAAGGGATGCTATGGGAGGTACAGTATTCAGTTATCGCATCACTGAAGACAGATAATTCCGTCGGTAATAATGCAGAATCTGCTTCGCCTTTTTGATATGTTTCATGCATACCGTTTGGTTTTAAGGCATAGACTGCACTGTCTATGTGATTCTTTAATCTTTCTTCTTCATAAGGCATTTCCCCATAGAAAGCCTGCATTAATACATACGTTCCGTCAGCAGCAGACATATACGCTCTTCCGGGATTTCTTAATTCCGCAGCGTCACCTGTATCAATGACTTCTTTACTGTCAGCTGTCGTATCAACACGTAAACACCATCTGAAACCCATGTTGGCACGCATTTGTTCGGTGACTTTGCCGGCTGGTTTCTGCGTCATCAAAATACCAAAGAAACCAAGGGCTCGTCCTGCCTGATAGAGATGGTCGATCGGTTCGGTAAATTCCGGGAATTCGGTTTTAAAGTTGGCAAATTCGTCTACGACAAGAATCAAAAACGGAAGATTCGGCATAGATGGATGATTTCTTCTTTTTCTGCGATAGGCAATAATATCATCACATTCATATTCCTTTAACAATTCCATTCTCCTGTCCATTTCACTTTCAATGGATAAGAATTTTCTTCGCACATCCGAATCCAGATTACTTGTATAACAGGCAAGATGCGGCAGTTTCTTGAATGGCGTGACCAAAGATTCACCCTTGAAATCTACCAGGATGAAGTTGACATCTTCGGGTGAAAAATGATAAGCCATGGATGCTATCCAGCTTTGTACCATCTTGGATTTACCGCTTCCGGATGCACCTGCTACAAGACCATGGACACCCTGTTTACTTTCATGAATATCAAAGATTGCAGGATCGCCATGATCATTGATACCGATGGGTACGGCCATGGACTCTTCCGGTTTTGCATTTTCCCAATATTTCGATGGATTAATAGAAGATTTGTTTGTGATACCTAAACCTTCAAATAAAGAAACATTGTTTGGCAAGACAAATTTAGAAGAGGATGCAGCACCGATTAATCGGACAGGCGCAAGTTTTCTTGCGGCTGATTCATATAAAGAGAAATCCACATAAGCTTCATTACTGTTTATGGATACTTCATTGTATTCTTTCTTTACGGAAATATTCTGATAAGATCCATTACCGGAAACGTTTACCAGGCATCTGACGCTGTGCGGGAAATCAGAACTGCTTTTTCCTGTGACAATTGCCGATACATTCAAATCACTGTTGTTTTGTGTTAAAGCCATGCCGATGGCATTATTTTCCAGTAAGGAAGCATCAGTGACAATAAATAGATAAAAAGGCATACGGCTTACCGAATTGCCATATCCCCAGGAAGAAGTCTGGTTCATTCTTTCCTGAATGGCTTTAATTTCAGAAACCAATATTTCTTCCTGTTTGTCTTCTTCGGTAAAGATATAGCGAAGATCCCTGTCCCGGTTAAAACAATGCGGAAGCCAGCGCATCCAGTCCCATTCTTTCAGATCTTCTTTTTTACAGAATAAAACCATTTTGACTTCTTCATAGCTTTGCAATGCGGCAACCTGCATCACCATGCTTCTTAAAAGGGTAAAGGTTTCTTTCTTGCTGCCCATAAGGCCGATAACACCGTCTTTTTTTAAGCTGGCAGTTACAGGCATATGTTCAGTATGAGAATATTTTTCTTTGATCTCACCGGGAACATGTTCAAACTCATCGGTTGTCAGAGAAAGATGGGATTGGGGAATATTGATGACAGCGGAAGAAGGCAGTGTTCCAAGACCAAACCGTACACTCAGGAAATCATCATCTTCAATATGCCTTTCCCAGAGGTTTTTTGCAGGTCCCTGCAATCTTGAAAAACAGTTTTTCAGATCCGGATAAAGAGAAGAAGCATATGCTCTTTCTTTTTTCTGGAATTCAGATAACTGAGATTCAATGCCGGAAATATATCTCGCATATAATTCGGCTCTTTCTTTTTCCTGTTTTGTATATTTCTTCTTCTTTAAAGCATAGTTTAAAGCAGACATTCCTATACCGAAAGCCATGGCAGGGATGCTGAAACCGATGCCCATCATGCCCATGCCCGGTTTTTGAGATAGGTTCGGTGCACTTTCAATATTTAAGACAAGTTCCGGTTTTGCATTAACAAATCTCGGGGCAATCGAGAACCATGGATATGGAGAACCGTTTGGTTTTGCATAAGAAATCTTTTTCCCGGTTTTTGTATCTTTTAAAGGAAACAGAGGTTCTGCTTTTATGGAGGCATCTGACAGATTTTCTTCATGATAAACGACTTCATTCAAAGAGACTATATGATTATCTTCGATCGTAAAAGTATAGCTGCCGATCTTGATGACATCATGATCGTGAAGTACTGCCGATTTCATCGGAGTAATTCTCTTATTGTTGACGAAGGTGCCGTTTGTGCTTTTGAGATCCATGATATAGGAAGCAGTATCAGTCTGATGGATGATGCAATGCCGGCCGGAAACAAAACTATCTTTCAGCTGTAAGACATTTTCTTCCTTTCTGCCTATGGTTATGCCGTAATGAATATCCAGAATTGTTTTATCTGTCTTTCTGACAGAAAGAATAAAAACAGTTGTTCTGGTCTCATAATCAATAGCGAAAATATCTCCTGTTCTGAGTGTGCCGGTAACGGAATCTTTTCCATTGACTTTAACGGGAGATGTACAATAGTACATCCATTGATCATGCTCTGATTTCATTGCGGTAAACTGAAAAGCAGAAACGGGCATAGTCTCTTTTCTTAAGTCATAATCACGGATTCCGTTTTTATCCGCTACTCGTAATATTGCTTCCATAAAACAGTACCTCCGTCAGTGTCAATTAAAAATAATTTTATCTCCCAATTCATAGGAATACATTATATTATTCGAAAAAAACACTTTCGTATTCCCGTAGTTTTGATTGAATTCGGCAAAAGTATCGGCAGTAAATTCAGTAAGATATTCATTCATTGCCTGGATCAGGCTGCGTGAATCCTTCTTTGCATAAAAATAAGTAGCATAATTGCATCCAAGCATTTGAATATCAACATCATCCCATGACCACATTTCCGTATCATAATTAATAACTGCAGATAAACGGTCGATTAAGGCATAAGGCCATGATTCATGTAATGTCACATAAAGCATTAGGTTTGTGAACGCTTTATCCCGTGGATAGGTAAAGACTTCGTCATAATCGGTGGTTTCCAGATATCCTTCTACACCGATATTGTTAAATAAAGTATCAAAATTATTTATTTCGGTTTCAGGCACTTTCAGCATGATATCTTTTTTCCTTTGGATGATTTCATCTATGGATTTTACATTATCCTCTTTGCGTGTAATCATAACCATGGGGTCGGAAAGATATAAGCTGTGGTCTGTCTGTAACGTCAGATCCATGTAATCCGGATCACCTTTTAATCCGCCAAAGGCAATATCAACATCATCATTTTCAAGCAATGCATGTAAAGTTTCCTGGTGGGTGTCATAATAATTGACAATGCGGTAATCCACGCCGAGTTCTTTTGCGAATTCTTCAAATACAGCCATGTCAATGCCTTGTCTTCCGTCTCCCATGACATCTTTCATAAAGAAGCCCGGGTATTCCGTACAGACTACTGCGTTAATACACCCTCTGTCCAGTATTCTTTGCAGGCGGTCTTCAACAACCGCCTGTTCGGTTTCTTCCGGTTCGGATGTTGGTGTTGTTTCAGGTGTTGGGGATGGTGTGGCTGTGATGACGGGATCCACATCACTGGTTTTTACACTTGCATATCTTCCATGCATGATTGAAGCTGACACGATTACCGCAATCGCAATCAGCACATGGATGGACATTCTCAGGACGAGAGACCATCCGCCTGTATTTTTCATATTCATAATATTACTCTTTCTTTATGCAATGCCGGATAGTTTCTCCAACATTTCCTTGAGAATTTCCGGTGAATAAATAACAGTGGTTTTGCCGAAAAAGCTGACATTTTCTACCAGATTCAATACAGAGACTGTCTTTCTGCTGCTGGACTTGTTGACAGTTGTGATCCACAATTCTGATTTATTGTCTTTGCGGACAATTTCAACTTTAACGATCCTTTCATACTCAATGTATTTGGTGCTGTAAGAGACAAACATGTTGGAATAGAATTCGTTTCGGGTGAATAAAAGCGTATGTTTCCAGGGAGTAAGAGATTTATGGGTTGATAAAATGCAGCCTATGATTCCTGAATGAGTGGAAGTGATGCGCAGAAGACTGATTGCCAGTCTTGTCTGTGTCTGGTTGATGACAGGCTTTTGACATGTATAACTGGTTAAACCAAGAGGAGCTGCAGAACTGAGTCTCATCAGATAGTTCTTAACAATAGCCTCCTTGTCAATATCGAGAGGATTTGTTTTATGTGCAGATCCCAGGGCCTTTTCCAGTTTTTTCCGATCTTCTTTATAAAGCTCCTGTAACATGTTTTTAAAAAGCTCACTGGAACACATGATCGTTTTATCCGGTGTTGTCAGATAAATGACCTTGTTTTTATTGCTCTGTTTCAAAGTGACACGGTTAGGGTTTTTATAGGCAGTAATCTTTTCACCATCATGATAATACAGCATTTTCCTGGATGTCATCGTATTTGTGTAGATGCTTGTATTCGTGAAGAAAAACGCGTGAGAAGGAATATTGTTTGTGTAGTAAACAAGACATCCTTCAATTTTGTATTTGAGTTTCCATTGCAAAACTTTTTTGGCATCATCTATGATTTGCGGATCAAGATCCGGTCCGATTGTGTACTTCATGGAATGATCAGGTGAGGATTGACAGATCAGCGGAAAATGTGCAGACAGTATATTTTGAATCGGATTTCCAGATAGCTGGTTGACAATGGGGGTGGGTTCTGTTTCAAGGATTTCCTCCGGGAAAGACTCTTCAACATTTTCTATTTGTTCAGAAGAAGTTGCATTCCAATCTCCCCATGCACCCATTGTTTCTTCATTTTCATCAAAATCTTCTTCGTTAATGAGTGCTGTATGTTTCTTTTGAGAACTGTCAACTCTTCTTTTGAGCGGTGACTTGTCCTGCTCGTATAATGCTTCCAATAAATCTTTAAAAAGATCACCGGAACATATCGGTGTTTTATCCTGTTTTGTCAGGTAAATGACCTTGTTGTTATGTTCACGTTTGATAGTAATGCGGTTGGGATAGGCAATTACCTGTGCGCATTCATAATACATCACATCTTTTCCGCTTTTCATCATGTTTGTGGATACGGAACCTACCCCAAAGATAAATGCATAAGCAGGAACATTGTCGGAATAATAAACAAGACATCCCGCAATCGGATATTTGGGATTCCATTTAAGAATCTTTTTGGCATCCTTTACAATCTTTTCATCAAAGTCCGGTCCGACGGTATACTTCAAAGAATGATCCTGTGAGGATTGGGAGATTGCCGGTAAATAGGAAGCCAATATGGCTTGTACGGTATTTCCTGCTGTATATTGAAGAGATGAGGTCTCCCTGTAACCGGTCTGTTCGACAGACGTTTTATCCCGGCTTCCCCATGCGCCTATAGTCTCTTCATTTTCATCAAAATCTTCTTCAATATATTCTGCATCTGCGATTTCTTTTGTCGGTTCATCACTGTACAATGCATTTTTTAAAGCATTTTTAAAGTCGGTGATTGTAGTGAAACGATCTTCCGGATCATAAGAACACGCTTTTAGAACAGCTTTCTTTAATGCTTCATTGCCTTTTAAAGGTTCAGGGATTGGTTCTCCGTTCATGCGCCTTTGTTTGGCTGTTTCGATTTCTTCATAGGTAGGAGCTTTTTTGCCGGTTGGCACAAACGGCATTTTTCTCTCATTTAAAGCCCAGTACAGAACCAACCCTAAAGAATACTGATCAGCCTGAAAACCATAAGCTTTCTTGTGGAATACTTCCGGAGCGATATAATCCGGCGTGCCGATCCGGGTGGCTTTGGTTGCATGATCCATTGTTTTTGCAATGCCGAAATCACCTAATTTATAGGCACCGAAGGAATTGACCATGATATTCTGCGGCTTGATATCCCTGTGAACAATATTTTCCTTCTGGATGAGTTCCAGAGCATCGCAGATATCGATGCCGAGTTTCATGACTTCTTCTTCGTTGAGAAGGCTGTAATATTTAGGGAGACTTGTCAAAAGTTCCATGCGGATTAATATATCCCATCCCGGATCATTTTCATGCTGGACAATCATATGGTCTTCATAGGAAACGATATGAGAATTGCCTTTGAATTTTTCCATCAGTTTGAATTCTTCAACAATCCTGCTCATTCTTTCCGCAAACAGGGCGGTGATACTCTCATGATCATATCCGTCATCCTGTAAGACATCGACTTCTTCTTCAGAGGAGGGAATGGATATCTTTTTGACTGCAGAAAAATATTCACCGCTGGCGTCTTTTTTCATGACTTTATAAACGGCTCCATAGCTTCCTTTGCCGATTCTTTCAATTGTCTCATAACCCGGCCATACTTCTTTTAATGCCATATACTCCTCCCGGAATTTCTTCTTTCATTATAAAGTTTTATGAATGAGGATGGAATACAAAATATCTCCTGTTCCTGACAGGAGATATTGTATTTCTATTTTGAACTTTGTTTATTCCGCTCCGAAGTCAAAGTTGACAAGTGTATTTTCTTCCTGTTCAAAGAAATCAATCGCTACCATCATGCCTTCTTCTTCATTGCAGATGGCAATCTGTTTCAGAGAACCGGCTTCATCGGGATTGATCCTGCCATAGCCCTGATCGGTTAGTATGGCTTCATAACTGTTTAGAAATTCTTCCGCTTCCCGGGCATTTTTGTATGTCTGGCTTAGAGCAAGGAAAAGTATATAATTAAACCCATACTGTACTTTTTCAAATTTCGTCAGATCACGACAGGTAATCGGTTCCTGCAGTTCAATCGGCGGGAAACCTGCTTCCTGAATCAGCTTTTCTGCTTCATCCGGCTGAATATACTTTTCTGCCTTGAATAAGAAGCTGACATTGTTGTCATCACCGAAATGATACTGGAAACTGCAGAATTCATTTTCAGAAACATAACGTTCTACTTCATCCGTGTCATCAATATATTTCGGAGAGAAGCCTGCATCCGCTAAAGTTTTTTCATACTCTTCAATGTAAGCAACTGCTGCATCATAATCCTTATAATCCATATCCACATATAAAACGGAATCATAGGTAAAGAAGTAAAGCCAGGATTCAGTCAGTTCATTTGCCGTGTCTGTCGCTTTAATGCTTTCAAAGTTGTCGGAAGAAGGCAAAGCCGGATAACCGAGATTTTCAATCACTGTGTTTGCAGCATCCAAATCATCGTAAACCGGGAAGTCATAGTACTTATTGGCGGTCAGATTTACACCGTTATCGTATTCAACCGCAATCGATGAATAACATTGATAATCCTCACGCAGCATACGGCGGTATACATGATCTTCCGCTTTTGTAAATCCTTCCTTTACCAGCAGATTAATATACTCTTCCATGTCACTTTCACTTGCTTTAGAATCACGAACATATACGGTATCATTGGCGACAAAATTTTCATCGTCAATTGTCAACGCATAACTTGCAAATGCAGGAAAAGGCACTGCTTCTTCTCCATATCCCGGTAAGAATACAGAATTGAGGATGAAGACATCCGCATCATCCCAGTTTTCTTTAGCCTCCGGATATACAGGATTGCTCATCCATGCTTCTGCAACAGCATTATCTTCCGCATTGCCGAAGGTAACAGTAATATCGATATCATCGTAGAATATACGGGCAACGACATCATCGTTGACAACAGCTTTCAGATGAACTTCAGACGGATCCACATCATCCATTTCCAGATACACTTCTTCCATGAGCCTCAGAGCAGAGTCACCATAACCTGCAAAGGAGATTAAAGTCTGTTTGACAATCTCTTCATAGGAGACAAAGGTTAACGGTGCATCCTGCCGGTTGTAGAAGAGGTTATAAATGTTACCTTGAGAAACATCTTCATCCAGCCAGTAATTTAACAACCTGGATTTGACTGCATCAGTCGCAAGACCTTCACCAAGGAAACTGATATCAGTTACTGTGCCTTCATTGAGAAGTCCGCGGAATACTTCATCATTTACTCGCATGACCGCAAAGTCATCATACAAGTCTTCCGTATAGTCAAACCATACAAGGTCATTGGAGTATACGGAAGTCTTCAGAAAACCTTCTGCGTTGATGGTGTAATTGCCTTCCTCAACCTTTTTCAGAAAGTTATTCATTGCAGTTTCTGCAATCTCTCCGGTGTCCTGTGCTTCGGGTTCAGCACTTTCCGGAGCATCTGCAGAACTATCTTCCGGATCGTTTTTTGTGCAGGATGTCAGGGACATGCATAGAAGAAAAGAAATGAGTAAAAATTTGAAGTGTTGCATGATTACATCCTCCATCGTCTATAAAAATCTTTTACAAATTATAACGTATGATGCAGGGCAATCCCATGTCTGAAAAATATGTACAAAAATAAACATTTACATTTTATATTCTGTTATGGAATAGGTGAATAAAAACCTGTTTCTCAAAAATAGAAACAGGTTCGTCTTATTACCGGAAATGGCTTGCTTTACCATTGTTCGCTTTCTTTTTCAATCGATTCCCTGCGGCTTTGTTCTTCCTTGCGCTCTTGTGCTTTGAGGGTTAAAAAACCAATGACCATGTATGAAACATACAATACGATACTGATGACCATCGGATAAAATACATGCGGTGTTACATAATAGAGAAACGCAAAAATAATGCAGATCACGGATAAGATTGTCAGATTGCGGAAATATGTTTTCATATGGTTTATCGCTCTTTCTTTGTACTTCCATTATATTTGGAAAGCAGTTATGCTGCCAGAAAAATAATCGTGAATATTTGTTTTATCCTGATAATTTTCTTATATAATATAGAAGAAGGGAGATGATGATATATGGTCAGTATTGAAATGCCTTTGAAAGATTTTACTTTCCTCAAAAAATATTTTGATGGTATAGATCGGTATATCATCGGTATACGCTATCTGGAAAAAGATGTGATATTCGACATCCAGGATCAGCGTTTTGAGGAATTCAAACTGGATTACCGCTCCATGATTGTCAGGAAGGGATATGAAGGAAGGGTATCCATCAATGACATCGGTGTCAGAATGAATCATATTTATGACTGCTACATTGAACCGACAGATGATTTTCTCCATTCGTGAGGAAATCTTTTTTCTCTTAAGATTCAATTAATAAACGCACCGGAGATAGATGTTTAACATCCGTTGTGTTATGGTGGTATCGGGGGGGAGAAAAATGAAGAAATGGATATTGGTATTTTTGACCATCACGGCTGTATTGACCGGCTGTTTCTTCCTGCTGAATCATTGGATTCCGGTTGTAGAGATTATTGGTGATCCTGAAATAACATTGGAATATACGGAAACTTTTGAAGATCCCGGTGCAAATGTGTATTGGAGAAGTTCGCTGCTTCCTTTTATCACAAAAGAAGCAGAATTAGATACGGAGAGTGATCTGAGCAATGACTTGGGTGATCATCAGATTCATTATCATATAAAGAATCATCATCAGGAAGCAGATGGAGTCCGAGTGATTCATGTGGTGGATACTGATCGTCCTGTAATCCATCTGGAAACCATAGAAGATCATTACACCAGATACAATCATCCTTATGAAGAGGAAGGCTTCAGTGCATCCGATCCTCATGACGGTGATTTGACGGATCAGGTTGTTTCAGAAGAAAAGGACGGTTATGTTTATTACACAGTATCGGATAGCAGCGGAAATACAACCAAAAAGAGAAGAAAAATCTTTTACGATGATCGTGAAGCTCCTGTAATAACCATGGATGGAGGAAATGAATTCTCTTGGCAGAATGGCATTCCCTATGAGGATCATTACAGTGCGGAAGATGATTGCGACGGGGATGTCACGGACAAGGTTATCGTAGAAGGAAATGTGGATGTTCATACGAACGGAGATTATACTTTGACATATACTGTTGAGGACTCACATGGAAATGCTTCCTCTGCCGAAAGAATTGTGCATGTGAAAGGTTTCTTTGAAAATGAGAATACCATTTATCTGACATTTGACGACGGACCGGGAAGTCATACAGATCACCTATTGGATGTACTGGATCAGTATAATGTGAAAGTTACTTTCTTTGCCACAAATGCATATCCCGGTTATGCCTACTGCATGAAACGCGCTGCTGAAGCAGGACATACGGTAGCTGTTCATACAGCTTCACATAACTATGCACAAATCTATGCAAGTGATGAAGCGTATTGGGATGATTTTAACAGGGTGAATGATGTAATAGAAGCCCAGACAGGAAACAGAAGCAGATTGTTCCGGTTCCCGGGAGGTTCTTCCAATACTGTCAGTGCAAACTACAGTGAAGGGATCATGTCAAGATTGGCTGCGGAGGCAGCAGAATACGGCTATACGTATTTTGACTGGAATGTTTCCAGTGGTGATGCGGGCGGAACAACAGATACAAATACCGTATATGAAAATGTTATAAGAGGTATACAGTATAATCATGATCATGGTGTTCCTTCGGTTGTGCTTCAGCATGATATCAAGGAATTCTCGGTCAATGCGGTAGAAAGTATTATTCTCTGGGGGTTGGAAAATGGCTATCATTTTGCACCTTTGAGTGATTTATCCTTTACGGCACATCATGGAATTGCAAATTAAATGCTCCAAAAAGGAGCATTTTACTTTGGGTAGAGTATAATTGTCTGAACTTGACGTTCCGTCAATACCGGTTTTATACGAAATGGCATATCCTGTCTGGACATGAAATAGGCAAATTCCGATAAGTTTGTTTTGCCGAGGATAACAGCGCCTGCATCTTTCAGTTTTTTGGTGATGAAAGCATCTTCTTCGGCAATCAGATCACTTATGGCATAGGATCCTGCTGTTGTATGCATGCCTTTGACATCAATGTTGTCTTGTAAAAGAACGGGAATACCATGCAAAGGGGAACGCATGCCGCTTTGTTTTAGTTCTTCATCCATGGCTCTTGCCTCAAACAGGGCATTGGCGTTGATTTCGGCTTTACTGTTGTATTTTTCGTCATTCTCCGCTATGAACTTCAGGTATTTTCTGACAAGATCCACACTTGTCCACTTTCCATCACGAATACCTTCAGACAGTTCTTTTACCGTCATATCTGCCTCATTTAGATAGTATCATGGTAACTTATATGAAAAGAAAATACGAATCATATGACTGTAAAAGTGTATCAGGATGATTCCTACTTTTCGCAAACTATACTTGAAACCCTAAAAAATAGTAGTAAAATATAAAATAACTACTAAATATTAGGGGTTTTATATGAAAAAAGATAGAAACAAATACGCTTTGCCGGATCATTTGAACAAAGATGACATAAAAAGAATGAGAAAGAAGCTGCAAATGACACAGAATGAACTTGCCGAATTGCTGAATGTATCTGTGAAAACAATAGAAAACTGGGAGGCGAATGATCGTCCGATCACCGGTCCGGTCGTATTATTGTCCAGGATTCTTCTGGAAACACCGGAGATGGCAGAATATTATCGGATACCCGAAAAGACAGCACCACTGCGATTAAAATATTATTGGTATAATACCTTGTGCACCGTAATTGATGTCAATATGATCCAAAGAAAAGTGAAGATAAAGAACTATACACAGAATGTTCTGTTATGTGCTTTTGGAGGAAATCAGAAACCGAATTATCAGGATTATGAAGAATTTCTGGAAAGTCGATGTTTCCCTGAGACAAGAGATAAAATGAAGATTCAGCTGGAAGAACTGGATATCCCTTATTATGATCCTTTGTTAATCATTGAGAAAACAGGAGGAAGAGTGGAAGGGGATCCGTTTCGGGTTGAAATAGAGAGGGGTATATGATTGTATTAGACGATGAAAATACATTCACAAATAAACGTAAATCTTCGAAAGGGAATCAATTGAAGTGGGTACTGGATAAGACATGGTATAAAGCAGATTATCTCGGCTATGAAGGGCTGGCAGAATATGTAGTTTCAAGGCTGTTGCAGTATTCTTCTCTGGATCCTTCTGAGTATGTGGATTATGAAACGGAGGATATTGCCTATAAGCTGAATACATTTCATGGCTGTCAAAGCATGAGCTTTCTTCGGCCGGGAGAGAGGCTGATCACTTTGAACAGATTGTTTCTGGAAGTATACGGATATGATTTGTATGGCGCTATATGGCACATACCTGATGAAAAAGACAGGTTGATTCAAATAACAAATTCTGTCATTGCATGTACAGGATTGAATCATTTTGGTGAATATTTGTGTAAACTTTTAGAAATAGATGCTTTATTTCTGAATGAAGAGAGGCATTTTCACAATATCGCATTGATTCAGAAGGATGATGGGAGCTTTTCATATGCACCTGTTTTTGACAATGGAGCCGCTCTTATGTCGGATACAACCATTGATTATCCTATGCATGGGGATATCTATAAAATGATAGAAACAGTGAAAGGAAAAACAATATCTTCCAGTCTGGAACGTCAAATAGAGATTGCCGAAGAAGTATTTGATATTCAGATTCACTTTACTTTTAAGGAAAAAGATATTGTCAGTATACTTCAAAATGAAAAAAATTATGATGAGCAGACGAAAATAAGAGTATTGGATATTCTCCTGGAACAGAAAAGAAAATACAATTATCTTTTTGTGAAACAGTAAAAAAGTCTTTGCCTTTTTACAGGCAGAGACTTTTTAAGATAGATTTATAGAATGATTTCCCCATTGGATTCGATAATTTCTTTATAACGATCGTAGGAATTCTTCTTCTTTCTTTCCAGTGTTCCGTGACCGTCATTGAAACGATCAACATAGACGAAACCGTAACGTTTCTTCATTTCTCCTGTACCTGCCGATACAACATCAATCGGACCCCACCAGAGATAGCCGATACATGGAACGCCATCGAGAATTGCCTCATGAACCTGGCGGAGATGCTCCTCAAGATATCTGACACGGAACGGATCATCAATTGTTCCATTTTCATCGAGATTCTCATCAAGGCCGATACCGTTTTCAACGATGAACTGAGGTTTGTGATATCTGTCATTGAGGACATTCATTGTATAACGCAAGCCTTTCGGATCTACCGGCCAGCTCCATGGTTCAGGACTGCATTCTTTTAAGAATGGATTATTCTTTCCTTTAATGCCTCCTGTATTGGAAATCATGTTTGCATCCACTGCGTAAACGGCAGAACGGTAATAGCTGTAGGAGATAAAGTCCATGACGTTTTCACGGATTAATTGTAATCCTTCTTCATCCATCGTTGGCTTAAGATCAGGATTCTCATTCCAGATGCGATATACATAACCCGGAATCTCACCGAGCATCATCGGATCACACATATAGAAGACAGCCATTCTCTGTGTGTTTAAAGCACCGAGAACATTATCAGGATTGCAGTTATCCGGATATGTAGCTGTTCCGGAAGCTGTCATCATGTTACCGATCTGTGCGTTCGAATCAATCTCATGACAGAGTTTTACAGTCCATGCATTGGCAACGAGAATGTTGTAGTAACCCTGCCAGATCTGTTTCTGGGTAATGGAACCGATCGGATCGTTTTTATCTTTCGGATCATCGATATTCAGGATACCTGCTGCCACAAAAGGATTTCTCAACATAGCATTTACTTCGTTGAAAGTCAGCCAGTATTTTACTTTGCCTTTGTATCTATTGAATACGGTTGTGACATATCTCTTCCAGAAATCAATCATGACCGGATTGGACCATCCGCCATATTCTGTTAAAAGATGAAGCGGTGTTTCATAATGTGACAATGTGATACATGGTGTCATGCCGTCTTTGATCATTTCATCAAACAATGCATCATAGAAGGCGAGGCCTTTTTCATTTGGCTCTTCCTCATCGCCATTCGGAAAAATTCTTCCCCAGGCAATGGAAGTACGGAAACAGTTGAAGCCCATGCCTGCCATCAGGGCAAGATCTTCCTTGTATCTGTGATAGAAATCGATACCGTCATGGCTGAGATAGACTTTGTCCGGATTCAGGCACATTTCCCATTTGCCGGTTTCTTCATTCCATTTCAGGCCCGGATCTCTGGATCCGATACCGACCATGATATCTGTGACATTCGGCTGTTTTCCATCTTCGAGCCAGGCTCCTTCAAGCTGGTTGGCTGCTACAGCGCCGCCCCATAAAAAGTTTTTTGGAAAGCTCATAGTATTATTATTCCTCCGTTTTCTTTACGAAAATTATAAAAGAATGTATGGTTTTAAACAATGGAATCATGCATTCTTTTGTTCAACTTTTCTCTTTTTTCCTTT
Source organism: uncultured Erysipelotrichaceae bacterium (assembly GCA_902766005.1). Taxonomy (GTDB): domain Bacteria; phylum Bacillota_I; class Bacilli_A; order Erysipelotrichales; family Erysipelotrichaceae; genus Bulleidia. Next base: position 12,668 of record CACXCB010000062.1, on the reverse strand, counting down.
GATCGTAAGAGGATTGATTTTTTGGAGGAGAGTGGTTTCTTCATCAAGGATGGTTACCAGGGAGTAATGGTCCTGGATTTCAATCGTACCGATTTTTTCAAAAGGAAGTATGGCACAAAGACTGCCGACAATATCTCCGCGACGGATTTTGTCTTTCCTTCCTGCCCGGATTAAAATCGTTTGTGTGTTTGTGCTTTTCTTTTTTGTTTGTGCCAAAGGCACGGTCAGATTATTGCCGTTTTTGTTTGTGAAGACGAAAGGTATTGATTGGGAAAGAATGTATTTCCCGGTTTCTGTTTCCGCTTCTTCCTGATTCAGGAAGGCGATCGAAATACCTTGATTCTGTTGATGGGCGGTTCTTCCGGAGCGATGGATATAGGTTTCTTTGTCAAAAGGAAGATCATAGTGAATAATATGGGAAAGATCGGGAATATCGAGGCCTCGTGCACCGGCATCGGTGGATATGAGTATGCGTATTTTTCCTTCCGTAAAATCACGTATGGTTCGGATGCGTTTGTTTTCATCCTGAGCGGAAGAGAAGGGGGCACAGAGTATATTTTCATGAAGAAATTTCTTTTCCAGATAAAGTGCATCACTTTTGTGGTTAACAAAAATGATCGCCTTTTGGATCGGTTCATTCTGAAGCAGTTTGCGAAGGGTTTTTGTCTTTTCTTCGGTTTGTATATGGCATAAGACAATATCCTCATTGACTCTGTTTTCATCAAATTGAAGTGTCACATAACTTTCGGGAAGATATTGAGAAAGTCTTTCCTCACATGTGGCGGAAAGACAGATCAGCTGTATCGGCTGTAAGATCTGATCAAGGACTTTTTTCACATCCTCATACTGGCCGGTATGAATGATTTGATCTGCTTCATCCAAAACAACTGTTTCCAATCGGGAAAAATCAATTTTGTTTTGTGAGGACAAGTCCAGTAATCTGCCAGCTGTTGCGATAATGAGTTCCGGTTTTGCCCGCAGTCTGTTTTCCTGTTTTGTGTAATCGATGCCGCCGATCAGACATGCTGAATGAATTTTGGTGTAGGAAGCAATTCTAAGAGCTTCTGTTTCAATCTGCAGGGCAAGCTCTCTTGTCGGAGCGATGATTAAAGATCTTTTGCAATGGGATAAAAGCGGTATTAAATAGGAAGCGGTTTTTCCCGATCCTGTTTTTGCCTGTACGAAAAGATGTTCATTGTTTTCGATATGCGGGATAACTTCTTTCTGTATGGGCAAAAGCGGAAGATACCCGATTTCCTGCAGTGCCCTGCTTACTTCTGTCTGATACATGGTGAATATCTTAACACGAACAATGGAAATCATAAAGAATGAGTGGTAAACTTGTGGAGATAAGAAAGGGTGAACATGTTTGAAGATACGATTGCTGCAATAGCCACTGCCAATGCCATGGGTGCAATATCCGTTATCCGTTTATCGGGTTCAGAGTCTTTATCCGTAATTTCGGAATTGATGGGAAAAGACTTGCGGGAAGCGAAAGGGTATACCATCCACTATGGAACAATACAGGAAAACAATGAACCGGTTGATGAAGTACTTGTGAGTATCTTCAGATCACCGCATTCTTATACCGGCGAAGATGTCGTGGAAATCGGATGTCATGGCGGTATATATATCACAAGGAGAGTATTACAGCTTGTACTGGGTCATGGGGCCAGAATGGCACGTCCCGGTGAATTCACCGAAAGAGCCTTTCTGCATGGAAAGATGGATCTCTCACAAGCTGAAGGCGTGAATGATCTGATTCTTGCCAGAGATGCATCCAATGCCAGAAGCGCTGTGCACTCTTTGAAAGGATCAGTTACAAAACTGTTAAAACCTCTGGAAGAAGAACTGACACAGATCATCGCCAATATTGAAGTGAATATTGATTATCCGGAATATGATGATGTACATCAATTGACCGAAGAGGAGATATTGCCTTCCGTAAGAAAATGGATCAAAGATATCGACAGGATTATTATTGAAGCCCAACAATCCATTTCGATTAAGGATGGTATTGATACCGTTATTCTGGGGAAACCGAATGTAGGGAAATCCTCATTGCTGAATGCATTGCTGGAAGAGGATAAGGCAATTGTCACGGATATAGCCGGTACGACAAGAGACTTAGTGGAAGGCAGTGTCAGAGTCGGGGGTATTACTTTAAACCTGATAGATACGGCAGGCATACGAGAATCGGAAGATATTGTGGAAAAGATTGGCATTCAGAAATCCTTGGAAGCACTCGAAAGGGCACAACTTGTCATTGTGGTTTTAGATGCATCCAGGGAACCGGATGAGGAAGATGCAGAACTGTTAAGAAAAACAGAAGGGAAGAACCGTATTCTTGTCTACAATAAAACCGATCTGAAAGAGAGTGATGGCTTGTCCATCAGTGCTAAAAATAAAGAAATTGATTCACTTGTTAAAGAGATACAGAGAAAGTATGACAAAGAACTGTATGCATTAAATACCGATACACTGAATAACGAGAGACAGATCGGACTGGCTTTACAGGCAAAAAGAAGCATGGAGGATGCATTACAATCTTTAGAGGACGGCATGGAACTGGATCTTGTAACGATTGATCTCGAGAAGAGCTGGAATGCTCTAAAACAGATAACAGGAAAGGCAGGCAAAGAGGATTTGCTGGATGAAATATTCAGCAGGTTCTGTCTGGGAAAATAGGATGACGATACATTATGTAGATACACATGCGCATATCTTGGATGAAAGTTTTGAAGAAGATTATGATGAAATGTTAAAAAGGACGGAAGAAGCCCATGTTGACCGCATCATGATCATCACTTTATCCAAGGACGAGGCTTTAAAAGCGATTGAAGTCAAAAGAAAAAATCCAAAGAAGTTCTCCATTGCAACAGGGATATTTCCCTGTGATGTCAATGAAAAGGATTGGGATGCTTTTGTACAAATCGCAAAGGATCCGATGATTGACGTTATCGGGGAAATCGGTCTGGATTATCATTGGGAAAAAGATAAGGAAATGCAGGCTCTGCAGAGAGAATTTTTTATCCGGCAGATTGAACTCGCAAGAAAATTAAACAAACCGATTGCCGTCCATTCCAGAGAGGCCATACAGGATACCTTTGATATCATGAAAGAACATCACTGGAAAGGCCTGATGCATTGTTTTCCGGGTACAAAAGAAATGGCCAGGGAGTTTACAAAACTCGGGTATTATATCGCTCTTGGCGGCGCTTTGACATTTAAAAATGCCAGACATTCTGTAGAGGTGTGTGAGGACATTGATATAAAATATCTGCTAAGTGAAACGGATTGTCCGTATATGGCACCTGTGCCCATGAGAGGCAAACGAAACGAACCTTCTTATATTCCCTTGATTGTGCGCAAAATGGCGGATGTCAGAAACATCAGTGTGGAAGAAATGGCAAATGCCATTGATGAAAACTGGACGAGGTTTTTGTGCCAATGAAAAAAATACAGGAATTGATCGTTGTGGAGGGAAAAAACGATACCGCAACCTTAAAGCAGTATTTTGACTGTGATACCCTGGAAACCAACGGTACAGATGTTACGGATTTTAAAATCGATTTAATTCGCAAGGCAAAGGAAAAAAGAGGGGTCATCATCTTTACGGATCCTGACAGCCCGGGCAACAGGATCAGGAACCAGATCAACCGGAAGGTGCCGGGATGCAAGAATGCCTTTGTGGATAAGGCAAACGCCCATACAACGAAAAAAGTGGGTGTGGAACATGCTTGCAAGGAAGTGCTGGAGGAAGCCTTATCGCATTTAATCACCTATACGGAAGATCCTGTTGAACAGATAACGGCGCAGGATTTCTATGAGCTCGGACTGATGGGAAGAGAGGACAGCGGAGAATTGCGGGAAAAAGTCGGTATGGCTTTGCATATCGGTACCGGAACCGCAAAAACCATGCGGATTAGGATGAACTGCCTTGGCATTACAAAAGAAGAACTGATTGAGGTACTGGATATATGACAAGATGGATTGCAACACCATCCTACACGAAAGAAATACTGGAAAAATACGGCCTGCGCGCAAAAAAGGGGTTCGGCCAGAATTTTCTTGTGGATCCGGTCATTGTGGAAAGATGTGCACAACAGTCGCATTGTGAAGGAGCGGTAATTGAAATAGGTCCGGGCATAGGAAGCCTGACGGAACAGCTTGCACGTTTTTCAAAACATGTAACGGCTTTTGAAATCGATGAAGACTTATTGCCTGTATTGAAAGATACATTGTCTGCCTATGACAATGTGGAAATTCTTTTGGAGGACTTTCTGGAAACGGATCTGGAGCAGAAGGTTCGGGAATTGAAAGAGCAATACGGTACTGTGAGTGTCTGTGCCAACTTGCCGTATTACATCACCACGCCTGTATTATTTAAATTGTTTGATAATCCGGATATTTCCTACATTACGGTTATGGTACAGAAAGAAGTCGGTGATCGTTTTGCGGCAAAGCCAAATGATCAGGAATATAGTGCGTTGTCGGTGGAAGGACAGTATCTGTTTGATATCAGGAAACTGTTTCAAGTGCCGGGAAGATCATTCAATCCGTCTCCGAATGTGGACAGCGTGATAATCCAGTTTTCACGCAAGAGACAGGATGAGGATACTTCCGATTTCTTTGCGTTTGTCAGAGCTTGTTTCAAACAGAGAAGAAAGACCATTTACAACAATCTCAAAGAGTATTATGGAGATGGCGAACAGGTAAAAAGAATACTGGAAGAAGCCGGTGTTTCTGCATCTGTGCGCTCTCAACAATTGACAGTGGAAGAATTGCGGGAGGTATATCATGCGGCAAAGAGCTTACGCTAAAATCAATTTATGTCTGGATGTTGTGGGAAGAAGGGATGATGGATTTCATGAGCTTCGCATGATCATGACACCGATTGATTTCTATGACGTATTGGAAATGGTTCCTGCCTATGAGACATCGTTGTCTTTAAACCGCAGTTATCTTCCTGTAGACGAAAAAAATACGATTATTAAAGCCATTGAGGTCATGCGCAGAAGATATGGTTTTGAAAACCAGTTTGCCTGCACACTGCAGAAACATATTCCTACACGGGCAGGTCTTGCGGGAGGAAGTGCAGATGCGGCAGCGGCAATCCGCATGATGAATCAGATGCTGAGACTGCATCTCTCCCTTGAAGAATTGATTGATGTCGCAAAGGAAGTCGGTTCAGATGTTCCGTTCTGCCTCATCAACCGCCCGGCATATGTCGAAGGAACAGGGGAAAAGATCATGCCGTTTGACTGTGATCCGGATTTTGAACTGTTGCTGGTGAAACCGGGAAGAGGGGTTTCCACAAAAGAGGCATTTGAATTGGTTGACAATATGGAAGTGGAACATCCGGACTGCATGGCAATGCAGAAGGCATTGCAGGAGAATGATTACCAGGGGGTAATTTCCTCTCTCGGAAACAGTCTGGAAAGTGCTTCCCTGGAATTGGTTGACGAAATACGCGTGGTCAAGGAAAAACTTGTAGAAAGAGGTTTTGACGGTGTTCTGATGTCAGGCAGCGGCTCTACTGTATTCGGGATCACAAAGAATACAGATCTCTTATATGAAGCAATGAATGCATTTAAAAAGGAAAAGTATTTTGTTAGAAGAACAAAAATTTTGGGAAATACAGGAGGACTTAGATGAAAAACGCAGTGATTATGGCAGCCGGCAAAGGTACAAGAATGAAATCCGATCTGCCGAAGGTACTTCATAAGCTGATGGAAGAGGAAATGATTTCCATCATCTGTGACAATGTAAAAGATGCAGGCGCTGAAAGAGTAATTGCCATTGTCGGATATGGACATGAGCAGGTGGAAAAGTGCATGGATGGCAGATGTGAGTTTGCCCTGCAGGAGCCGCAGCTCGGAACAGGTCACGCAGTCATGCAGGCAAAACAGCTTGAAGGAAGTGAAGGAAAAACACTGGTTGTTAACGGTGACTGTCCCTGTGTAAAAACCGAAACTTATGCTTCACTGTTTGATGCCCTGGATGATGCAGATATGGTTGTTCTCACTTGTGAACCGGAAGATGCAGCTTCCTATGGAAGAATCATCCGTGATGAAAACGGCAATGTGGAAAAGATTGTTGAGTTTAAAGACTGCAATGAAGAAGAGAAAAAAGTCAGAGAAATCAATACCGGTATTTACGCTTTTGACAATGCTTCACTGTTTGCAGGTTTAAAACTGTTAAAAAATGAAAATGCTCAACATGAATATTACATTACCGATCTTGTCGAGATCTTAAAGGGTATGGGCAAAACGGTTAAAGCAGTCAAAACAGATGACTGGCAGGAAGTACAGGGCATTAATGATAATGTCGAGCTTGCAAGAGCTACAAAATACATGCAGAAAAGGATCAACACTTATTGGATGAAAGAAGGTGTAACCATCATGGATCCGGATAATACATATATCGGTCCGAAAGTGACAATCGGTCATGATGTGACAATTTATCCAAATACGTATCTTTTTGGCAATGTCAGTATCGAAAGTGGTACAATAGTCTTGCCTGGGACATGGATTCGTAAATAGATATTGACGAATTTGTGTTTTTCTGAGAAACTTTAGGCGAAAAAAGGAATGGAAAGAGGACAAATGGTAAAGGACACTGTTGTATTCGCTCTGACGTCAAGCACCGATTTGGCTGCTTCAATCTGTAAGATCCTTGATATCCCGCTGGGAAAAATCAAGGTTGAACATTTCGCTGATGGAGAAATTCTTGTTGAACCACAGGAATCCGTTCGTGAAAAATCTGTATTTATTGTTCAATCCACATGCAATCCCGTAACAGAACATCTGATGGAAGTATTGATCTGTATCGATGCATGCAGACGAGCAAGTGCCGGTGAGATCAATGTCATCATGCCATATTACGGATATGCAAGACAGGACAGGAAGGCAAAACCTCGCCAGCCTATTACTTCAAAGCTAGTCGCAAATCTTCTCGTTACCGCAGGTGCTAACCGCATTCTGACATTTGATCTGCATGCAGCACAGATTCAGGGATACTTTGATATTCCGATTGACGATTTGACAGCTGTACCGATGATCGGCCAGTATTTCCTGGAAAAGAATATCCCTAATGAGGAGCTGGTTGTCGTTTCACCGGATCATGGCGGAGTTGTTCGTGCAAGAAGGCTTGCAGACATCCTGGATGCACCGATCGCAATTATCGATAAGAGAAGGCCGAAACCGAATATGGTAGAAGCACAGAACGTTATTGGTGATGTAAACGGAAAGACATGTATCATCATTGATGATATCTGTGATACTGCAGGATCTCTTGTGGCAGGATGTGAAATCCTGAAGAAATACGGCGCAAAAGATATCTATGTAGGTATCACACATGGCGTATTCTCCAGAAATGCCATTGAAAAGATTGAGCTTTCTCCGATTAAGGAAATGGTTATTGCTGATACAATTCCTCTCTCTGATGAAAAGAAGGACAAATCTACAAAGATTACCGTATTGTCTGTTGCGTCAATGATCGCAATGACAATTGACGCAATTAAAAACCATACACCTGTATCCCATGTGTATGACAAATACAAATACGATAGTTATAAGTAAGAAAGAGGCAGTGTAAGAAATTACACTGTTTTTCTATGCCTATGGCAACAACATCAATCTTACATTGAAGACACAGGTTGAATTGATGAAGCTGAATAAACTATCCATCTGTAATATTGATATTCTCAGACAGAATCAGGCAATCCGGGAAGCTGGTGCGGAAGACCTTCTTTTCTGTATCAGTATCAATGGAAAAAGCCTTGCAAGCTCTGAAATCTGGGACTATGTCACAGAAAAAAAGATGAAAAGTATCCTGATTACCCAGCTTGAAGATACCGATGATCTGAATTGGTTTGATCTGATCCTTAATATCGGTCCCAATCAGGGGTACAATTCATCCAAATACGGCGTATTGTATATTCTGGATCAGATAACGAGTGCTTATAAAATGAGGCAGAAGTATTTCTGTTGATTTCTGTTTATCAAAAAAACCCGCCTGTCAATAGGCGGGTTTGAGATGTTTATAATACTATTTTTTTCGTATCTGTGCCGGCTTTTTCCTGGGAAGCTTTGATGGTAATTTCTGTTCCTTTTTCAGCCTGAACAAGCCATGTCAGTTTCTTTTTAGCCTTGGCAGCAGCCTGCGTTGCGATGTTTCCATAGAAGAATACACCTGTTTGTGTCGAAGAATATCCGGCAAGGTTTCCGGCTTTTTCTTCCGGTTTTCCGGAAAGAAGTTTACCGCCTTCGATAGCAACAATTACCGGCTTGTCCACTTTCAGGTTGATTGCTTCATCCGTAAGGTTTGTCGGAAGGTAACCGTGGTTGCCTACAACTGCCGTAATCTCATAAATGTTTTCGGAAACTTTATTTGCATTTACGGAATCAATGACAAGTTTCGGCATTGCCTTCATGAAACGAATATTGAACTTTGTGTCATTTTCACATTCTGTGATCAGCATGTTTTCCGGTGGATTCTGGTGTGTGAATTTGTAATTGAAACCACCGAGTTCAACCTTTCCGAAATACGGATGATCATATTCCTTCCATGGACTGAAATACTGAGGAGCATTGTCCTTCACCCAGTTCATGCAGGCATTGAATCTTTCGATGGACTTGTCCTGGTCGGCTGTTCTGTCATTACCCCAGTCGATTGGAACGCCTGCTTTTGTGGCAATATCCCAGAATTCCATTGTATATGCAGGAACACCTTGTGACTGATAGAACCAGTCATCAAGAGCTCCGGAGTCATAATTTTCCTGATCGGACATGAAGGAATCAAAGATGTTCATCGGCAGATAGCCGAGTTCTTCCTGTCCCATTTTGGCGATGGCTTTCAGGATTTTGATATCTCCTGCAGGAGCAGAGGAAGCTTTCCTTGTTCCCGGAGGATAAAGAATAATACCGCCGGAAGTATGGCCGATTGCTGCCCCGCCGATGTTTGGGTGTGCTAATGCAAAATCGACAACCGCTTTTGTCTCAACATTGCTGAGAGGATATTTGCCTGCACCGGGTTGTCTTGCATCCGGGAACCATCCATATGGGAAGTTTCTGTTGAAATCGAGACCCCATGAAGCTTTCTTTGTCTTGAGATTTTCATCTCCGTCATATTCTTCCATAATACCTTCAGGAAAGATATCATAGAATTCACCATCTGTGTCAGATGGATCTCTTAATACCATGGAATCCGGATTCTTCGGATCTTTTTTCCATGCACCGTAAGGTGTAGGAATACGCATCATACGGATGACATCATCTCCATCGAGATCTTCTTCCTTGATGCCGCCTTTTTCCGGCAGATAATCCCTGTTTGCAGAACGCAGCGTATATGGTGTAGTGAGATATGTTTCTGCACCGTCCGGTGTAACTCTTGGAATGACATAGATTGTCATTGTATCCAAGATATTTTTTGTTTCTGCATCAGTTTCATAATTGGTGAGAAGATAGTCGATGGTATGCATGGCAGCCATGCTGGAGGTAACTTCTCCTGCATGGATGTTTCCGTCAAGATACCAGCCCGGTTTGCTGAGGGCATCACCTGTATCCTGGTTGGTTAAGGTAACCACATACTGGTTTCTGCCTTCCAATGTGACACAGTTGGCTTCTACTTTGCAAAGCAGAGGATACGCTTTTTCGAAATATTCAAGATTACCTTTGATTTCATCATATTTATAATAATGATCATATTTGAAAGTCGTCTTCATGATTTCTCCTTAATACAATACCTGAGACAGGAATTCTTTTGTCCTTGGATTCTGAGGATTCTCAAACAGCTCCTGCGGTGTGCCTGATTCGGCAACAATACCATCATCAATGAACAATACACGGTCACTGACTTTTTTTGCAAAACCCATTTCGTGAGTGACAATTACGCATGTCATGCCTGATTCAGCAAGCTTTTGAATAACTTCGAGTACGCCTTTAACCATTTCCGGATCAAGGGCACTGGTTGGTTCGTCAAACAACATGACATCCGGTTCCATTGCCATTGCCCTGACGATGGCAAGTCTTTGTTTCTGGCCGCCGGAGAGTTTTCTCGGATATTCGTTAGCCTTGTCTTCCAGACCGACGGTTTTTAACAGTTCCATGGCTTTGGCCTCGGCTTCAGCCTTGGGAATCTTTTTTTCCAGGGTAGGTGTTATGGTAATGTTTTTCATAACTGTCAGGTGTGGAAAAACATTGAATTGCTGGAAAACCATACCGATTTTCTGTCTGTGTTTGTCCAGATCAGTGCTTTTTGCATCAAGAACATCACCTTCAAAGATAACCTGTCCATCTGTGGGCTCTTCGAGCATATTCAGGCATCTGAGGAAAGTGGACTTGCCGCCACCGGACGGGCCGATGATTGTGACGACTTCACCTTTGTGGATCTCTTCGCTGATTCCCTTAAGAACTGCAAGGTCTCCGAAATTCTTTTTCAGATCAACTGTCTTGATCAATACATCGTTAAACTCAGTCACTGACACTAAACCTCTTTTCCAGAATTCTGACAATCCGTGTTAACGCAAGGGTCATAATCAGGTAAATGCCTGCTATGACGAACATCGGTTGCCAGGACAAATATTTATTTGCGAGAATGATTCTTGTGTACATCAATTCATACAACATGAAGGTACCTGCCAAAGATGTCTCTTTAATCATTGCAATATATTCGTTTGCAAGTGCAGGAAGAATATTTTTGATGGCTTGAGGAAGAATGATTTTCATCATTGTATTCTTTGCACTCATGCCCAAAGATCTTGCTGCTTCTGTCTGCCCGATATCGACGGACTGGATACCGCCGCGGATGATTTCAGAAACGTATGCACTGGAGTTCATAATCAATGCGATCAGAACGTATGTTTCTTTTGTGACATTGTTTAATACCGGGAAAGCTACCGGAAGAAAGAAATATGCAATGTACATTTGTACAAGCAATGGCGTTCCTCTTAAGACGGTAACATAGATTTGTGCGATCAACTGCAATACTTTTGATTTTGACAGATTCAACAGAGCAATCAATGCACCAAGAATGCTACCCATGAATACGGCAATAAATGCATACTTCAGGGTCCCTAAAGCACCTTGGAGAAAGATCGGCCAATATTGAAGTAAGACGTCTAATACGCTAGGTCCCATGCAAATCCTCGTTTCTTTTTCTTAGTCTTCTAATCCTACAATCTGATCTTCAACATACATCTGTTGCAGGGAACCTGCCTGTGCAACAATATGTTTGCCGACAAAGTCTTTCAATTCCTTGTATTCATCCTTCTTGTCTGCAGGAACGATCAATGTATGGAATGTTACGGAGCTGTCACCGACATAGCCGTTGGACAGTTCAAATGCTTCTGCTCTGTCTGCTTTCCATCCGAATCCGGAGAATGCCATGTCAACTTTGCCTGTGTCTACAGCTGTCAATACAGCGTTGAAATCCATTGTTTCAATGACAAGATCAACACCCAGACAGTCGGCAACATATTTGGCAAGCATCATTTCAGAACCGTAGATTGTACCATCCTCTGTAATAAACTCAGCAGCCGGATAATCCGGAGAAGTAGCGATTGTCAATGTACCTTTGCTGAGTACGTCTGCCAGAACGCCTTCAGCGGCAGACAGATCCAGATCCGGTTTGACAAGATCTGTTGTGTCGAGCAGGTATGTATATGTGTCATCAATTGCAGCGTCGGAATAGATCGGAACATTTACATCGGAGAGGATCTGTTCGGATTCCTCATCATCTGTACCTGCCTGTTTCTTTGCGATGGCAACCCATACGGTGTAATAGTTGTAATCGAAGTTTGGATCGAATTTTTCTGTTGTTGCGGTTGTAAGAATCTGATTGACAGCAGAAATCAAGGATGTCTCACCTTTCTTTGCGGCTGCAACGTTTCCTTCATAATCTCCGTAAATGGAAAGATCAAAGTTAACACCTGACATTGCGAACTGTCCGTTAGACTGATCAACATAGTTCTGCGCTGTTGTTCCATCCAATGCAACTGCATCACATTTGCCGGTGGATAATGAGAGAATTGACTGATCCAGACTTGTAACCAGTTCCAATTCTGTTTTTCCTGCAGCTGCAGAAGATGATGAACATCCGATCATGGATGAAGCAAGTATTCCTGTTAATGCGATTTTTGTAAGTTTTTTCATGTTCTTTCTCCTCTTTTCTTTTATTTATTTGTAGTGATGTAGATGCTTGTCTGCCTTTCTGTTTCGTCGCATTTTCATAAAAAGCCTCCCGATAAACAAAAATGCCGTCTCTTTTCCAGAGACGACAATTATCGCGGTACCACACTGGTTATCAGGTAAAAACATTTACCTGATCTCTCTAATCAATAACGGTGACTGCCGTTCTTTCCTACTGTCAGTTCAGAAAGAATCCTCCCGGATGCGCTTCAGTAACAGTTGAATCACCGGTCTTCCACTCTGTACCGGCTCGCTGGGATTTCCGTGAAACCTACTCTTCCGTTCTTTGGATGTGCAAATATCATAAATGATGGATTTTCATACGTCAAGAAAAAATTTCATAAATTTGAAAACCTTTTCAAAAATGGTGAAAAAAAAGAACGTATAACGGACGCTGCTGAAAAAGTCCATAAAATCAAAAAAGCTCATCAAATTGATGGGTTTTTTTAAACACTGATGAAAACTAGCGGCTAGTTT
>CACXCB010000061.1 GCA_902766005.1 uncultured Erysipelotrichaceae bacterium | reverse complement strand
TAAAGCTGCTTACGGAGGATCCTAAATTCAGAGATATTCCGGAGATTGAAAAGAGTCTGTTTGAAAGACTATTTGAGATGTTCTCAAAGGGCCAGAATCCTAAAGCACTGCCTTTAACACAACAGTTTAGAATGCATCCGGATATCTGCAGCTTCGTGAGTGATGCTTTTTATGATGGGGTATTGAGGACAGCTAAAAGTATTACGCCGGAGATGAGAGCAAGCTCACCTGAGATTAATCAAGGAAGAGCACTTGCCTTTATTAATATCCCTATATCGAGAGGTGCTGAAACATCAGGCGTCTCAAAAAGTCGATGGGCAGAGATAGAAGTGATCGGAAAAGATGTGCGTCATATTATGGATGTGGATCCGAAGGCAAGCATTGGAATCATCACATTCTATTCAGCACAAGCGCAAATGCTTAAAAGACATTTGGACAACTTCCTAAACGATGAAGAGAAAGCCAATATTGAAGTTGGTACCGTTGATGCTTTTCAGGGAAAGGAGTTTGATTACGTGCTGCTGTCCTGTGTGCGTTCAAACTCTCCAAGAGACGGTAAGGCGCCAGTTGTAGGCTTTTTGGAAAAACCGAACAGATTATGTGTGGCGTTTAGCCGTTCGATCAGACAACTGGCAATTTATGGAGATGCAGAAACGCTGATACAAATCCCTTGTTTTTCTCGTTTGTATGATATCTGCGCTGTTGAAGGAGGAGGCTGTTATCGTGAGTGTTGATATATTGAGCATGAGAAGATTCGATGCAAACGATCAGGCTATCGATATAGCATTGCCAGTGTTGGCTATTGAATGTGAAGCCACGCCTCCATTGGAAAGATTCCTTGATGCATATGAGGAGACTGTTTTGAAACTGGTCTCGTTAGGATTATCAACAGGCGGCATATCAAAAACACTTAATGCTACGGAAAGCCTTGTTGAAGAAATTCTTACACATCTTGAGGGTAAGGAATATGTGCAAAGGGAAATAGGCAGGCCCTGGGAGCTTACAGAGGATGGAGAAGCATATTTAAGCGGATCGATCAGGGAGAGGGCGTCAGCTGAATCTCAATATGGCTTTATGTTTGTAAATGCAATAAAAAAGGAAATTTTGCCGTATTTTTACCAGGGTGATGTTGGACAGATATCCTTGTTCAGGGGAGATTACCTTCCTTTGAAGCTTACAGCGGAGGGAGATGAAATACAAACATTTGCTCCTGTTGAAATCAAGCAATCAAAGCTGAGAAAAGCATATAGGGCCTACTTCCGGAATCTCAAGGCTGTTGATGATTATATTGACGGTGATATTTCCAAAGAGGAGGCTATAGACTTATTCTCTGATTTGGAGTCCTTTGACGAAGAGGAAGAGGAAAGCGGCGATAGTAATGTCCCGGAAAGAAAAACGGGGGTTCTCAAGGATAATATGTATATTCGCGCTCTTAGCGGTAAGCCGAAGAAACTGTATCTCAGAATGAGGATCATTATAGACCCTGGGTATCCGGGGGGATATCGTGCAGAGTCACCATTCGACTTTAATGGAGTGGATGATAACTATTTTCTTCGTCAGATGCAGTGGCTTGAGCAATCGGAGACGGCTTACGTGGACAATGAGATCATGCAGGACTTTTTGCATAGGGAGATTTGCAAGATAAGCCCTTCATACAAGACCTCCTCCAAGGATTTTCGAGTCTTTGTAATGGAGCGTCTGCCTTTATTGAGAATATACCGCTCCAGATTTCCATATGTATACGAGGATATGGAACGCATATACGGTTTGATACAACGGCAAAGCAGTCTTCTTGAAAAGGAAAATATCGTAAATAATCTGGCACGATGTGTTGTAGAGGCACTTTTTAATACTTATTTTCGTTCCATAGATCAGTCCAGGCTCGATCAGATACGGCAAAAGGCTATGGATGATGTGAGTACCTATGGATATGTGATATATAAGCAGAGAATTTGCAGAAATGCCGGATTATCTGATGATACCTTGAGATGGGTCACTCAAAGATATTTAAATACCGTTTTGAGCAGGATCAATATGACATATGGCAACAGCATAATGGAAAAATTTATCAACATGCTTGTCATAGAGTATCATCTGGGGGATGCGCAATTACACAGATTTCTGATTCAAGGGAACATCAGTCAGAAATATAGTCTTATTGATAAGTTAAACCGTATCAGAAGAAAGGTGTCGCATGATACAGACGATAGATTTTCTAATGAGGATTATGAGTTCTACATGGCAAATGTATTCGGGCTTGTGAATAGTTTGCTCGATGGTTTCAGGGGGAATGAATAATGGGTAAAAAGAAGAATAGAGGCAATAACAATCAGAGACAACAAAGACAGCAATCCGCTTCTAATGCTGCTAAGGCCGGAAATACCCAGAATGGGACTCCTGAAAAAACAGTTGAGGAAGTAAAGCCGATTACACTTGACGATGTGAAAGCCAGTACCAGTCAGGCGGAGTTTGATGCAAAGAAGGAACAACTGCTCCAGCAGCTGCTAGGCGAGATAAGTGCTTGGGAGGATTCTAAAAAGGCAGCAGAGACAGCTGCTCAGGAAGCGCAGAATGCTCTGGATCAGTTGGAACAGAAGAAAAAAGAGCTCTCGGAACAAAAAGATGAGCTTCAGAAAAAGGTTGATGCTATTCAAAAAGAGTATTCGGAGGCGGAGCAGACTGTAAACAGAGCTAAAGATAATGCAGAGAC
The DNA here is from genome assembly GCA_902766005.1 of uncultured Erysipelotrichaceae bacterium. Taxonomy (GTDB): domain Bacteria; phylum Bacillota_I; class Bacilli_A; order Erysipelotrichales; family Erysipelotrichaceae; genus Bulleidia. The sequence continues at coordinate 538 of CACXCB010000061.1, read as the reverse complement.
CATCAAAGGTGATGCTGATACATATTCAAAAGAAACTAGAGCCGCAGCCGACACCTATGCAGAGGATGTAAAAAAGGCGGCCGACGAGGAACGTTTGAAAAAGCTGAAAGAAGCAGCGGATGAGGCTAAAGCAGCATGGCAGACCCAGATAGATGACCTGAGTAACCAGATTCAGGAAATTGCTGAACGGGAAGCAGCATTGCATGAGGCTCAGAGACAATTGGCTAAGGAAAAGCGTTTTGTGGAGGATGAGAAGGAGACTCTCGATGAGCTGAAGGAGGACCTTCAGGCGCGTAAGAGCCGTTATGATGCGGCAAATCCGACCAAAATTGCAAAGCTTGAAACGGAGCTTGCTGATGAAAGAAGCAAATATACAGCCCTACTGGAACGCTATCACGAACTCCAGAAAAGGCTCGAAGCCTTGCAGGTTCTTATGGATACCGTAAAAACGGAAATTGAGGATCCGGAAAACGGAATCCGGATTGCATCGATGAATGAGATTATCTCGGCTTTACAGGAGCTAAGAGATAAGTATGCT
>CACXCB010000060.1 GCA_902766005.1 uncultured Erysipelotrichaceae bacterium | reverse complement strand
GAGAGGCAAGATCCTCCCGAGAAGAATCACAGGTACTTGCGCAAAGCACCAGAGACAGATCACGACAGCAGTAAAGAGAGCTCGTATCGTTGCGCTGCTCCCGTACACTGCTGACTAACAGGAAGCTGCGCCCCTTGCGGACACTGCTGACTAACAGTCTATAAAGTAGTCAAAAAGAGTTGCTATACAGATGAATAATCATCTGACAGCAACTCTTTTTTATTGCATAATCCCAATTTTTCTTGAAAGCTACGGCTTTTAGAAAAATTTGCACTTTGATACTTATGGCAAAACCTTAAATATGTGTATTCTGCCATAAAACTAAGACCATTTTTTGCTAAAAGCCATACATCAGCTTCTTTAAAATGCCATATATTATGGTTATCCACGAGTTATTCCTTTTCAGCCATACATTTTTCTGCATTTCTCTTTAAATGCCATAAACACGGTTCCTGAAACTATCATTTTTTATGGCTGCTAAGGCATTATTCCTTAGCAGCCATACAATTGTCCATATTTCTTCCTGAATGCCATAAATTTCGCTGGGCTTACCATAGCTTTTGTGTTCTATTCACACGGATGATCAGTTCCAGAGTTTCTCCGGATACAGTCCATTGTCCTTCATCGACTGAAGTGCGTTGACAACGGTTTCCTTGTCCTCTTTATACGTCACGCCATACCACTTGTCTGCTGAACGAAGCACTTTGACCTCTGCAGATCCGTCTTCTATCTTCTCTGTCACTACTGAAGGCAGGAAGTATTCTGCTTTCATAGGATCGGCAAGCGCCTTGGAATCGAGGAATTCCGGAAAGCCTTCTGCTATGGCATCCATAAAGGAACTTCCAAATCCCCAGAAATTCATTGAAACAGGCGCATCCGGAGACAGTCTGTTCCATGTTTTCCCGTCATCCTCGGTGTATGCCGGGACTCTAGGCATCTCATCAGCCTCGTATACAGTCGGATCCGCCTCATCTTCTACATCTGAAAGCGGGCGCCACATGATCTTTGTCCGTTCAGTGACGCGGTCCAATATCCCATTTTCCGAGACTTCACATACACCGCGTGCTACATGCCCGTTTTCGGTCAAAGTCTTGTCTAGCTGGAAGGCGACCATCGCATATGTTTCCTTTGCGTGCTCGCCCTGAACGTCTGCCTGCTCCGGCAGCTGCTCCAGAAATTCATATATAGTCTGAAATGCTCCAGGACCATAATAATCGTCTGCATTGATCACGCAGAACGGCGCATCGATGTATTCTCTTGCGCTATATACAGCATGGGCTGTACCCCATGGTTTTTCACGGCCTTCCGGCACCTGATATCCATCGGGAAGATCGTCCTTTTTCTGAAATGCATAATTGACCTCGAGATATTTACCCGCGCGTTCATCGATCAGCTTTCTGAAATCTTCCTCATTTTCTTCTTTTATCACAAATACCACTCGCTCAAATCCTGCCAGCAATGCGTCATACAGCGAAAAATCGAGTATTATCTCACCGTGACTTCCTACAGGATCTATCTGTTTCAGTCCTCCGTAGCGGCTGCCCATCCCCGCAGCCATTACGAGAAGTATAGGTTTTTTCTTTATATCTTCTGCCATGCCTCTATCAGTTTCTTTACAGAAAACTGCCTCCATTTCTTTTATTCTACTCGTCATTCTACATTTTTTCGCAGGATATGTAAAGAATTGTGGCGCTTTACCAGATATGTAAAGAATTGTGGTGCCTTAGCAGATATGGACGCATATCTAGGGGCTTCCCATCAAAAACTGCTTTTTTTATATATAATATGAAAGATTTCTGCAAATCATGCAAAAATCTTCTGGTTTTCGGTTGACCATATTTAATTATTCTGACTATAATGAGGTATAAGGGGAACAATATGCTAGAGTAAATCAAAAAGATCGAAATGGCGAATACAGGGAGAAGAGTATGAATAACAGAACTATGAGGTCTATTATGACCATTTGTTGTGTGTGCATCTTTTTCTTTTTGATGTGCGCATTTTTTGTTGACGCATCACACGCAGCAAGTGTCAAAAGCGGAACCACAACAAGAAAAGAACAGACAACCAGAGTGAACCTTTCTGCCGGTACGGCTTTGATCACCGTATACGACAATGACAGCTGGGTCTATGCACAGCTTCAATCCGGGGGAAAGAACAAGCTGGGAACCGCAATAAACGGAGACACATTACTGGCAGAGCTCGGACAGAAGAAATCTTTCACTGTGCCTGTAAAGAAAGCCGGAGCGTATTTCCTTTATCTTCACGGCACCAACAAGGGTGCAACTTATTCTGTTCAGCAGATTCCTGCCGGCGGCAAACTCAAGTCTGGAACGCCTAGGCTTGGGACCAGCTACGCAGATAATACGACATATGTATTCTACAAAATACACGTCCCGGCGAAGGGTAAGCTCCGTATCACCGCAACAGATGCCAGCTGCAGATATCCCGGCTTCAGCAAGATCAAACTGAAGAAGAAGGGCAGATTATATTCAGGTGAGGAATATCTTTTCCGCGGAATGGGCTACAGCACTGTATACGGCGTCAAAAAGGGCACATATATGATTGGCGTTAGAAGTTCTTCAGAACTATACAAGATAACCGCGACTTTCACAGAAGTTGTGCCTTCGAAATACGGTAAAACGAAGAGCGAGGCGGCTGTCATAGAAAGAAATACCCCAGCCCGCGGTGTCGTACTTGCCAAAACCAGCACTGCACGCTGGTACAAGATCACTTTACCGGAAAGTACCAGAAAAGGTCAGAAGAGAGCGATCACTATAAAGGCGTCAAATAACAACAAGAACCTGAACAGCGGAATCAAAGCCATAATGCTTATCAAGAAGCCAAAGAAAGGCTTTATCAAGAGAACGGCAGTTGTAAACAACGATTCGTTCGTCAAGAAGCTCAGTGTGTTCAAAAACAGAACAAGAGACGTTTATGTCAAGGTATATCCGAAGAACGGCACTACCGGGACTTATACGATCACGTGGAAATAAAGAACAATAAATACCACTAGTTACTTTTTACCGGAGGAGAAAATGACTGAAGGAAACAGCAAAGGCCAGTGGGGAAGCAAGTTTGGATTCCTCATGGCCACCATAGGGGCAGCAGTAGGTCTCGGG
>CACXCB010000059.1 GCA_902766005.1 uncultured Erysipelotrichaceae bacterium | reverse complement strand
CTGCATGTGGATATTTCTAGAAAAAGGAGGAAGCCACATGGCAAAGAAAATCGCAAAAGTATGCAAACTTCAATTCCCGGCTGGTGGTGCTAAACCAGGCCCGGCACTCGCTTCTGCAGGTATCAACATGCCTAAATTCTGCTCAGAATTTAACGACAAGACAAGAGATCGTGCAGGCGACATCGTTCCTGTAATTATCACAGCTTATGAAGACAAGTCCTTTGATTTCATTATCAAGACTACACCGGCTGCAGTTCTTCTCAAGAAAGCAGCAGGCATTCAGAAAGCATCCGGAACACCTAAGACTGTTAAAGCAGGAAAAATCACAGAAGCACAGCTGAGAGAGATTGCTGAATACAAGATGCCAGATCTCAACGCAAATGATGTTGAAGCTGCAATGAGAATCGTTGCAGGAACAGCTCGTAACATGGGCATTACGATTGAGGGGTGGAACTAATTATGGCAGGAAAGAAATACGAAGCAGCTAAGGCTAAGGTAGACCGCTCTAAAGTCTATAACTATAAAGAAGCTATCACTCTTGCAAAAGAGCTCGCCAGCACAAAGTTTGATTCTTCAGTAGAAGTATCATTCTTCCTGAACATCGACCCACGTCAGGCTGACCAGAACATCCGTGGTGCTATGGTTCTGCCGAATGGTACAGGTAAGACAAGAAAAGTTCTTGTTATTACACAGGGTGCTAAAGAGGAAGAGGCAAGAGCTGCCGGTGCTGATTATGTCGGCGGACAGGATATGCTGGAACAGATCAAGAATGGTTGGCTCGACTTTGATATCATCGTTGCTACACCGGATATGATGGGCCAGTTGGGACGTTTAGGTAAACTCTTAGGTCCTAAAGGCTTAATGCCAAACCCAAAGACAGGTACTGTTACAATGAATGTTGCTCAGGCAATTGAAGAAATCAAGAAAGGTAAAGTTACATACCGTACAGACAGAGATGGTAACGTCAACGTTATGATCGGTAAGTGCTCCTTCACAGATGATGCATTGGCTGAAAACTTCAAAGCTCTCTATGACCAGATGGTCAGAATCAGACCTGCAGCTGTTAAGGGTACATACATCAAGGGATGCACTCTTTCCACAACAATGGGTCCTGGTATCAAAGTTACTGTTGAATAAGGCAAACGAGAAGATCAGAAATGATCTTCTTTTTTTCACTGTACATATTCATGTATTGTGAATATTTCCGAAATTCATTATATTTATGGTAAAGGCGGGAATAGTATGAAGGAAACATGGAAGTATTTGTTTTCTCCGCAGGTTTTATCCAGGGGAGAAGATTATTATTTTGCAGATCAAGTCAGAAATCTAGATCGTACAGATTATGGTTATTCCGCAGAAGTGCGTGGGGAAAATACATATGAAGTGGATATTTATATGAATGACGGTGAAGTGGATGAAATGGACTGTACCTGTCCATATGCGGCTAAAGGATATAATTGCAAGCATATGGCAGCTGTCTTATTTGCATTGGAGGATTCTGATTTTACGGAAGATATCGAAATACAGAATCGCGAAACCGTGGATGATATTCTTGCCCGACTGGATGCAGAAACAATACTTGCAGAATTGAAAAGTATCCTTGAACAAGATAGACAATTATGTGATCGTTTTTACAATAAGTATCGGCTACAGCCGACGGATAAAAATGAAATCTCCCGTATTAACGGCATACTGGACGATTTGGCATATGAGTATGGTGACAGAAGCGGGTTTATTGACTGGTATCACGGATCGGATTATGTCAATGGCTTTTTGTCATGTCTGGATGATTACGTCAGACCGATGATTGATCGTGGTGAGTATTTGTCTGCATTTGAAGTTTTGAAACATGCATTCTATGTCGTAAATACGGTGGAAATGGATGGATCAAATGGTGAGCATACTGATATTGCATATTATATTGAAGATCTTTGGAGTGATATCCTTCAAAAAGCAAATCCGAATGAAAGAGATGAGATGCATGAGTGGGTTGAAGGCATGATGAGTAAATCACGAAATCTCATAGTCGGGGATTCCATAGAGGATATGTATTATTCACAATTCAATGATGAAAAATATCTGATTCCGATACTGGAAGAGACAAAAGAAAGAATCAATGATCCGAATATTTCTGCGTATATATTGAAAGATAAACTCACTTTATTTAAAAGCGTTCTGGAAAGACTGCATAGACCATTGGAAGAGTATGACCAATGGCTGCAGGATCATCGACATATTTCTACAGTAAAAGAGATTCTTCTGAAAGAGGCAGAGGAGAGAAAAGACATCAATACATGCATCATCCTGTCAGAGGAATTGTTGGAGGCTGAAGAATCCCCGTGGCGAAAGAATGAACTGGGAAGAAAATTGCTGAGGTACTATCAGGAAAGCGGGAATCATGAAAAGTACAGAGAAACACTAAAGAAGCTTGTATTAAATGAAAGAATGCCTTCCATGGAGAGCATACGCACTTTACGCAATTTGTATAATAAAGAAGATTGGGTTCCGATTCGGGAAGAGCTTGTCAGAAAAGACAGATATGTCGCCAAGGAAATTTTCTTTGAAGAAAAAATGTATGACCGTCTGGTAAATCTTCTAAAACAAATGCCCGTTTCCGAAGCAGAACCATATCTCCATGTCCTTCAAAAGGATTATGCAGAAGACCTTTTGGAAATGCATATATCCTATCTGTATGCGCTGGAAGAAAGACACGGATCAAGAACCCTGTATCAGGAAATGGAAAAATATCTTCATCTTACCGCGAGCATCCCAGGTGGCAAAAAAGCAGTGTATTCCCTCATGACACAATGGCAGAAAAAATATCCGACAAGAAAAGCGATGCAGCAGATGCTGATCAATGTGATGAGGAAACTATAAATGAAAACAGTCGTATTCTATTATGTAAGGCATGGAAAGACCGAATTCAATAAGCAGGGTATTATGCAGGGGCAGGTGGATTCTCCTCTTGTAAAGGAAGGGCTTCCTGTTTTGGAACGTGACGCTTTTGTCTTGAAGGATGTACCTTTTCAACGATGCTTTTCATCTCCTTTGTACAGGGCAGTGAATACTGCCGAAATCATATTAAAGGACAGGAATATTCCGATTGAACCTTTAGATGACTTGATAGAAATGAATTTTGGCGATATCGATGGGAAACCGCATAAAGACCATAAATGGACCATGTTGCTGATGCATGCGATCGACAACTTTCATTTCATCCATGGAGAATCTGCATCAGATGTCAGAAAAAGAGCGGGGAAGGCTTTTAAGTACATGTATGATCAATGCAATGATGGAGATCATGTACTTGTCGCAGGTCATGGCAGTTTTTACATGTATATGCTGGAGGAGTTGATGCACCAAAACAGAATGCAGGCTTTAATGAGCCTGAAACCATACGGTATTCCCAATGGATTTATTTCTGTCATTACCTGCACGGATGGTGAATATAAGATTGTATCTTATCCGCAGACAGCAGAGGAATTCGATCAATCCAAAGGTATTCTGTAAATAAAAGAAACATGCGGAAGCACACATCATATATACTTGAAGAAATCTATATCAGGGATTATCTTCTTTCATATGTGTTAATAAAAAAAGAAAATCCTTTTGCATGATTTACCGTTGCATTGCGTTTCTTTATGGGTAACTTTTGGAAAGTTTCATTTATTTACGGATCATTGGCTGCTGTGTTTCTGTCAACGTTGTGGCTGAAGTGTATTGTGACAATCATTTTTTATGGGCTGCCTTAAATAAGGCATTTGAGGAGGAAAGATATGAAAGATATGCTGATATGGGTTGATGAGAATGATCATATCATCGGATCCGGTGAAAAGATGGATACACATGTAATAGCACAATTGCATAGGGCGTTTTCACTGTTTATCTATGATCCTGAAAGGAAAGAGTTTTTAATACAAAAACGGGCATATGGAAAATACCATTCCGGTGGCAAATGGAGCAATGCCTGCTGCTCTCATCCACGTGTCGGTGAAGAAACAATAGAAGCAGTCATAAATCGTCTTCCGGAAGAACTGGGTTTTTCTGTGAATAAAGAAGAACTGATTTATTGCGGACATTTTATTTACATGGCAGATTTTGGTGATTTATCCGAACATGAACTGGATCATGTATTTTTGCTGAAGAAAGAAAAGGAAGCAGTACCTATGGATGTTTTTAATCCGGAGGAAGTTGATTCTTTACAATGGATTGCAATCGATCAGCTGGAGGAATGGATGAACAGGGAACCGGATTCTTTTTCTGCATGGTTTGCAAAGGCATATCATCTGATAAAGAAAGTGATTAAAAATTCCGCATAATGCGGAATTCTATTTCCTTACGGATTTGCCTGTTTTGCTTTTTTATATCCGTATGTACCGTTAATACGGTCACCGATGTCTCCTGCTGCACGGATGATGAATCCGTCATCGTTCAATCCGTTCGGATCATATTTTGCGGTATAAATCTGTACTTCAGGGTGTTCTTTGTAAATCAGGTCGGCACCTACATTGGAACAGAAAATGCTCATGACTTTGATCTTCTTAAAACCTGCTTCATTCAGATAATTGATGGAAGCAACCACACTTCCCCCTGTAGCTAAAGCAGGATCAACAATAATGGCAGGGCACTCTTCAACACCTTCCGGCATCTTGAAATAATATGTGACAGGCTTTAATGTTTCCTGATCACGGTATAAGCCGATATGGCCGACTCTTGCGGTCGGTAGTAATGTCTTTAAGCCGTCTACCATACCTAAACCTGCTCTTAAGATAGGCACGATCGTGATTGTTTCTGCCAGGATTTCAGATTCCATGGTCATTAAAGGAGCTTCAACCGTTGTCATTTCCGTCTGTAAGTCGCTTAATGCTTCATAACCCATCATGATGGTTAATTCGGTAATGATTTCGCCGAATTCTTTAGAACCGGTTTGAATATCACGTAATTTTGTAATTTTGTGAGCTACAAGCGGGTGATCTTCAAAGGTTATTACATTCTCTGCTGCTTTTTTCATACAATTCCTTCTTTCTAACGTCTACATATTAACATAAATCCGTTTGTGTTCTTCTTCTTTTTTTTGTAATATTGATTTTGGAGGGAGTTATGGAAAAACTAATTGTATCCGCTTGTCTGTTAGGCTGCAACTGCAGATATGACGGAAAAAACTGTTATATAGAAGGCATTGAAAAATTGGCAGATCATTATGTTCTGATTCCTGTTTGCCCTGAACAGATGGGCGGCTTGTCTACGCCCAGAATTCCTGCGGAGAGAGTAGGAGATAAAGTTATCAGCAAAGAAGGTGTCGATGTAACTGAACAGTATCATAGGGGAGCACAGATGGCATTGCAGATCGCAAAACTTAACGATGTGAAATGTGCACTCTTCAAAAGCAAAAGTCCGTCCTGTGGCAAGGGGATCATCTATGACGGCACTTTCACAGGCGCATTAACGGAAGGAAACGGTGTAACCGCTTCCATTTTCGAAGAATGCGGAATTGAAGTATTCAGTGACGAACAAATTTGTGATTTTATCCACAAATCAGTTGACAAATCCGACCTCTAGAGTAGAATACTTGTAATTACATAATCTTTAACCCAATACATAGAGATTGGGAAGATAACATTGTATACAATGGTGTTTATGATGGCTCAGCCTTATCTCTTTCATAGGGTAAGGTTTTTTTGTAAGAGAAAGAAGGGGAGTATTATGAAACTGATTTATGATGTAAATGACAAACCGACCTTTTCCGAGAATATCGTGTTTGCCTTGCAGCAGATGATCGCAATCATGGCAGCAACATTATTAGTGCCGATGTTGATGTCGAGCTATGCAATGAGTGATGGTGTCACAACATTATATTTCGATCCGGCGGCTGCTTTGTTCGGTGCCGGTATCGGAACACTGGTGTATACATTCTTTACAAAGAGAAGAAGCCCGGTATTCTTAGGATCTTCCTTTACGTTCCTTGGCGCTTATGCCGCAATTATCGGTATGAATTATGGCTACTGGGGTGTCATCATTGGTATTCTTCTGGCAGGTCTTGTCTATGTGGCAATTGCATTAATTGTGAAAGGTGTCGGTAATGCATGGGTTTCTAAAATCATGCCAACCGTCATTATCGGTCCAATCGTTACATTAATCGGACTTTCTCTTTCCAGTACAGCGACATCCTGGATGGCAACAAACGGCGGAGCCGATTACAGCCTGCTGACAATTCTTGTCGGTATGGTTACATTTTTGACCATCGTTTATGTATCCGTTGCTGGAAGCAGAATCGCTAAACTGATTCCGTTTATTATCGGTGTCGGTGCAGGTTATATTCTTGCATTGGTCTTTACATTGATCGGAATGGCTACAGGTGCGGAAGCTTTAAAGATTCTCAGCTTTGATTCCTTTGCACAGGCATTTGTTCCATTTAGCTTTTCCTCCATTTTATCTATTCCGAAGTTCACAATCATTCAGGCATTAACCCAGCATCCGGAAGGATTGCTTCCGATTGATGGTGCAGCTGTAGGAAACATCGCTATTACATTCGTGCCGATTGCAGTCGTCGAACTGGCACAGCATATTGCAGACCATAAGAATCTCGGTGCGATTATCAACAGAGACCTGATCAAAGATCCGGGCTTGGATAAGACATTATTAGGAGATGGTATCGGATCCATCGTCGGCGGTTTCTTCGGCGGTGCTGCAAATACGACATATGGTGAATCTATCGGTTGTGTGGCAATTACAAGAAACGCTTCGATTTATTCAATCATCATGGCAGGTTTCGGATGTATGATCCTTTCCTTCTTTACACCGTTTGTTGCCTTGATCAATTCCATTCCGAAGTGTGTTATGGGTGGCGCTTGTGTAGCATTATATGGTTTTATTGCAGTATCCGGTTTACAGATGATCAAGAGAGTTGACCTTGGCAACAACAATAACCTCTTCATCGTCAGTGCTGTACTGGTTACAGGTATCGGCGGATTAAGCTTGAATTTTGGTACAAATGAAGCTACAGGCGGTCCATTGCTTGTCATTACTTCTCTGGCTACCGCATTAATTGCCGGGATTATCACAAACCTTATCGCAAACGGTGGCAAGATGGCTACCGGTGAAGAGATTGATCCTCTGACAGGTGTCGTTGAAAGCATGGGCAATGTGGAGTTTGAAGATTCCGAAAAAAAATAAAGAGTTGAAGATTGGCAAAAGTGTCAATCTTCTTTTTTTCTGTCTTTGCATATATACTAGATATAGGTAAGAAGAGGTAAAATCATGGGCAAAATATTTATCATTTCCGGCTTGAGCGGATCCGGTAAAGGCACTTTAGTCAATCTGTTAAGAGAAGATGAAGAAGCGATGAAGCAGGTAGTGATCATCACTTCCTATACGACAAGGGAAAGACGCAATGAGACAGATGATTATACATTTGTTTCCAAAGAGGAGTTTCAGCAATTGATCGACAACGGAAAACTTCTGGAATGGAATGAATACCAGAACAATTATTACGGAACACCTCTTGATGATGTTCAGCGTGTCCTTGCTGAAGGGAAAACGCCGTTGCTGGAAATTGATTATCATGGTTATCTTTCTGTCAAAAGAATTTATAAGAATATCGTGGAAGGGGTCTTTGTGGTTACACCCAATGCGGAAACATTGCTGGAAAGACTGGTAAAAAGAGGAACGGAAACAAAAGAAAAGATCATCAGCCGTTTGCAGATTGCTTCTGATGAATTGCAGTATGTTAAAGTATATGATCACTGTCTGATTAACGACAACCTACAGGAAGCATATCAGAAATTCAAAGATCTTGTTTTGACAGATCTTCCGGGTGATCCTCCCATTGATATTGAGGAATTCCGTAAAGAGATTGCTGCAGCGGTAGAACAGCTGAAAAATGAGGAAGAATGAAACTGGAATTCATGGAGATCGAAAAGAATCCGGAATTATTACCGGATTCTGTGTATGCATATATTTTGAATCATCATCTTCCTGTACAAGTGGCGGAAATTGATCCCGCTTATGCCGATGGTGCATCCCTGCATGCCAAGTATGATGTTCCGCTTGAAATGGAACTGAACTGTTTAGTGGTCGAAGGACACAGAAATGAAGATATCCGTTATGCGGCAATTGTCGTACCTTATGGGAAAAAGGCAAATATGAACGCAAAAGTCAGAAATCCTCTGGATGTCAAGAAGATATCCTTTGCAGATCTTGCATATGTAACGGAAAAAACAGGCATGGAATATGGAAGTATTACCCCGATAGGTTTGCCGAAAGAGTGGAAGATATTGATTGATGCTTCTGTATTTGCACAGGAATATGTGGTTGTCGGCAGTGGCAAAGCCAATGGGAAACTATTATTACCATCTGCGCTATTCAGGAATATTCCAAACTGTATTGCAGTGGAGGGACTGGCAAGAGATTAGCGGTCCAGATATTTTGCGGGGACTTCTTTCGTCAACCAGACACCGTTTTGAGAAAGAAAAAATATGAAGCCATCTCTGTACATCTTTCCTGATGAGACCGTATATACTACAGGCTTGCCATGTCTTTGGCCGACTTTAACAGCCGTATCGGGATCTTTGGATAAATGGACATACAATCTTGTTTTGGAAATGAGTCCCTGCTGATCGATGGAAGATACAAATTTTTCACCGGTACCGTGAAACAGATATTCCGGAGGTTCTTTTTCTTCAAGCTCAACATCGACAGATATGGAATGACCCTGGTTTGCACGGATCTTTGTTTTGTCATTGTTGAAAGAATATCTTTGTTTTTCATCGGTTCTGACAATTTCTTCAAGCACATCCATATTGATCGGATGTGTTTTATTTACGCCATCTATCAGCTCGTAGACATTTGCCCATCCGTGTTCATCAAGCGTAATGCCAATCACTTCCGGTTTATGCCTTAATATCAGGCTGATGTATTTGCTTGTTTTTGTATATGACATAATTACCCCTATCTCATTATATACGGGAATGATAAGCAAAATCATAAGAAAAAGCATTTGGGTGTTTATAATAAAAGACGTATTCGTGACTTTATTGACGGTTATCCGAATCTGGAAGGGGAACCTTTTGAATTGGAACGCACAATCGGCTCGAAATACCGCAATATCATGCATATGAATATCAATGAAGAGGAACAAAGCTGAATACCTGTAAAAAAAGATCAGATTGCATCTGACCTTTTGAAATATATGTAAGCAGAATCTTCTGCTGAAAAAAAAGAGCCATACCGGCATATGACTTAACGACGTGTATTTAATTTTCCGAATTCCATGGAATATGCCAGTGCAAAGTATGCCATTACGTATGGTGCCAACAAACAAGTGAAAAATGTTATTGTCTGCATTCATTTACCTCCTTTTTTTGTGCAATACGATATCATACTCTGATTTTTTGAAAATGCAAGAAAAAAATGAAGTATTCAAATGTATAATGGATATGCATAAGTGTGATTTTCATATAATCAATAGAATTGTTACAGGAGGAAAAACAATGCTGACAATAGACTGCATACAGGAAGTAAAAGAGTACTATCAGATGATTTTGAACCAGAAAAGCCGATATTATGAAATCATAGAAACTGACAATACAATTGTATTAAAGGGAGAAAAAGCAGTCGGAGAAGTACGCTTCCATGAAATGAGCATTATTGAACTGGAGATTACGGATATTGCCCGCAATGAAATCGTTTTTTATCTGCATTTCCAATACAATGAAAAAGAGCATGCAGAGCGTCTTTTCAGAGAGATGAAAGATGCTTTGATCAAGATGAAGGATAAGAGAACACTGAATGTGCTTTTATCCTGTTCCAGCGGCCTCACAACATCTTTTTTTGCTGATCAGTTAAACAGTGCTGCTGAACTGTTAAAACTGGATTATCATTTCACTGCTGTTGCATATAACGAGCTGTATGAACACGGTATGCAGAATGATGTTATTCTTCTTGCACCGCAGATTGGCTTTCAAATGAAAAAAGTACAGGCGGGTTTGAAAGGAAAACTTGTTTTAACCATACCTGCGCAAATCTTTGCCTCGTATGACAGCGGAGCAATGATCTCTATGATTCAAAAAGAGTTGGAAAAAGCTAAACCGAAACAGACCAAAACACAATGGATGGAAGAAAAGCTGACCAATGATGCCAGGATACTGGCCATTGGCATTGTCAATGGTGCCCAACAAATCCGTCTGGTTTACCGTTACTACAATCAGGGGAATATTGAGGACTATGGTACGGTTTTGAAGCCGAACATCAGTATAAGGGATATTGAAGATATCATTGATACACAGGTTGCACGTCATCCGGAAATTGAAAGAATCGGTGTCAGCATGCCCGGAACAGAAGTGGGTGGAAAGGTAACATACGGAGATACATTCAATCATGAGGATATTGCCCTGCATCTGATTAATAAATACAAACGATGGGCAACAATTGAAAATGACTGCAATTCGGTAGCGACCGGCTTAAATGCCCTGCAGGATCATTTTGACAATCTCCTGTTTTACTTTCAGCCGTATGGATCTGCTTTTGGCGGTTCGGGAATCATCATTAACGGTCAGCTTGTTAGAGGCAAAAATCATTTTGCCGGTGAAATAGGCAACGCACAGAATGCTTTCAATTTGAACCACAGTCCGCAGGAAACCAGATGGACAAATGACGGTGTGCTGGAAACGGTCTCAAAAGCATTGGTTGCCGAGATTTGTACTGTCGCACCGGAAGCAGTCTTTGTACATTGCAGGCTTGCTGCAGATATGAATGCACTGAGGGAAGAATTGAAAAAATATATTCCGGAAGAAAGCTTGCCGGAACTTAGGTATATCGATAATTTCTCGGAATATATGATGGTCGGAATCATGTTGAAATGCCTTTCTGAGATAGACATTTATAGTGTGTAGGAATGATATGACAATCATATATAAAGAAATGAAAGAATTCAGGGAAGAGGATCTAAAACAATTGTTCTTATCTGTTCATTGGGAATCGGGAAGATATCCCGAAAGACTGGTGAAAGCCATGCACAATTCCACACATGTGATTTCGGCATGGGATGGCGAAAGACTCGTCGGTCTGGTACGTGGCCTGGATGATGGTGTAACGGTAGCTTTTCTGCATTATCTGTTAGTTGATCCTGCATATCAGGGATTGCATATCGGTGAAGAATTAATGCGTCGTATACTAAGCTATTATGAGGATCTGTTGTATATCAAGATCATGCCATCCGATCCAAAGACGATTTCTTTTTATGAAAGATTTGGCTTCCAACAATATGACAACTACTCTGCCATGGTCATAAAGCATTTCTAAACCAATAATGTTTATAAAAAATGAAAGAGAATACTCATGAAACGGAATCCGTATTCTTTGGTTTTCAGTTATGGATTCGGCAAGAACCGCCTTTGTATTTACGACTGGTCTATTGATTTACAGAACAAGAAGAAAAGGTTGAAAAATATGTGACAAGTATGCATGAAAGTGAAATAGATGATGATCATACTGTGATATAATGATGCAAAACAGGAAAGGAAAAGATCATGGCAAAAACAATTTGTAATTTTTATTCGTATGTATTAAATAGGGCGGTGGATATCACTGTCGTACTTCCTTCTGTCACATGCCCGGAATCTTTGGGGATGGGTGATGGACCCGCAACACATGTATTAAAAGAAAAATTCCCTGTCTTGTATCTTCTGCATGGCTTTGGCAACAACCATGCACAGTGGACAGGCTACACAAATGTAGAGATGTATGCTGAGGAAAGAAGAATTGCGGTAATTAATGTTTCTGCAGAAAACAAAGCATATGCCAAAGTAGGTGGTGATGATTTTAAAAAATTCATCTCCGAAGAGCTTCCTGAATTTGTGACAAATTATTTTCCTATTGCTACAGAACCGGAAAATACATACATTGCCGGTCTGTCCATGGGTGGATATGGCGCATTCCTGCACGGATTAACCAACCCGGATAAATATCATGCGATCGGCGCATTCTCTGCAGGCGTACATATTAATCCTGCAACATTTGCTGCAAATCCAATGGGCGAGCAGGGGAAGCCTGATCCGGAATATGATCTACATGTATTAGCAAAGAAAATCAAAGAAGACGGCAAGTCTTTCCCAAAAATTTATGATGCTTGTGGAGATAAGGATTTCCTGTTGCAGACAAACAAGGATTTTGCGGAAGAATTAAAGGAACTCGGTGCAGATGTCACATGGAAAGAAGGACCGGGTTTCGGCCATGAATGGCGCTTCTGGGATCAGCAGGTAGAACAGTTTCTGGATTGGCTGCCGAGAGAAGATTATTACGCAAAACTGGGGAAAAGATCGGTATAAACAGAAGAGAGGAATGCCATATTCCTCTTTTTTTTGATACTATAGTAGTAGGTATTTTTTTCACATCGATGTGAGAAAGGAGGCAGGAATGGAACAGGGGAAACATCCGATACATCTGCTTTGCCCTGAGTGTGGTGCACCGGTGAAATATAATATAAAAGATGATTTTTATCACTGTTCTTATTGCGGCGCAGATACTCCTCCCGGAGAACAGATTAAAAGAATCGAAAGATGGAGAAGTGTCAGCCGGAAAAGATTGCAACAAGAGATTAAGACGGCAGATGCGGTTTTGTACTCTTGTCCGGGATGTGGTGCTGAGGTAATTGTAAAAGAAGGAGAAGCCGCTGGTACATGTTCTTTTTGCACAGGCAGCTTGGTAAGAAGTGAGTTTTCTCAAAGTGTTTCGTTTCCTGAAAGCGTCATTCCTTTTCAAATTACATTGGATGAGGCAAAAGATAAACTGTCAAAATGGATTTCTTCTCATGGAAGCATGAAAGAAAAAACAATTGTAAAAAAGAATATTGATAAACTGGAAGGTTATTATCTTCCCTATCAATTTGTGCGCGGACCGATTGGATTTGAAGTGGTGCGTGATATCAGTAAAAGAAAATACCATTGCGGCGGATATATCAATGAAATTGCTATTAATACGAGTAAACAATTAAGAAATGAAGTGTTAGATGCTGCGGAGCCATTTAACTGGGATGAATGCAGGGAGTTTAACTTCGGTTATGTTGCGGGGCATCGTGTAAAGACACAGGATATAACTGATACAGAGCTTTCGGAAAGAACAAAGAAAGAAGTAGAACTGGATTATCTGCCTGTTGTTGAGAAAACGATGCATACAAAAGGCTTGAAATTATATGCGGGATGTACAGATTTGGAGCAGCTGCCTGTTCTTCTGCCGATGTATATTATCTCTCAGCAAAATCTGAGTGTTGCAGTAAACGGACAGACAGGCGCTGTAGCAGTTTCTCTAAATGAGAAAATGGATACCAACCGGTTCTGGTTTATAGAACCTCTTCTCACAACAATCATTCCTTTCTTAGTCGTATTATTCTGGATGCATAGTATTGAGTTTGCCTTAATGGCTGCGGCAGTTGTCGGATGTATTGCATTTGTAGCTTTCGGACAAGACAGGCAAAAGCATCTGCAGTTAAAAGTGAATTCTGAAAACAAAAATACAGATAAAGACACAAAGCACGCAATACCGATATTCAGAGAAGTATACCATGGAAAACCTGTGGATGTTGAAATTCATTTCTTCAACAGTGGAAGAGTTATTCGAAATATCATTGGTCTTATCCTTTTCAATATACTGCCTTTATTGATTGCCATCTTCTTTCAATGGTCACAAAGTAAACCTATATCAGAACTGCATTTTGGCTACATCAGCATTTGGCTGATTCTTTCCATTCCATTCACCTTTATTTTCTGGATTGCGTATTTAAGAAGAGATATCTATGATCATCCGCTGGTCTACCGGATATCAGAGGATGGCAATAAAAAAAGAATCCGTGTAAAAAATCCGGATCTCAGTTTTATTGAAAACATCAAAGAAGAATTTAAACATTTTAACCGAAGCGACTTTTTTTCGGGATTATTAATTATCATTTTACCTGTGATAATGTTTATCATGTCAATTGTACTAATGATGGGAGCTTAATATGAATCTGTTTAAAAGAAAAGCAAAAGCGACAAAATTAACCTATGACCATGAGAATTTAAAACCGGTAATACGCAGCAGCATCTGTACGGGAGAATCTACTGCGGGATTCTTAAATAAGAATACACAGCGTTTTGAAGAGGTGATGCTGATCAGAAGCTCAGCGGATTTGCATGAATTCATGGACAAATACGGTATTGAAGAAACACCGGAAACCATTTATTAGAAAAGAGTAAAGGATGAATAAAAAGACAATCGATCTCAATACATATGCAAGAAAAGACCACTTTCTGCATTTTCTGAATATGGTTAATCCGTATGCCGGTGTTACTGTCAATGTGGATGTTAAACCGTTATATGATTACTGCAGGAAAAACAACCATTCGTTTTATCTTGCCTTTGTGCATGCCGTAGCTTTGGCTGCCAACCGTGTTCCTCAGCTAAGACAGAGAATCCATGATGGAAGTATTGTAGAATATGATACATGCGGAACATCACATATTGAACTATTGGATGATGAAACATATTGTTACTGTAATTTAATGCATGATATGGATTGGGAAGAATACTTTCCATATGCCGAAAAACAAAGACGTTTAAGCAGGGAAGCAAATTCCATTGTGGATGAAGATGTGGAAGGATTGTATTTTATTTCCGCTCTTCCCTGGGTTCATTACAGTGAGTTATTACAGCCATATGATGGAAAAGAATCCAATCCGAGAATATCCTGGGGAAAATATGAAAAGACCGGAGATAAAATGATGATGCCTGTATCGATCATGGTGCATCACTCTTTGGCAGATGGATTGCATATCGGTAGATTTTATAAATATCTGGAAGAAGAAATAAATCGTTTTTTTAAAGAGAATTGCATATGAAAACTTCCATTATAAAAATCGAAGGCATGAAAACCATCATTCTTTCTCCAAAGAATCAAAATAAACCTCTTCCCGGTATATTGTGGATCCATGGCGGGGGATATATGCTCGGTATGTCTGAAATGGTGTATGTTTCCTGCGGAAAGATGTTAGCAGAAAAATATGGAGCAGTTGTACTTTCTCCAGAATACCGTCTGGCATGGCAGAAGCCATATCCGGCGGCTTTGGAAGACTGTTACAAAGCATTGGTTTATATGCATGAGCATGCTGAGGAATTGGGAATCAGAAAAGACCGCATTATTGTCGGTGGTGAAAGTGCCGGAGGAGGATTAGCTGCAGCAGTATGTTTATATGCCAGAGATAAAAAAGAAGTAAACGTATTTTTTCAGATTCCGTTATATCCGATGATTGATTGCTTTGATACGGATTCTTCTGAAGATAATCATGGAAAGGTCTGGAATACAAGAAAAAACCATTGTGGCTGGAGACACTATCTTGGAGATTTATACGGTAAAGAAGATATTCCGAAATACGCATCCGTCTCAAGGGAAACAGAGTATCATGGTTTGCCTCCTGCATATACCTTTGTGAGTGACGGAGAACCGTTTTATGCAGAAACATTAGCTTTTATTCATAATTTAAAAGATGCAGGAATAAAAGCAGAAGCGGATATGTATCATGGTGATGTACATGCATTTGATTTGATGATGCCATGGACAAAAAATGCCAAGGAAGCAAAGAAAAAACTGTGTGAAGTGTATATACAGATGCTGTGTAATGGGTGAGTTATGAAATATGAGTTTGATGCGGTTTTGCATGAAAATCAAGACAATGGCGGAGCCTATGTGATTTTCCCCTTTGATATAAAAAAGGAATTCGGAAAGGGAAGAGTCAAAGTGCATGCACTGTTTGACGGTATTCCATATGACGGAAGTATTGTCAATATGGGTGTCAGAGATGAGAATGATAAAATCTGTTATGTCATAGGTGTACTAAAAAGTATCAGAAAGAAAGCAAATAAAGCTGACGGAGATACAATGCATGTTATAATAGAAGCAAGCAAATGAGTGTCTGAGGAGAGAGAAAATGAAGAAGGTATTGATAATTTCATCCAGCCCGAGAAAAAACGGGAATTCAGATTTACTGGCAAAAGAATTTCAAAAAGGTGCAGAAGAAGCAGGAAATGAAGTAGAGTACATCTCTTTGAGAGAAAAGAAGATCGGATATTGCCTGGCTTGCGGCTATTGTCATACACATGGCAATGTCTGCGTGCAGAAAGATGATATGAATGAAATCCTGGGCAAGATGAAAGAAGCTGATGTTTATGTTCTTGCTTCACCGGTTTATTTTCTGAATGTCTGCGGACAGATGAAGACGTTTATTGATCGTACATATCCATGCTTCTTTGAATTAAGAAATAAGGAAATGTACTATATTCTGACATGTACAGATCCGGGAAGAGATTCCATCAACGGAGCAGTACACGGATTGGAAGGCTTTGAAATCTGTCTGCCGAATGCAGTGAGAAAAGGCATTGTGTATGGTGTGGATAATCCAAAACATGGAGATATTGAAGGAAAAGAGCAGATGAAAGAAGCCTATGAAATGGGCAAAAACATTTGATTCTGTTTTCATTGAAGAGGCTTGAAACCTCTTTTTTTTGTGTTTATTACAGATAAGACGGCTATAATAAAAGTAACAGATATTTTAAGCAGCAGGAGAGAATATGGCAGATAATAAGATTCAGGTGAATGCGAAAGCAGATACTTTAGAGACTGATGCAAGCAAAAAGAAAAAAGAAGATGCAAAAAAGACGGAAGACAAAATAAAAAAAGCGGAAGAACAGGCAAAACAAGCTCGTGAAGAAGCGGAAGAACAAAGAAGAAAAGAAGAGGAAGAAAGAAGATTAAAAGAAGAACAGAAGAAAAAAGAAGAAGAGGAAAAGAAAAAGCAGGAGGAAGAAACAGCTAAACAAAAGGAGGAGATGTTAGCAGCAACGGCAGCTGCAGCAGTTTCCGTAGTTGCAAAATCTTCTGTGAAAGTGAAGGCTTTGATCATTACCTTTATTGCCGGATTGCTTGTCGGAGCAATCGGTACATTCTTTCTTATGAGAAAGCCTGTAACACCTGTTACAGAAACGGTTGAGGAAGTTGAAGAACATGATCTGACAATAGAAAATAATGGCTTTATCGGTTATACAGCTGCTGATTTTGAAAATGCCATTTTAGGGGAAGCAACCCAGCATCAGGAATTGATTGTCATGGAACAGCCGTTATCAATAGATGTAACAATTACGAAAGCAGGTCTTGGCAATCTGGCTATATTCTCCAAAGTCAAAAATGCAAAGTATTACGGCACCGGTGTCTATACTGTTGACCTGAGCAAGATCGATAAAGATCACATCAAGGTGGATGAAGACAAGCAGAATGTGACGGTTTTCATTCCGCACAGTGTTTTACAATATATCAATCCCGACCTTGAAGCGACGGAATTTGAAGATACGGAAAAAGGTTTACTCGCTTTCACGGATATCAAGCTGACTTTAGAGGAACAGAATCTTCTTGAAAGATCAATTCGTGATGCAATGTCTGAAAGACTGAATCAGGAGGACTTGTTTACTCTTGCAGATAAATACGCAGTATTATCCGCATGGGAGATTTTCCAGCCTCTGATTACTTCTGTTTCTAAAGAATATACGGTCACTGTTGATTTTGAGTGATCTGTAACCGTGAAAAACATCGTAAATAACAGGAGGAGAGCTATGAAAAAAAAGAATTATTTGAATGTCTTTCTGTCCTTGTTGATGACAACATCTTTAGGTGCGTGTGCACAATCCCAACAAGAGACACAAACCGAAGAAGCACCGCAAAGCACAAATGAAGAACCGGAGGAAACTGTTACAGAGGAAACAGAAGAAACAACGGAAGAAGAAGCAACAGAAAAAAACGGGGATATCTATATTCTTGTCACAAGTGATGTGCATTGCGGCATTGATCAGGGATTTGGATATGCCGGTCTTCAACAAGTCAGGGATACCCTTGAACAGCAGGGATATACGACGCTGTTAGTGGATGATGGTGATTCCATTCAGGGAGAAGCAATCGGAACCTTAAGCAAAGGTGAAGCCATGATCGATCTGATGAATGAAATGCACTATGATGTAGCAATACCGGGAAATCATGAATTTGATTATGGTATGGAAAGGTTCTTAGAACTTGCAGATAAAGCGGAATTTCCGTATATCAGCTGTAATTTCAACAAGGAAGGTGAACTGGTCTTTTCGCCATATGTCATCAAAGAAGCAGCCGATAAAAAAATTGCCTTTGTCGGTATTACCACGCCTAAGACCATTACTTCTTCCACACCAGCTTATTTCCAAAATGAAAATCATGAATTTATTTATGGATTTATGCAGGGTGAAACAGGAGATAGATTGTATGAAGCTGTACAAAAGGCTGTAGATGATGCAAGAGCAGAAGGTGCAGATTATGTTTATGTCATGGCCCATTGCGGTAATGAAGAGACATGTGTGCCATATACATATGCGGATATCATTTCAAATACGAATGGTATTGATGTATTCCTGGACGGACACAGCCATGATACAGAACAGGTTGTCATGCAGAATAAGGATGGAGATGATGTCATCAGATGTGCAGTCGGTACAAAAATGAACTGTATCGGTTACAGCCGTATTTCTGCCGAGGAAGGTATTGTGGAAACAGATATCTGGAGCTGGCCGAACAAGACCTGTGCAATGGATCTTCTCAATATTCAAAATGATATTGCTGCTGAGATCAAAGCATCAAAAGAAGTTCTTGCTGAACAGTTAAATGAAGTGCTTGCCAATACAGAGACAGAATTGACAATTTATGATCCTGTTGCTAAAGATGAAAGCGGTAATCCTGTACTTATTGTCAGACGTGCTGAAACAAACTTAGGTGATCTTTGTGCAGATGCCATGCGCGCACAATCCGGTGCAGATATCGGATTTGTGAATGGCGGAGGTGTCCGAAAGAACATAGCTAAAGGTGATGTTACCTATGGAAATATCATCGATGTATTCCCGTTTGGAAACATGCTGACGGTTGTAGAAGCAAGCGGACAGGAAATCCTTGACGCATTGGAATGGGGTGCAAGAGCTGTACCGGATCAAACCGGAGGCTTCCTGCAGGTATCCGGCGTAACATTTGATCTTGATGTATCCATTCCTTCCGGTTGTATACAAGATGAAAATGCCATGTTTGCCGGTATCGAAGGTGAAAGACGCATTAAAAATGTGAAAGTAAATGGGGAAGACATCGATCCACAGAAGACATATACGGTAGCTTGTTTTGATTATATCCTGTTAAACAGAGGAGGTGGCTATACAATGTTTGCGGATAATACTGTATTACAGAATGCAGTTAAACTGGATAATCAGGTTCTCATCGACTATATCACAGAAGATCTCGGCGGTGTGATCGGTGAAGAATACAGCAATCCTTATGGCCAGGGAAGAATCAATATCATCAATGGAGAATAATATGACTTCAGCAAGAGAATTAAGAGATGGCATGATCATTCAAAGAAAGAACAGTTACTACAGGGTGATTGAGCCTCAGTATATCAAACCTGCAAACGGTGCTGCATTTATAACCGCAAAATTAGAGAATCTGTTCAATCATGGCAAAACTCAGGTTACGTTTTCTCCAAATGATGAATTTGAAGTAAAACAAACAGAAGAAAGAGAAACAAGATTTTCAGGATCAGAAGAAAATGAATTCTGCTTTGAAAGCGGGAATGAAATGATTAAAGTCAAAGGATCTTCTTATCGCAAGCAGTTGAAATATATCAATCAAAATGAAACTGTGAAAATCCTTTCTGTAGAAGGCAAACCGTTCACAGTTAAAGTACCGGATATCGTTGAAAGAAGAGTTATTGCATTACACGATAAAGCAACATTGGATAACGGTGCAGAGATTGCAGTTCCTTCCTTTGTACAAGTGAATGATCTGATCAGAGTCAACAGTCAGACGGGTGAATTCATTTCCCGGAAATAAGAAAAGCCCAAAGGGGCTTTTTCTTTATCATTGAGAGTATTGTTTTCTGTATTCATGCGGTGTGATCTTATATACCTGTTTGAACACCTTGTCAAAATACCCTCTTTCCTTAAAACCTGTCTCATAAGCGATCGCGTCAATATTCATGTCTGTATTTTTCAGATAATTGCAGGCAATGATCATTTTATATTCTTTTAAGATATCGGAAAATATCATATGAGTGTACTTTTTAAGAAAACGGATCATGGATCTTGTAGTATAGGAGTAATGGTCGGAAAGAGACTGAAGGGTTATATCTTTATAATGATCATGGATATATTGAAGGACTTCATTGATATCCATGGTGTTTTTATCTTTCGTGGAATTGATGGCTCTTGTTTTTAAACGTATTCTTGCAAGATGTACCAGAAGGTTTTGAAAATCCATCTGCATAATACGTGTATATAATTCTTCTTTGTAGACAAACTCTTTAATCAGATCATACAGGATTTGCAGGGAAGCATCTTCATCTTGCAGATGAAACTGAATATACTGATCATCAGGTATATTGTAAAGGGAGTGGATATAAAACTGAAACAACGGATCATCAGTACTGAAAAGCTCCATAAAAGACTGATTAAAAATCTCTTTTCCTACAAGGATATTGAATATTACCGCATCAGGATCATCAATAATCAGTTTGTGTACGGTTTGCAGGTTATACAAAAGCAGATCACCTTCCTTTAATTGCATTTTGATATCACCTATGTAGTTTGAGCATGTTCCAGAATAGACAAACATCATTTCAAAAAAATCATGATTATGAAATAAACTTTCCCGATAATGAATGCCATGCAAAAGATCATATTCATCCGTTAATTCTGCTTTGACTTCTATGGATAAGCCATGCTTAAATTCCTTTTCCTGAAACAGCGGAAGATAGACTTTTGCGGATTGAAAGTATTTGAGTATATCTTTTAATTCTTTGTTGCTGTCTTCAATGGGAAGATTGGTTATGTAAGAATTCAGATGATGGTGGGAAAAGGTAGGCCTTTTTCTTTCTCTTTGGATGATTTCGTCAATGATTTTGGATTTTAACATAAAATACTCCTGTTTATATTGTCACATTTTTACCTATCGCTTGTCACCTGATTTCCTATTTTTCAGATGAAAAAAAGGCCAGAATATTAGTGCAAAGAGGAGAAGCACATGAAGAAACTGGTAAAAAGAAGCACAGCGTTATTGATGGCGTTAACAATGCTCGGATGCGCAACACAGACAGAATCATCTTCTGTAAAGGAAGAGACGAGTGAACAGACAACAGAAACGGAAATGACAGAAACAACAGTGAATACTGCATTTGAGGAAGCATTCGCAAATCCCGGGAATGAAAACAAGCCTTTGACAAGATGGTGGGTTCCGGGATCCATGATGGATAAAGAAGAAATTAAAAAAGAAATTGAATCCATGGTAAAGGCAGGCTTTGGCGGAGCGGAAGTTGTGCCTGTATCTGTTGCCGGAGGTGATGGCGAAGGTCAGCTGGACTGGGGCAGTGATCACTGGAAAGAAGTGACAAAATACATGCTGGAAGTGGCAGGAGAAAACAATTTCACAATTGATTTCACCATGACACCTGCATGGCCGCTGGCATTACCGACCATTCAGGATGTCAATGATCCTGAGCAGGGTGCACAAATGGAATTGGATGGTGCATATGTGGATGGCATTACAAAAGAAAATCCTTTTGAAGGCACACTGCCGGTATCTGCGGAAACAGTTTCCGATGTGGAAAAGGTAAACGGCAAGATTACCCTGATAGGGGTTACTGTTGCAAAATATGCAGATAAAGAAAACAAAATTCTTTCCTATGACAGTGCAAAAGCATTGGATTTAAATGACATTCAGGATAACGGTGACGGCACATTTAATGCTTCCTTTACACCGGAAGAAGATGGGGAATATGTCATCTATGCCTGGTATCAGCATCCATCCGGAAATCAGAAATATGAAAATAATCAAGTGGATCATTATTCCAAAGCAGGAAGTCAGATGATTATTGACTATTGGGAGAATGAATTGATTCCTTATTACGGAGATGCATTCAAAAATGTCAGATCCATGTTTGTCGATTCTCTTGAATTTGAAACACATCTGGATTGGACGTATGGCTTACAGGATACATTCAAAGAAGCGAACGGATATGACATTACGGCTTACCTTCCGGCAATCTATGATGGAAGTGATGAATGGACAGCGATCGGCAACTATATGGGAGAACCTGTTCCTTCCTTCACATTTGATCAGAATACAAATGAATTGGTAAATGACTTTAAAGAACATTTGACACAGCTTTATATCAACAATAACATCAAGCCGTTACAGGAGTTCTGTGCTGCACACGATATTACATTGCGCTATCAGACTTCTTACGGAAAGAGCCTGGATACAGCTGAAACAGCATTATATCCTGATATTCCTGAAACAGAATCGTTATACGGAAATGACTACATGGACTTCTACCGTTTACAGGCCGGCGCAGTGCATGCATCAGATAAAATTATTTACTCCATGGAAACTTCTGCTGAGTGGACAGAGACATGGAATCCGAAAAAAGACAATGGTGAATACGGCACAAGAGGCAATGGCGAATACAACTCCGGCAACTATGAACAGACATTCCAGGATCATATCTGGCATGATCAAAGAGCATTCGCAAACGGAGTAAACCAGGTTGTCTTCCATGGCTATCCATATAACGGAGCTTATGAAGGAACAGTCGTTGAAGGCACGCAATGGCCGGGATTTACAGGATTTGAATCCTACAGATGGTCCAATTCCTGGGGCGAAAGACAGCCGAACTGGATGTTTGCGGATACATATCTCGACTTCATCACAAGAAATCAGTATATCTTAAGACAGGGAACACCGAAGGTTGATGTAGCAATCTATCATCACAGCTATTATGAAACAATTGATTTCTGGGGACCGGATAAAATCTTTACGACGGAAGCTCTGGAACAGAATGGTTACAGCTAT
Source organism: uncultured Erysipelotrichaceae bacterium (assembly GCA_902766005.1). Taxonomy (GTDB): domain Bacteria; phylum Bacillota_I; class Bacilli_A; order Erysipelotrichales; family Erysipelotrichaceae; genus Bulleidia. The sequence goes on along the minus strand of CACXCB010000059.1, from coordinate 30,522 downwards.
GACTTTGTAGATCCTTCAACATTATCCCTGTCAAATATGACAGTTACCGATGGTGTTCTGGATGCAGAGGGAACTGCATATAAAGCATTGATCCTCAAAGATGAAACAGATCTTCCTTCTGAAACAGTAGCATTGTTGAATCAGTATGCAGAAAACGGTTTGAAGATTGTCTTTATCGGAGAAACAGCTTCTGAAAAATCCTATCTGAATGATGAAGATATCACAGACGGAATGAAGAACTTGCTTGCTAATGAAAATACAACAGTCATTGAGAATATTGATGATATCGCTGAAACATTAAAGAATATCGGTGTAATACCGGATGCCTCTTATGAAAATCAGACACTGCTCGCAAATCACAGAGCAGCAGACGGAATGGATTATTACTTCCTCTATAACTATGGCAATGCAAATAACTACAGAGATGTACAGGAAGCAGCAGCAGTAGATACAACCGTAACCTTAACAGGTGAAGGTACACCATATATTTTAGATGCATGGACAGGTGAAGTGAAAACAACAGAATACACAACAGAAGAAAATGCAGTAAAAGTAAATGTGCATCTTGCACCGAATGATTCTACAATCATTGTTCTCAGCACAGAAGCACTGGCACAGGCAGAAGATGCAAACGAAGCCATTGCAGATACAATTGATATTAACGATTGGAATCTGGCTATCGAAAGCTGGACAATGGGTGAAACAGTACTGGATACAAATAAAACAGAAATTGAAGTCGGTACAGTTGATGGATTGAAAGCTTGGAAAGATATTGATGAATCATTGACAGATGTTTCCGGTGTAGGAACATATACTGCAACATTCACTGTCGATGATGCAGAAGGCAAGGCTGCATACATTCATATGGGACATGTTAAGGATGCATATGGTGTAAAGATCAACGGTACAGAAATCATTGTGGATCAGGTCAGCGGTGACGGAGAAATCACAGAAGCATTAAAGAATGGTGAAAATGAAATCGAGATTACGGTTGCCACATCATTGCTCAATGCGATTCTGAAAAACAACAGCGGTATTCTGAATGAGGAAGGAAGAGTACTGGATGACAGAAGCCCGTCAGGATATGGCTTGACAAACGTTGTGATAATTGACGGAAATCCTGTGAAATAAGATGGAGCAATCCATCTTTTTTTCTTTTGGCAGAAGATTATAATGGAATAAAGGAGAATCATTATGTATTTTCAACAGATACGCAGTGCAACAATTAAGTTAAAGTATAAAGACGTATGTTTTTTGATTGATCCATGGTTAATGGATGCATGCAGTGAAGAAAAAGGAAAAGATGCTTTAGAAAAGAAAAAATTCATCCCTGAACCTGTAGTGCCTTTGCCGATGACGGTAAATGACATATTGAAGGATGTAGATTATTGCATTGTGACACATGATCATGCCGATCATTTTTCCGTGGATTATCTGCCTAAGGATTTGCCAATGATCTTTCAAAACCAAAAAGATGCTGAAAAAGGAAAACAGCTTGGCTTTACCAATACGGATTATTTCAAAGAAGATCAGATGGTATTTGGAAGTGTATGTGTAAAACGGGTTGACGGCAGACATGGAGATACGGATATACTGGCAGAGAAAGCAGGTCCTGTATCCGGATTTATCTTTTCTTCCGATAAAGAAAAGAAAATCTATCTTGCAGGAGATACGGTTTACTGCAAAGGCATGGAAGATGTTATTTTGAAGGAAAAGCCGGATTATATTATCGTTAATGCATGTGATGCAAGGACAAGTTTAGGAAGATTGATTATGGATGCAGAGGATGTGGTGAAGACGTGCAAATTTGCCAAAGACAGTATAATTATTGCCAGTCATATGGATACGGTCAGTCATGCACATTTAACGCGAAAAGAATTAAAAGAATATCTGAAGAATACACCATATGAGAAACAGGTTATGATACCGGAAGATGGAGAAATTATAGAGATTTCCTAGGAAATAAGCAGGTGATACTATGCAGATAATTGATCGGAAAACAAGGCTGAAGGAAGTCATGAAATCACCTTCAGGACATGACATTATTGCGAGATTGTTATATTCCCTCGGCTTAGATGAAGATCTTATTACCAAAACACCTTTGGGAAATATGAGAATCGGAGCATTAAAAAAATTAAGCTTTGGGAAATTGGGTGATTCAACGATTGATGCTTTGTTGAGATTGCTGAATTCTCTGGATGATGATGAGATACCGGATCATGCAGGAATCAAACCTGCATGGTGGAAAGAAGCCGTATTCTATCAGATTTATCCAAGATCCTTCTTCGACAGTAACGATGACGGCATTGGTGATACGAAAGGCATAACCATGAAACTGGATTATATCCGGTCTTTAGGCGTTGATGCAATCTGGTGCTGTCCTTTCTATGATTCACCGAATGCTGATAATGGGTATGATATCCGTGATTATAAAAAAATCATGAAGGAATTCGGTACCATGGAAGATGTGGATGAATTGATTCGTGAATGCCATAAAAGAGGTTTAAAGATCATAATTGATCTGGTGATGAATCATACATCGGATGAACATGAATGGTTTCAAAGAGCTTTAAAAGGAGAAAAGAAATATCAGGATTATTATTTCCTTAAAGATAAACTCAATAACTGGACATCTTTCTTTGGCGGAACCTCTTGGAAATACTTTAAGGAGATCGGCAAATACGGACTGCATACATTCGCTGAAAAACAGATGGATCTCAACTGGGATAATCCTGAGGTCAGGCAGGAGATGTATGACATAGCCAATTACTGGCTGGATAAAGGTGTTGATGGTTTCAGGCTGGATGTCGTCAGTTTTATATCCAAGACAAAAGATCTTCCCAATGGAGATCCATTTATCGGGAAACTGATTTCTTTTACAGGAATTGAACATTATTTTCACGGACCTCATTTAGATGAATATCTCCATGAGTTTTATCTCCATTGTATAAAGCCGCATAATGCATATACGATTGGAGAATGTCCCGGTAACGGTGTTAAGATGTCAAGGATGATCACCGGAGATGACCGTGAAGAATTAACGCAGCTGTTTGCGTTTGATCATGTGGATAATCCCGGAAAAATCCGCATCGATTTGTATCAGTTTGATCCGGTTAAAATGATTCCGGAACTTGTCAGATGGCAGACACAGTACTCTGATCATTGCTGGCCAAGTCTGTTCTTTGATAATCATGATCATCCGAAGATGTGTTCTAAAATAGATCCTTCCGGTAAATATGTCAAAGAGATCAATAAGATGCTGGTGACAATGCTGATGACAATGAAGGGAACACCTTATATCTATCAGGGAACGGAAATCGGCATGACCAATTATCCTTTTCAAAACATAGAGGAATTTCAGGATGTTGAAACCTTGAATGTATACAAGGAATTGTTGAAAACAGGCATGAAGGAAGAAGAGGCCTTAAAGAAACTGATCAGAGGTTCAAGAGATCATGCCAGGACTCCGATGCAATGGAATGGTAAAGAATATGCAGGTTTCTCCAAACATACGCCATGGATGAATGTAAATCCCAACTATACATGGATCAATGTGGAAAAAGAGGAAAAAGAGGAAGACTCTGTTTTGCAGTACTATAGAAAAATGATCCGCTTGAAAAAAGAAAATCCCGCTTTGATATACGGATCCTTTGAACAGATCAAAACAAGAAAAGAGCTGTTTTGCTACTACAGAAAAAAGTATCAGGATATATTCATGGTCATCATCAATTTGACCGCAAAAGAACAGAAATATCCGATAAAGATGGATTATGAACTTGTCACTTCCAATTATAAGAATTATGCAAATCATCTCAGACCTTATGAGGCAAATGTATACAAACTGTGAAAAGCATCTGTTTTGAAGATGAAAGAAACATGAGATAATACTGTTATGAAATACCATGTGAAATATCCTGCAATATCATTGGCAGGCATCGGATCCACACAATTCTGGTCCGGTAATACAACAACGGCAGAGAAATGCTTATATGAAGCAATCGATACATACGGAGTAACTCTGGTTGATACGGCAGAGATGTACGCTAACGGAAGATGTGAACGAATCGTCGGGAAAGTTTTACAATCTTTTTCAAAAGAGCAGTATTATCTGCTTGGCAAAGCCGATCCAAGAAAAGTTCAAGTTCAGGGTTTGCGAAAAAGTCTTCTGACGTCATTGGAAAACCTGAAAGAAGAGTATTTTGATTTATACCTTCTGCATTGGCGTGAAGATGTTGACCTGGTGTCTTTTGTAAGAGATGCTGAGGAATTGAAGAAAGAGGGTTATATCAAAGAATGGGGCGTATCCAATTTTGATATGCATGATATGCAGGATCTTTTATCTATCCCTGAAGGAAAGAACTGTTTCTGTAACCAGATTCTGTATAACCTGATGACAAGAGGGCCGGAATATGATCTGATTCCATATCTAAGAGAACATGATATTATGCCGATGGCATATTCTTCCCTTGGCTCTTCGTTTGTCTCAAACAAACCTGTCAAAAACAACAGGACAATCCAAAGAATCTGTCATGATAACAACATCACACCGGAAGCTTTGATGCTAAGTTTTGTGACAAGAGATCAGGACTTTCCTGCATTATTCTCCACTTCAAGCATGGAACATCTCAGAAGCAATCTGTCCTTTGATCATTTTGATATTTCAAAATACATGGATGAAATTGACCGGGAATTTCCTTCTCCGACACACGCTGTACCGTTAGAGAAATTATAGGAGTATTTATGCGCTTATATCATGCATGCAATGAAGTGATACAAAATCCGGATGTACACTATGGCAGAAAGAATGCCGATTTCGGACAAGGCTTCTATCTTTCCGATGATTTGGAATTTTCCAAAAGATGGGCAAAGGAAAGAAGAGGGATGGACACTGTCATCAATGTCTATGAACTGAATCCGGAAGGATTATCCATTCTGGCACTCGACAGAAATGCAGAGTGGTTTGATTACATATTTGATAACCGGAATTGGAAAAAAGATGCACATGGGGAAGATGTGATTATCGGACCGATTGCCAACGATACGCTGTATGATGTATTGGGAATTACCACCAGCGGGATCTTAAATAAAGAACAGTCCTTCCAACTGTTAAACATCGGTCCGATATACAAACAGATTGTCTTAAAAACAGCCAAAGCATCTTCGCAATTGCAATGGATTGATGCAATAATACTGGAATCCAAAGAAACAGAGTATTATAGAAATCTGGTCAAACAGGAAGAAGCAGAATTTCAAAGATTGTTTGCGGAAGAGATGGATAGAATATAAAACTGTATGAAAACCATACAGTTTTAATATGCCCAAAAAGCATTATAAACTATTAATTATAGGTATTTGTAATTGTTTGGAATATCCAATAAACTATATATGTAAAGGAAAATCACTATGGAAATACGTCTTTTGAAATACTTTATCGCTGTGGCTGAAGAAGAGAGTTTCACAAAAGCAGCATCGATTCTGAATCTTACACAGCCTACATTAAGCAGGCAGCTGTCAGATCTGGAAGAGGAACTCGGTGTACAGCTGTTTGTGAGAGGAAAAAGAAAAGTCACATTGACAGATGAAGGACTGTTATTGAAGAAAAGAGCTTCAGAAATACTTGCCCTGGTAGAAAAAACCGAAGAGGAAGTGAAGACGGATCAAGGAAGATTGCAGGGGACAATTGCGATAGGGGCCGGAGAGACATCAGGATTCAACGATCTTGTACCTGTCATTCACCGATTCCATACAGAAAATCCGGATGTGAAGTTTGAAATCACTTCCGGTGCAGCGGATGCGATGAAGGAATTGTTGAATGAAGGTCTTCTGGATATGGCATTATTCATAGGACCTGCCTCATTAGATGCATTCTCATATATCCAGTTACCTACACGTGACCGGCTGGGGATACTTGCCTGCAAAGATTCCTTTCCGGATAAACCTGAATATATAGTGAATTCTGATTTATGCGGAAAAATGATCGGTGTTCCTGCACGCAAAGAAGTAAGAGATAAAATCAATGAATGGCTTGGCAAAGAACAAGATAAAGTGCAGTCTTTTCTGTCACATAACCTGGTGGGAAATGCTGCGAAACTGATGAATAAGGATACGCTCTTCTTAATCACATCGCAAGGATCTGTTGATGCATATGATCCGCAGAAGTATTTATGGATTCCGGTAAAACCGGCTGTAGAATTTGATTGTGTGATTGCCTGGAAAAAGAGTACGGTTATGTCCGGTGCAGTCAAAACGTTTATACAAGAATTGAAAGAAACTTATCAAGGAGGAGAATGATGAAGGGATTAAAAGGAAAATACATTATGGTATTGATTGCCATGTGCGGTGTTATCGGTGCTGTATTGGGACTGGTCACTAATGTGGCAGGTTTATTCTTTGAGCCTGTAGCGGCAGAATTCGGTATAGGCAAAGGGGAAGTCAGTATGACACTGACGATTTGTAATCTTTGTTTTGCGTTAGGTGGAATGCTGACACCGAAACTGATTAAGGAAAAAACATTCCGCATGGTAATTATCGTGTGCATGGCAATTCTTGCCGGTTCTACTGCTTTATTAAGCACCGCAGGAAATATTACCATGATGTATATCTTCAGTGCATTGAGAGGTTTATCTGCAGGAACAATCGGCATGGTCTTTGTGACAACGGTCATCAATCATTGGTTTAATAAGAATACGGCATTAATGACAAGTATTGCGATGGGTTTCAGCGGTATCGTCAGTGCGGTATTGTCTCCTGTGCTTTCTTCCATTATCCAAAGCAGCGGATGGAGAGTGGGCTATCTTGTATCTGCGGTTATTACCGTGATCTTTGTATTGCCGGCTATCCTGTTGCCGATCGGTCTGACACCTGCTGCTGCAGGAACAGAACCTTTTGGAGAAAAAACAGTTTCCAATGTTTCTTCTTCAGGAAATAGTGAAAACAAAGTCAGCTTGTCATTGTTTATCTTAGCGGCAATCAGTGCAGTCATAGCTGCATATATGACATCTATGCCTCAGCATTTCCCGGGACTGGTCAGTTCATTGGGAATGAATGCAGCGGTTGGCGCATCAATGTTGTCGGTATGTATGCTGGCAAATACAATCGGTAAAATCATTCTCGGAACAATGATCGACCGCTTTGGATCAAAAATGGCTTTAACAATTTATGGCGTATTGATCGCAATCGGTATTGTTTGCACATGGCTGATTCATGCACCTCTTGCAATGACCGTCGGAGCAGTATTATTCGGTTTGTCCTATGGCTCTGCAGCAGTCGGTACGGCAATGATGACAAGAGATGTATTCTCCAATGAAAACTATGGAAATGTGTATCCGAAGATTTCTCTTTGTACAACCGTTGCCAATGCGGTTGGCTCATCTCTGATCGGTTTCATGTATGATATGTCAAACTCTTATACACCGACATTAATCATGATGCTGGTAATGATTATCGCATATATCTTCATCTTACAGATTATGTATCGTTCTAAAATCAGCTGAGGATCAAGTGATTGATCCTTTTTTTTCGGGCATATGCATACATGTATTTTTTTTATGGTGTTATACTGTAATTACATTATGGAAAGAGAGGAAAATATAATGCAATTCAAGGAAAGCTATTCCCATTTACTGCAGCCCGGGAAGATTGGCTCTATGGAACTGCGCAATCGTATTATTATGCCTGCCATGGGAACCAATCTGAATAATTCAGACTGCACTGTTTCTGATGCTTTTGTCGCCTACTGTCTCAGAAGAGCAGAAGGCGGTGTAGGCATGATCGTTACCGAAGTTGTCGCTCCGGAGGCAGAAGGCCGTGTTATCACAGGAGAACTTGTATTAGATTCCGACAAGTACATGAACTCTATGAGCAGACTGCCTCATGCAATTCATGCAGGAGGTGCAAAAGCATGCTTGCAGCTGGCACATGGCGGATGTTATGCATCGGCAAGAATTACCGGTGTTCGTCCGAAGACACCTTCTTCTGTAGGTAATTTCCAAAGACCGGAGGATACACCGCGTCCGATGGAAATCGATGAAATTCATGAATTGACAACTAAATATGCAGAAGCTGCATTACGTGGAAAGAAATGCGGATTTGATGCGGTAGAAATCCATTGTGCACATGGATATATGCCATTACAGTTTTTATCCGGTTACACAAACAGACGTACGGATGAATTCGGAGGATCACTCGAAAATCGCGCTAAATTTGCCCTGGAGATCATTCAAAAGACAAAGGAACTCTGTGGTAAAGATTATCCGGTTATCATTCGTTTATCCGCTTCTGAATATGTTCCTAACGGTGTAACAATTGAAGAAGCATGCGCTTTTGCCAAGATGGCTGAAGAAGCAGGAGCTGATGCGATTAACGTATCTGCAGGTACATGGGATTCAAGAGCTGCCGATTATGGTGCAGTGTTAGCCGGTGAAAAGGATCCGGAAGGTTTAGATCTCGGCTTAGGTGTCGGTACATCTGTATGGGTACAGCCGTATTTCACTCCAAGAGGAAGTCTGAAACATCTTGCTGCTGCAATTAAAAAGAGTGTTTCTATTCCTGTTGATGCGGTAGGTTCCATTTCTCCTGAAATGGGTGAAGATATTCTTGCCGCAAATGAAGCTGATTTTATCTGTGTTGGAAGACAGACCATTGCTGATCCGGAATGGCCGAATAAGATTTATTCAGGACATCCGGAACAGATCAGAAGATGTCTGCGTTGTAATGAATGCTTAGGCAAAGTAGAAGCTAACTGCCAGATTTCCTGTCAGGTAAATCCTGAAGCAGGACGTGAAGCTGAACTCTTCGGACAGGTATATCCTGCTTGTGAGACAAAGAGAGTTGCTATTGTAGGATCGGGCCCTGCAGGAATGCAGGCTGCCTTAACAGCCAGAAAACGCGGACTGGATGTAACGATCTATGAAAAAGAAGCGGATATCGGCGGTGAATTAAATCACATCGGAAATCCTGATTTTAAAGAAGATTTCCGCAATTATGCTGCCTATATCAAGAATGCTGTGAAGAATTGCGGTGCTAAAATTATCACTTGTCATGAAGCAACAGCTGAAGAACTGGCAAAAATCGGTTATGATGCAGTCATTGTTGCAGAAGGATCACATGTATCCTGTCCTCCGATTCCGGGTATTGAAACAAGCGGTGTTCTGGATCCGATCGGTATTGTCGATGGCAATATTCCTGAAGGAGAAGAAATCCTTGTTTGCGGAGCAGGACTTGTAGGTTGTGAAGCAGCTCTTGTATTAGCTGAAAAAGGCAAGAAAGTCACAATGATTGATCAGCTCCCTGAGCATGCACCGAATATGCCGATCTATGCAAAATGGGTATTAAATGCAAGACTTGCTGAAACTCATGTTAATATTCAGACAAACCACACGATCAGGAAATTGAAACCGGGTGAAGTGGTTACTGCTGATAAAGATGGCAATGAAGCAGTATTCAAAGGAGATGCGGTTGTATTGGCATTAGGCTTAACACCGAATCATGCATTGGCCAATGAACTCAGAAAGATTGCTCCAAATATCCGTGTATTAACTGCAGGAGATACAAACGGATCAAGAAAGATCATGAATTCTACCGAAGAAGGCTATCACGCTGCAAGAGTGATTTAAAAAGAGGATATTTAAGGATCTTACGCAAAGTCAGTGAACTGAGCGTAAGATCCTGTTTTTCTATCAAGAAGTTTTTTATTCAGTAAATACAGTAAAATTGCTTTGTTTCATGATTTTAATCTTCCACTTGCAGTAAGAGGAAAGCGTCATTCTTTATCAGAATTCTGTTTTTCAGTCCACACTTGCCCGAGATTCTCAATGTCTTCACGGAGAAATAAAAAACCTTCCTTCCAGAATGTTTCCGTAAATTCTTTTCCGGCAGTCAGTTTTACCACAGGCTTTATGACATAGTTAAAAGGAACAGTAAGAAACGTTTTGTTGACAAGATCTTTCGTGCTGTAGCTAGGGTCATAAGCATCCATTGTTATAAAAAGTGAACACGGGATAAACGAACAGACCAGGAATAAAACAAAACCCAGAACAGCACCTAAAATCCGATCGGCAGTAGAATCTTTTTTCTCTTCTTTAGGCTTTCTTTTCATGATCTTTTTCTCAGCAAAAGATAATATTGACATGAAAATCACAAAATAAATAATGATTGCAAAGACAGCACAAAAGAAACGAGCAGATTCTTCCGGAGTATTTACAGGTGCTTGAGATCCCAAATTACCTCTAATAAGTTCTTGCAGGAATTGCGTTACCGGCTCCACAGGGATCGGATTAAAGACATGTACAAGTGCATATGAGCCATAACCGGAAACAACAATCTTTACTACAGAGGATACCAAATCCAGCAGTGATCGTTTCCCGCCATTTTTCCAGCCGTTAAACACACATATATATAGAAGTATAACGACAATAATATCAATCAACACAAAATGACTTTTCGTAAAAAACATAGAACTTATAACCCTCCGATATTTTCTTATGTATTTCAGATTTTGGTAAAACGCATTGATTTGCAGGTTGAACAATAATGGTAAGGCAGATTACGCACAAAGAAACATAACGTTTTTTACCATGTTTAGGCCACTCAAAATCGACATGCAGTCCTTATAATCCTGATCAGGATTGAAACCCCGCTGTTTTCTTTCGCTGTGTGGGAGTCTGTAAGAAACTGAACGGCTTGAACATACGGTGCGATCTTTCTAAACAGGCGGAAATCGCAGCATCAAGCATTTTCCGGCGGTATTTCACAACGTGTATTAGATGACAATACATTGTGAATACTGAATGATTATCATTTTATTTCCGGAGAATAAGTCTATTATACATCATCCCGGCACGAATTCATCCCTCATTGCAGATAGGCTGGTCATTGATGTTACACAACGAGACAAATTCCCTCCTTTATAAAGGGGACTTCTTCATTATTATTTGTCAATCAGAGCTTTAATAAAGCTCTCCATTTTGAATTTTGCGTAAAATCCACAAAAAAGTATCCTTTTTTTCTTCAAATAATAGATAAATGTTTCTATACTCTACTGACTGTGTATGTGAATGTCATGTAATCTCTAATATCATATACATACAGGAGGTTTAAGACCATGACAGTCTATGGCTATGTGCGTGTAAGCACAAAAGAACAACATGAAGACCGGCAGATGATTGCCATGTCTGATTGCGCAGTTCCTAAGAAAAACATCTATATGGACAAACAGTCCGGAAAAGATTTTGAACGAACAAGTTATCAAAAGCTGATCCGCAAGATGGGACGAGGAGACCTTCTTTATATTAAAAGCATTGACAGACTTGGGAGAAATTATGAGGAAATTATTGAACAATGGCGATTGATTTCAAAGAAAAAAGGCGCTGATATCTGTGTGATCGATATGCCTCTATTGGATACAAGAAGAGGCAAAGATGTTATGGGAACATTTTTAAGTGATATCGTTCCGGAGATATTATCCTTTGTCGCCCATAATGAAAGAGACATAATTCGTAAAAGACAAAAGGAAGGAATTGATGCTGCTAAAGCAAGAGGTGTCCGTTTTGGAAGGCCAGTCATTCCTCTGCCGGATAATTTCCATGAGATTTTTGGATTGTGGGATACAGGAAAAATATCTGTACGCACAGGCGCAAAAAAATGTGGCTTATCAGATTCAACTTTCTACTATAAAGCAAAACTTTATAAACAATCATCGAAATGAAAACGAAAAAACTGCAGTGGAGTATTTCACTGCAGTTTATTTGCTTCTTTGACGAACGGCTGATTCTATAAAACAAACCTGATCGGGAACGTGCCTGGATTGTGTATATTCAAACATGATTCCTCTGGAATTAAATACCTGTCCTTCAACTGTTAAGACAAAATCCAAAGATCCTAAATCCAGATATTTATAATCTTTTTTTGTGGCTTTTTGTGCGGTTACACGTCTGCGGCTTGTGGTGATATTCATGCCGAGTTCATTCTCAAGATAATTATAAATGGATGCTGCAGCAATTTCTCTCGATAGCCCCTCCGTTTCAGACTTTAGAAATTTGCTTGTATCAAAGATAATGGCTTTTTTCCCGATTCTTCGTACACGTTCTATATAGAAAACATCTTCACCGATGTCAAAACCGGCTAAAAGGCTGATTGCCTCATCTGCTTTCATCTCGAAAGCACGAATATCTATGATGTTCTTTTGAAACAAGGAAAATCCAAAGAAGAAGTACTCCACATTCTGCAGGAAAGATCCCGTGATAATGCACGTACGCCGATGCAATGGGATGATTCTGAAAACGGCGGATTCAGTGATGCAAAGCCATGGCTGCAGTCTGCAGACAGCTTTAAGGAGATTAATGTTAAGGCTGAAAGAGCTGCAGAAGATTCCATCTTCACTTTCTATCAGAAGTTAATTCGTATGCGCAAGGAAATGCCGATCGTGAAGGAAGGTTTATTCTATCCGTTGCTGGAAGAAGATGAAAAGATCTTTGCCTACGAAAGAAAATATGAGAATGAAAGCTTAATCTGCATCAATAACTTCTTTGCAGAACCGGCAGCATTTACACTTCCTTTGGAAGGATATGAAGTACTGCTTTCCAACTACAAGGATGTATCCGTTGCAGATACAATGGAATTACGCCCATACGAAACAATGATTCTCTATAAAAAGTAATGTTTAGGCCATGCAGGTGCATGGCCTTTTAAGATATTCATAATATGAATATCATGATATACGATATAACTATTTGTCTGGAAATTGGGACAATGCTATTGTAATAATACAAAAAGGAGAAAGACGATGAAAAAAGAAACACTGAACCTGGTAACAGAATGGGACAAAACATTTAAAAAAAGCGATAAAGTAAATCATCAGAAAGTTACCTTTGTAAACCGTTACGGTATTACATTGGCTGCAGATATGTATACACCGAAGAATGTCGAAGGGAAACTTGCAGCGATTGCAGTATGCGGACCTTTCGGTGCAGTCAAGGAACAGTGTTCCGGATTATATGCACAAATCATGGCGGAGAAAGGTTTTTTGACAATTGCATTTGATCCTTCCTTTACCGGAGAAAGCGGAGGACAGCCAAGATATATGGCTTCACCGGATATCAATACGGAAGATTTCCAAGCAGCTGTAGATTTCCTGTCTGTGCAGGAAAATGTTGATCCGGAAAAAATCGGTATTATCGGTATCTGCGGCTGGGGCGGAATGGCTTTGAATGCAGCTTCTATTGATACCAGAATCAAGGCAACTGTTGCTTCAACGATGTATGATATGACAAGGGTAAACGCAAACGGATACTTTGATTCTGAAGACAGTGAAGAAGCAAGGTATCAGAAAAAAGTTGCTTTAAATGCACAGCGTATCCGTGATTACAAAGCTGGCGAATATGCATTGGGCGGAGGTGTTGTTGATCCGTTACCGGAAGATGCACCATTCTTTGTCAAAGATTATTATGCTTACTACAAGACAGAAAGAGGATATCATCCAAGATCTTTGAATTCCAATGGCGGATGGAATGTGATCGGATGCATGTCCTTTATGAATCAGCCTATTTTGAAGTATTCCAATGAAATCAGAAATGCGGTATTGATTGTTCATGGGGATAAGGCGCATTCTTATTACTTCGGCAAAGATGCTTATGAGAATATGATCAAAGACAGTAAATATACCGAAAACAAAGAATTGTTAACGATACCGGGAGCTGTACATACAGATCTGTATGATCAGGTGGATATTATCCCATTTGAGAAGATTGAATCATTCTTCAATACTTATCTAAAGTAAAAAAGGGAGAAATCCCTTTTTTCATTTGATGAGATACATTCTGCCGCTGTCGGCAGGGATATCCATGAATATAGCACCGTTTTTATCCGGATTTAATAACGGAAGGGGAGCAGAAGAGCCGCTGAAAGCAGTATCATCCGTATCGATTAACAATTCCAGTTTTTTATTTTGCATATTGCTTAAGGTATACCTTCTTTCCTGATCGGAAAGGTTCAAGATAACAAAGATGGTTTCCTTTTTGCCTTGCCTGAAATACGCATAGATGCTTTCCTTTACCATATCCGCCTCTTTCCATGTAAAGCCATTACGATCATAATCCATTTCGTATAACGACGGATGATCCAGATACAGATGATTCAGTTCAGTGATATATTTATAAAAACTGTCATGTAAAGGATATTTCAGAATGTCCCAGTCCTGTTGGCGTTTTTCATCCCATTCTCTTAATTGTCCGAATTCATTTCCCATGAAGTTCAGCTTTTTGCCGGGGTGTGTAAACATGTATAAATAAAGAGTTCTTGCCATCTTGAATTTATCTTCATAATCACAAGCCATCTTCTGCAGGATTGTGGCTTTCCCATGGACTACTTCATCATGAGATAAAGGGAGAAGATAATTTTCATTATAGAAATAAGACATGGAGAAAGTCAGTTTATGATGATTGTCAGAGCGATAGGGGAATTCAGTTTTGAAGTAATTCAATGTATCATTCATCCATCCCATATCCCATTTATAATCAAAACCAAGTCCGCCCTGATCAACAGGCTTGCATACATCCGGATAAGCGGTAGAGTCTTCGGCAGCTAAAATACAATCGGGCTTTCTTTCTTTTAAGCCTTTATTCATATTCTTTAAAAACAGAATCGCATCTCTGTTTTCGCCTCTGGCTTGATTGCCTTGCCAATAGATCAGGTTTCCGACGGCGTCCATTCTTAAGCCGTCAAAGTGATATTCGTTGAGCCAGAAGTAAGATGCAGATTGTAAGAAAGATCTGACATCACCTCTTGAATGCATGAAGTTGCAGGAGCCCCATTCACTGTATCCTACAGCGCTGTTAGGATACTCATACAAAGAAGTTCCGTCAAAATTCCATAAGCCATAATCATTTACCGCAAAGTGGACAGTGACAATATCCAGAATGATGCCGATATCATTTTGATGGCATGCATCAATAAATTTTTTTAATTGATCCGGTGTTCCGTATCGGGAAGTAGCACTGTAGAAGCCTGTTGCCTGATAGCCCCATGATTCATCTGCAGGATATTCATTCAAGGGCATGATTTCTATATAGTTATATCCGGATTTCTTGACATAAGGTATCAGAAGATCTGCTAGTTCATCATATTGGTACCATGTATCATCCTCTTTTTTCTTCCAGGATCCAAAATGAATTTCATAGATATTCAACGCTTCTTTTTTGCGGTCATTTCTTTTTTTCAGCCACTTCTCATCATGAAACAAATCTTTATTCATGTTGTGGAGAACAGAGGCTGTCCCGGGCCTTAATTCAGAAGAAAAAGCATAAGGATCGGCATGATCGATATAAGATCCGTCCTTTTTATAAATACGGAATTTATAAAGATCACCTTCTTTTGCCTCATATGATTCCGTTTCCCAGAACTGGCCGTCAAAAACACGATTCATCGGCTGTTCCTGCCAATGGTTGAAAGAACCGATCAGTGATACTCTCGTTGCTGCCGGGGCATAGACCCTGAATATGACTCTGTTATCTGTAAAGTGTGTTCCGAGGAATTTGTAAGCTTCAAACTCCGTGCCTGTATAAAAACCATAAAAATCCATACAAATCTCCTTCTAATTGAAAATAGACATGTGTTGTCTTTTTTAATATACTTAAATATAGAACAAATAAAAGCGTCAAATTTTAAAGAAAGACGGAAAATAGACGAATGATAAAATCTGTCGGATTGGAGGAGATGATGAATAAAACCCCCAAAAGTAAAAAACGTATTATTAACGCATTTATTGAATTACGGGCTAAGAAGCCTTTGGAGAAAATAACTGTCATTGAATTGTGTGAAAAAGCCGATGTCAACAAATCTACTTTTTATACGTATTACCATGATATTTATGATCTATCAGATCAGCTGGAAGAAGAGATGATGCAAAGTATTATTAACAGCCTTCCGTCTCCGGAAATGATGTTTGAAAAACCCGGTGAATTTGCAAGGCATCTCGCCAATGCCTATCACGCAAATTATGCATTGATATCGATTCTGTTTTCAGGAAGCAGAAGTGCCAATCTGCCCAGGAGAATTGAACAATCCATTAAGGATCTCTATTATTCCATTTATCCGGATAAGAAAAATGATATACATACGGATATCACATTATCCTACAAAATATATGGCGGATATTATGCCTATTTCAACAATGACAATACAGATAAAGATAAGATAAATGTTATCTCTGAATTAGCTGAAAAAATATAAAAAGTGTTATACGGACTTCTCGTCATTTATAATATACATAATTAGAACATTCCCTTATAAGGAGGTATCCCAATGTTCGGAAAAAGTTTCGCATTAAATGAATCAACAATTCCTATTGTCGAAGAAATAGGAAGACATATGCCCGGGGGTTTCTTTATTTATAAAGCTGAACAGCCGGAAGAATTATTGTATGCCAATCAGGCAGTCTTTAATATTTTCGGATGTGAAAATCTGGAAGAGTTTAAAGCTCTGACAGGGTATACGTTTAAGGGAATGCTGTATCCGGATGATTATGAAGCGATCACCGATTCCGTTAATGAACAAATCGAAAAAAATGAAGACAACATGGATTATGTTGAATACCGGATTGTTCGTAAGGATGGAGCAATCCGCTGGGTAGATGACTACGGACATTATACGGAAACGGAAGCATACGGGGGAATCTATTATGTCTTCATTTCAGATATCACCGAAAAAAGGGAAAAGATGGAATCCAATCTGGCTGTCAGGAAGGCGGTCATTGAAGCTTTGAGTGATTCCTATCATACAGTATGGCTGATCAATGATGTCGAGACAGAAAGCTTCTCTTTATACAGAGGTGATACCAAAGGGGATACAACACACGCAAATCCGATTAATGAAGCTTTGAAGAATATGAAGTATTCGCAAGCGAAAGAAGCATATATCAACAGAATGGTTTCACTAAAAGACCGTGACCGCCTGCAAAAAGAACTGGCTTTGGATAATATTATTGCTGTGTTAAAAGAAAAGGTGCAATTCTATGTGAATTATCTGCGTATCATGGATGATGGCAGTGAAAGGTATTTCCGTATTGAATTTGCCAAAATGAATATGCCGGGTGGGAAAACGGGTGTTGTCTGTGGCTTTAAGGATGTCGATGAAGAAGTTCGTGAAGGATTATCGGTTCAAAAAGCATTATTAGAGGCAAAGAAGGTTGAAGAAGAAAATGAACGATTGATGGCAGAAGCAGAACAGGCTGCCAGAGTGACAGACCTTATGAGTTCTGTTGCTTCCCTGTTAACGAATATGCCTGCAATGACATTTTCAAAAGATGCTGAAACCGGAGTGTATTTGGCTTGTAATCAGGCTTTTGCAGAATATGCACATAAACCGAATCCGGATGGTGTTGTCGGATTGACAGACCATGATATTTTTGATTCTGTCACAGCGGATCATTTTGTGGAAGATGACAAAAAAGCACTTGCGATGGATGGACCGTATGTATTTGTGGAAGATGTTCCGGATGCAGCAGGGAATCCATACCATTTCCAGACAACAAAGCTGAAATTCCATGATGGTTCAGGAAAACTGTGCACTTTAGGTTTGTGTGTAGATGTTACGGAAATTACAAGAATCAAGGAGGCTGAAGCAGAAAGCAGAGCCAGACAACAAGAGCTGGAGGAACGTCTTGCTTTACAGGAAAAACTGATCGAACAGGAAAAAACCGGTGATCAGCAGGCCAAGATGATTACAGCTTTATCTTCAGACTACTGGAGTGTCTATTATCTGGAACTGGATAAAGACGATGGTGTCTGTTATCAGGCACATAGTGATATTGAAGGAGGCTTCAAGGTAGGTGAAAGGTTCAAATACCTGGCATCTGTCACCGCTTATGCAAATCAATATATTACCGATGAATACAGAGATGAATTTTTGAGATTCGTCCAGCCGGATCATATCAGAGAAGGCTTAAAAGAAGAAAGAGTCATCTCTTATCGGTATATGGTGCATCGTCATGGCGTGGATTCTTATGAGATGGTGAAGTTCGCGGGTGTTCGTCATCCCGAAGACAGGGATGATCATATTGTTCATAATGTCGGTGCTTGTTTTACGGACGTAGATTTTGAAACAAGAAAATCTCTTGAACAGACGCGTGCCCTGGCTGAAGCTTTAACCGCTGCAGAAGAAGCCAATAAAGCCAAAACAACATTCCTTTCGAATATGAGCCATGAAATCCGTACACCGATGAATGCGATTATCGGCTTGGATAATATTGCCTTAAATGACCCGGATATTTCCGATAAAACAAGAGAACATCTTGAGAAAATCGGTACATCCGCACAGCATCTGTTAAATATCATCAATGATATTCTGGATATGTCCAGAATTGAATCAGGGCGCATGACCATTAAGAGTGAGGAATTCTCTTTCTCCAAAGCTTTGGAACAGGTAAATACCATTATCAGCGGACAATGCCGTGATAAAGCTTTGGCATATGAATGCAGAGTCAAAGGAAAAGTCGATGATTATTATATCGGTGATGACATGAAGCTCAGACAGATCATGATCAATATTCTCGGCAATGCGGTAAAGTTTACTCCTTCAGGAGGAAAGGTTGATTTTACGGTAGAGGAAATGGCCAGATTCAATGGACAGTCAACTTTACGTTTCGTTATCAGTGATACAGGCATCGGTATGAGCACGGAATATCTGCCTAAAATCTTTGATACCTTCAGCCAAGAGGATTCTTCCAGCACGAATAAATACGGCAGTACCGGTTTAGGCATGCCGATTACCAAAAGACTGGTTGAAATGATGAACGGCACCATTGAAGTGGAAAGCGAAAAGGGTATCGGTACAACATTTACCGTAACCGTAACACTAAAAGAATCCGGCCGAAAGGGTATTCAATCTGAATCCTATGAAATACAGCCGCATGAAATGTTTGTGCTTGTCATTGATGATGATCCCGTAGCTTGTGAACATGCTCAGGTAGTTCTCGGCCAGGCCGGCGTAAAGTGCGAGATCGCTTTATCCGGAGAAGAAGGATTAAAAATGGTTGAAGTACGGCATGCACGAAGAGAACCGTATAACCTGATTCTTGTAGACTGGAAAATGCCGGGTATGGACGGTGTGGAGACCACTAGGAGAATACGTTCTATCGTCGGACATGAAACACCGATTATTATCTTGACTTCGTATAACTGGGATGATATTGCCGATGAAGCAAGAAATGCAGGTGTGGACAGTTTTGCACCGAAACCGTTATTTGCGGCAACTGTCATGGATGAATTCCGAGAGGCATTCCGCAAGAAGAACGAAGCCATCATGGGAAAACGGGCAGATTTGAAAGGAAGAAGAATTCTGCTTGCAGAAGACATGGTTGTCAATGCGGAAATCATGGTCATGGTATTGGCAATGAAGGAGATGGATACGGATGTCGCTGAAAACGGGCAGATCGCTGTCGATATGTTTAAAGAACATGATCCGGGATATTATGATGCCATTCTCATGGATATGAGAATGCCTGTCATGGATGGCTTGGAAGCAACGAAAACCATTCGTTCATTAGACAGACCTGATGCAAAACAGATACCGATCATTGCCTTAACTGCCAACGCATTTGATGAAGATGTACAGCGCAGCATGCAGGCCGGATTAAATGCACATTTAAGCAAGCCTGTAGAACCCGAATCCTTGTTTAATACATTGGAGAGTTTAATAAAGGAATAGCATGAACTATTCCTTTTTCATTTTTGATTTTCTGTATTCTCTCGGTGTCATTCCGAATTCCTTTTCGAAAAGCTTATAGAAATGCGTGCGATCGGAACAACCGAGAAGTTCAATGATTTGAGAGATCGTTTGATCTGTTGAAGCAAGATAGTATTCTGTTTTTTGCATGGCAATGGAAGTTCCGTATTCAAAGATGCTCATGCCGGTGAATTTGTTTACAATCTGATTGATGTAGTTGCCGGAATAATGCAGCTGATCTGCAAGCTCTGCTCTTGTAATTCTTCCGGATGTTATTTCCATTAAATGTGATATCCTTCCAAACAATTCATCTTCTGAAGCTGTGCCGATTTGGATAGGCTCAGTCTTATAGCAATTTTTGTTGTTGAGGACAGAATTGTTTTGAAAGAAGTATCTCATATTGCCGCTCCAGTGGAAGAATTCCATCGTTTCAGTAAGAAAGATCCTCATTTTAAAGAACAGTGTGTGATTTCTGAAATAGAGCAGGCTTTCCCGGTTCATGCGGAAAGAAAGACATTTAACCCGGTTTCCCAAGGGATCAAACCTGATAAAAAGATCATGATAGATGAGGTGATTCATAATCCGGAATTGGTTTATGACTTTGTGAATCAGATGAGTGATGATGAATTGTGTCTTTTGAATGTCAGTACAGGTGCTGACTGGTATATGCCCTGGGGAAAGGGAACAGCCGGCGGAACACCGGTGTTACATAAATACGGAATTCATCAAGCAATTCGTGTATCGGATGGCAATACAGGTTTGAATATTGTTAAGCCGAATATCGGTTTTCCATCCAGCTGTACCATTGCCGCTTTTTTCAATAAGGAACTTGCCCGTCAAGTGGGGCATGTGATTGGCGAGGAGTCAAAAGGAAACGGTATTTCAATTAACCTTGGACCGGCAATGAATATGCAAAGAAATATTCTCTGCGGCAGACACCCGGAATACTTTTCCGAAGATCCGCTTCTGGCTGGAACAATGGCAGGGTATCATGCGAAGGGGTTAGAGGAAACCGGAACCGGAAGCACGATGAAACATCTGTTCTGCAATAATGCCGAAACATCCCGAAAGGGCAGTCACAGTATCGTCTCTGAAAGAGTTTTAAGAGAGATATATTTCCGCCCGTTTGAAATTTGCATGCAAATCCAGAAACCGGAATGTATCATGACAAGTTATAATGCAATGAATGGAATATATCCTGCTGAAAGTGCTGAAATTCTGCAGAAACTGATTCGTGAAGAATGGAATTTTGACGGCATGATGATGACCGACTGGTGTTCCTACGATACCATTGATCCTGTGGAAATGGTAAAAGCAGGAACAGGCTGGCTGAAAGAAGGCGGAGGAAAATATGTACGTATTCTGAGGAAAGCCGTAAAGGAAGGAAAGTTAAGCAGGGATATCCTGAAAGATAATGCAGTATATACCGTTAAAACAATCATCAGACATATGAAGGAAAATTAAAACAGGTCAGACGACCTGTTTTAGCCTTTAAAACGGATGGATTGTTCAATCACCTCATAATCCGGAAGATACTTCAGATAATTATCAAACAGATTATCAATTGTTTCCTGTTTATGTTCCGGTGTATCATACATCATCTTATCAATTGCGGAAGCAATGCCTCCTAATACAACACCAAGGACATTTGTGGAAGAATATGACTGTTCATACAACACAGATGTTTGTGCGTTTTGGTTAAGAACTAACTGCCATTTATCATCTGAAAGAACCGGCTGAATGAGAGAATCGGATGTCAGACGCTGACGTATTTCATCTTTGAGGAGGACTTGTGTTGTCTCTGCACCGATGATTGTACGGACTTTGACATCATCTTTTAAACGGCTTCCGTCAGTCGGACGTAATACAGGCGTGTAACCGTTTTTCGCATTTACCATATCCACTTGGAAGGTATATGAATATTGCCCGGAAGGAATATTGATACTGAAACCAAAACCTTTTCCGGCAAGCAGTCCGCCATGTGCGTTGATTTCATGTTTGTTTTCATCAACGGATAAAGATATTTCTTTTCCGTTAGCCAGATCCCCCGATTTACTGCCATCTACAAAAACCTGAAGTTTCATTGCACCTGCTTCCATTCTTTTCGGACGCATAATTGTTATGTTTCGCATTTTGTTTACCAATCCTTTCTGATGAAACTATTATAATACAAGCTTGTGTAAAAAACAAAAAAGCCTATGGAATACCATGAGCTTTGTTCTTAGAATGTGTTAACCCTGAATAAATAAAATTTCTACATTTTCTCAACAATTACAGATACCTTTTTCCCACTGAAGGCAATCCCAAATAATGTAATGTTTTGGATACCGTGATATTTCATATTTGTATAATACTTCTGATCACGGATTTGTCGTATTCCTTCTTTTGCAAGCTTTTTTAACCCGGTTTCGTCGAGGCCTTTTTCGGATTTGAATTCAAGAATAAAACCTGTCTGTTTTTTGTCGTGTGGCTCAAGCTGCACATCAAAGCGTCCCTCTCCGGATTCTCTGTTTGAAGTGATATAGAAACTGTCTGACATCACTGCAAGCATACCAAAGATTGTGCCGTGATAAAAGCTTTCATATGCAGTGTCGTATACACTGGCTGATTGAAGAAGGTAGTTTTGAAGCGTTTCTGTAAGAAGAGCGTTGTTTTCTGTGCGTATTGCTAATTCGAAATTACGAAGCAGTGATCCGGAAAAGACAGCTCTGCATGAATCCAGAATTTCTTTCTGAAAAACGCTTTTAATCTCACGATTCGGCATTGCAAGTGAACAAATGAGGTTATCGTTGATAGTACTAATGGTTTCTTTTATTCTGAGATAACCTGCAACCAGAAGAAAACTGTATATCATATCCGGATCATCATTTATTTCCGGATAAATAATATCCGTCTCAATAACAGCCTGAATCTCTTTTCCCTGCATCAGATAGGACAGACTCTCATACATTTCCGAATTGGCATTTCGAATCAGCTGTCCGATCATTTCATTGCCACTTGTTCTTGACCAGTATGCTTTAGGCCTGCAGTTGTTATTGAAATAACTGATTACAGACCAGGGGTTGTATATTTCAAAATGCCCGAACATATAACCATCGAACCAGTCTTTGATCTCAGAAAGCTTCTCTTCTTTACCATAATATTTTGCCATTACTGTGACTTCGGAAGGGGTAAATCCAAAATATTGAGCATACTTCTCATCCAAAATTGTATGTACAGACAGATTGTTCAGCACGCTGAAAAGGCTTTCTTTTGCGACATGTAATATTCCGGTAAGAATACCGAATTCAAGGTTTTCATTATCTTTGAGGCCTGATGAAAACAGATTGCGCATAAATCCGATCACATCATCATAGAAACCAAATATATATCCCTGCTGAATCGGGGTGTCGTATTCGTCAATGATCATAATCACTTTTTGATTGTAATGTTTTGCAAGCATGGAAGATAGTTTTCCGAAAGAAAATTGAACTTCTGTTATGCTGGCATTTGCATCAACAATTTTCCGGAAAAACTTTTTATCGTATTCATTTACTTTTTCACTGGAAAGGAGATTAATGTGATTCAGATATGCTTCTTTTATTGAAAAATACAAACTTTGATACATTTCTTCCCAGCTATTCTGATGTGCATCTTTAAAGGAGAGAGAAATGACAGGGTATGATCCCTGATACTTGTGATATTCTTCTCCTGCTGACCAGATTCTTTTATCTCTGAAATAAGTGGATGTATCCTCGTCTGTCTTTTCAAAAAAGGTGCGCACCATGTCCATTGCAAGTGTCTTGCCAAAACGTCTTGGCCGGGTGAATAAATATACTTTATTATGATCGTCAATAATATCTTTTATTAAAAGTGTTTTATCCACGTAATAACATTCTGATGATACTTCTTTATATGAAGTAATTCCAACCGGACAGGGAAGCAGCTTTGTAAGCTCTGTTTTTGTTTTATGCTTACGCAAAACAGATGGCTTCAGAGTATCTGATGGTATCATCCAGAATTTGCCATCCTTATAGGCACCTTGAAAATAATTTTGAACACAGAGCTGATTGATTCGTCTTGTTGTGACGCCCCATTCCTCAGCAAGTTCTTTTGCTTTGACAAATTTTTGATTCATCTCTGCTCCTCCTTCCTTATTTTCAAGTGTATTATATATAAATTATAGGAAATAATCAAAATTATAAAATTATATTTCCGGAAAATTTCTAATATTTCCGGAAAATATATAATATTTCTCGAAAATCCGGAAATATTATATACTGTATGATTCAAACATAACCAGCAATCTAAGGAAGGAAAACAGAAATCAAAAGCCCATGGAATACCATGAGCTTTGTTCTTAGAATGTATTTTCTCTTAACCAGTTATAAGCTTTATATACTTCTTCGGTTACATCTTCACCATCTTTGGTGATGAGTGTTTCTTTTGGCAGATCCTCTTTGAAGTCACGTTTATATTCTTCAGCTACCGCATTGAGGAGATAGTTGTTGTCATCAGAAAAACCGGGATCAGGCTGCAACTGACATACACTGTAGCCTTCCATGATCGCTGTTACCGGTACGCCGTAAAGCTTTAAGCCTTCATATTTGGAAAGATCTTTGACCGGTCCCTGACTTCTGTACAGGGCATTGATTTCATTGGATAACCAGTCCATTTCTTCCTGTGTGAGTGGTTCGAGATCTTGATAGCTTCGAATATTGTCTTTAACCTGTTCGGTTGTGCTCATGCCGCTTAAGCAGCAGATGTTGTCATCAAGGGATCCGATAAAGCGGATTGCCCAGGAGGCAATGGAACGATCCGGATCTTTTTCTTTTAATGCTTTTTCTACAGCTTCAGGAACTTTTGCCAGGCCGCCGCCTTTGACCGGTTCCATGACAAGTACTTTCTTGCCGTGTTTTCTGATGACATCGTAGCAGGCTTTTGCCTGTACAAGCTCGGAATTCCAGTCAACGTAGTTTGCGGCAATCTGCACAAATTCAAATTCCGGATGTTCTGTTAAAATACGATCTAATAATTTTGCGGAAGAATGAAAGGAGAAACCGAGATGTTTGATCTTTCCTTCTTCCAGCCACTTTAAGGAATGTTCAATCAGATGTTCGGATTGAATTACGCCGCCTTTACCGTCATAACCGTCATACCATCTTGTCTGGAAATTATGAAGCAGATAATAGTCGATGTAGTCTACACCGAGATCATCCAGATGGCTTTGGAAGATATCTTCGATTTTGTCTTCATCACCCGGTTTTAAATTGAATGTAGGGAATTTGGTAGCGATACGGATCGATTCACGAGGGTGTCTTTTCACGACAGACTCTCTTACCGCAATCTGGCTTTTTCCTTTGTGATACACATAAGAAGTATCAAAATAATTGAATCCTGCCGCAAGATACGTATCAACCATTTCATTCAGATGATCGTAATCAAAATCAGTAGGATCGTTGTTTTTGACAGGTAAACGCATCATGCCAAAACCAAGAGTAGATTTTAGTGCCATTATGTTTTCCTTTTATCCTCTTCTGAGGATCCTTTCTGTCTTTAAGATACAATATAAAGCCCACTTTAGGTCAAGAAAAAGGAAGTATGAACTTCCTTTTATCCTAACCAGTTTTTCTCGGTTATGACACAATCATAACCATGGATTTTAATTTTATCTCCGATATGCAGTTTATCTTTTTTCGCTAAGATATAACCATTATTCACATCTTTGACATAGGAATAGACCAGTTTGGAAACCCTGCCGATTTCCTCTTCCTCGCCATCGATAAATACCGGTTCACCCGGTCCTCCGTATTGTTTTGCACGGATATAGAAGTTTGGATTTTCATCACAGACTTCAAAACCGACCATTTCTCTTTCCGGACCGTTTTCTTTGATCTTTAATAATGCTTCCTTGCCGATGAAATCTTTATCCCAGTTGATGTTCTTTTCCAATCC
The DNA here is from genome assembly GCA_902766005.1 of uncultured Erysipelotrichaceae bacterium. GTDB lineage: Bacteria > Bacillota_I > Bacilli_A > Erysipelotrichales > Erysipelotrichaceae > Bulleidia. The sequence continues at coordinate 4,872 of CACXCB010000059.1, read as the reverse complement.
CACTTCAAACGGATTGGTGTGATTGAGATCTCTCATGTAGTAGAAGCCTGCTTCTGTCGGCAATGTCCAGGCAAATACCTGGAATTCCGTGATTTCTTTACCGCCTGCTTCTTTAACAGCTGCGTCGATGACATCCTGAACGGCATCGGCATCATCCGGACTGCAGTAAACTTCATAACCGAACTTCTCACCGGTGAAGCCGCCTCTGTTGATGATGACTTCAATGCCATTGATGGAATCCTGTCTGTTCTGGAAGAATTTCAGATCTTCAACACCATTTTCTAAGATCTTGTTCATGACTTCTTTTGACTTCGGACCCTGTACAGAGAACATGTGCCAGTCTTCCGTAATTTCATATGTCTCTACATCATAATTTTCGGAATGGTAATAGAACCAGTCATCGCATTTTGTGCCATAGAGTGTGGAAACCCAGTATTTATCTTCATCCATGTGCATGACAACGACATCGTCAATGATCTCTCCTTCATCATTCAGCATGGTGGTATATCTGTCTCTGCCTACAGCGAGTTTTTCAATATTGTTTGGAAATACATAGTCTAAGAATTTGCATGCATCCGGACCTGTGACTTCCATCAGCTGGTGTGTGAATAAATAGTAGCCGACGCATTCTCTGACAGCCATGTGTTCAGAGCGCTTCCATTCATCATCTTTGAATATATTCTTGTACATATTGTCTCCTTACATGAACTTGTCAATTTTCTTCGCAATCTTGATGCGCATCTTTCCCTTTGGGGAGTCTTCTTCCCATACGGACCATTGTGCATTAACGAGTGTCTTTACCATTCCCTGCCACATGTAGAGATGTGCTTCACAAAGGGATTGTGTACCGGTGATAGCCAGGTCATTTCTGTTGATGACATAGATGACTTCATCCTTGTTGAAAGCTTCAATCGTATATCCGCAAACTAAAGATTGTAGTAACATTTCGATGACACCGCCCAGCAGTCTTCCGTCTTCGCCGATTGTATTTGGCACGCCAAGCCATTCACGGCAGGCTTTGATCGCATATCTTTCACCGAACATTGCTTTGCCGGCAGCTTCCAATACGCATTTTTTGATCCAGTCTGCATTTTCAGCTGTTGTATAGCCGAGTTTGACGGCGTTGTCGATTGCCGGTAAGAGATATAAAGAAGCAGCAGTGCTGAGGTTGACCATCTGGTTGGAAGAATCTGTCTCTGTATTTGTACCGTTGACAAAGTGATAATCACATTCTTCTCTGAACATCATGGATTCTTCAACAGTATCTTCTTCCTCTGTGACTTTTTTATATTCATCTGATACAGCAGGACCGAAGGATTGCCATAATTCATGTTCAGGTGCAGGATATTTTTCTCTGCTTTCGGCAATAATACGGCAATGTCTGTCACCGCATCCTTTGGCTTCAACCATGAGATAATCGAGTTTATGGCCTTTGCGATGACGTGTCTCGGTAGCGTCAGCCTGTCCCTGTAACGACATGGTAGTCGCTCTGCAAAGTTCAGATCCACAGATATCCCAGTCACAGACATCCAGTTCTTTTTCACATCTGTATGTACCGAAATCCTGGCATCTGCCGCACATCAATAATGCATCGTCACCTTTATCACCGATTAAGGCGCCGGGATAAGAACCGCACATAAACGGATGGATGCCGAAACCGTCATCTCCGGGATAATTGATACCGGTGTAATACAATCTGCCATAAGCTTCCTTGCACATTTCAGAAGCTCTTGTGGCATAATCAGGAATAATAATACGGTATGCCTGGGCAACTGCTGCACTTAATACAGCTTCAAAGCGGGAGGCATAGTGCAATGCTTCCTGATAGGACATTAATTTGTTCCAAGGAGACTGTACGGCATTAAACTGTTTAAAGCCTGCACCATCTCCTGAATTGGACGGAATTCTTTCATTAATCTTCTTTGTCATAGTATTTTCCTCTTTAATCTTCTTCCGGATATGCGTCAATGGCAACCTGGTATTTCACGATATTATGAGATGCACCGCCATCGACAATGACTGTCTCACCGGTTATGCCATCGGCAACAGATGTGCAGAATGTATAAGCCATGATGCCGACCTGATCTACAGGTAACTGTCCGTCAACCTGCCATACCATTAATTCATCATAGAATTCATCCTGTTGTTCTTCGGTAATCAATTCGCTGGCAAGGTTGCCTGCTGCTCCCGGAGTAACCATTCCGCCCGGAGCGATACTGTTGATCATGATGCCATAGCGCTTTAATTCTTTTGCAGCTTCTGTCACAAGACCCATGACAGCAGCCTTGCTGGAAGCATAGTGTGGATATCCACCGAATACCGGATATGGCATGATCGGGCTGTTGGAAGAGATCAATACAATCTTTCCGTGAACATCATGTTCCTTCATATATTTGGATACATGTTTGACACCATAGAAAGCACCATAGACATTCGTTTCAAAGATCAGTTGTAAATCTTCTTTCGGCAGATCATATACCTTTGCGTAATTCCAGATAGCAGCACTGTTGACAAAGATGTCCAGTGAACCGTATGTGTTGACTGTAAATTCAACGAGATTCTTTACATCTTCTTCATTCCTGACATCTGTGAAGCAGAACTTGACATGATCTTTATAGCCCTGTTCTTCAAACAAAGGCATTGCGGCCTCTTCTTCAATGTGTGAATTGGATGCAATGACTACATTTGCACCGCCCTGTAATAAACGTAATGTAATATCGAAACCCAGGCCGGAAGATCCCCCTGTAACAAGTGCAACTTTGTCTTTTACAGAAAACATGTCTGCAAAAGGACGGGCAGCTTTGATATATCCTTCTAACATGGATTTATCAGCTTCGGTAAAAGCCATAATGAAAAACCTCCTCTTTCAGCATAAAATGATATTCCCGGGATTGAATACAGTTTTATGATATAGAATTTCCAAAAGATAAATAATACGAAAAAATTAGGTTTTTTAGGAAGAAATTCTGCCTGTTTTGAGGGATGAAATTTTCGAAGAACTCCGAAGAACATGTTTTTTGGAAATGGGAGTAAAACAACACATTGTTCTGTCGGAGAAATAAATACAGGATACCTACAAAATGACGGGTCGCATGTCAAGGTATATGCTATAATGGTGAAAGGAAGTATGCCGTATGAAACTGAATACAGATATCATTTATCATCATCTGTCACAAATATACCATGTGGAGATGTATGGGAAAAAGTCAGGGGAACTGACGCTTTGCCGTCCGGAATTCTACATGGAAGACGAAAACATCTTTCTTTCAAACCACCTGTATCTGGCAACAGTGGAACATCTGCCAAGAAGACCGAGGATACAGGAAAATGCTGTTCTTGTATGTATTGGTGAAAATCTGCAGCTGAATTACTATAAGGACAGAATGAATGTGATTGTCATTAAAAACCGCTGTGATTTCTTTAAGGCATATCAGGCTGTACAGGAGATCTTTGACCGCTATGATGCATGGGAAAAACGAATCTATGAGGATCTTGTTGAAGGCTATGATATTCAGCAGATTATCGCTGATTCAAGAGAGATATTTACACATCCTGCATATGTACTCGACAAATCGTTTAGAGTCATTGCAACCAATGATGATGCTTTTCATCCGGACTGGGCAAGTACCGGAAATGGTTCTTTAAGTGCGGATGCATTATCAAAATTCCTTTCCGCCTCGGACTTGATGACGGAAAAGAAGAATGCATTAAAACTGGATATTCTGGATATAAAGACAATCTGTGTCAATCTGTTTCAGAAAAACGACCAGTATGAAGGGTGCCTGTGCGTGCCGCAAGAAGAAAATGCATTTGTGGATGGGGAAGACAGACTTGCAGAGCTGCTTGGTTCCTTTGTTGAAAGAGTCATTGAAAAGAATCCGTTCATGATCAACGATACACAATCCAGTGTCAAAAATGTCATGAAAACACTGCTTGAAGAACAGCCTTTAAACTATTCCCAACGCATCATATTAAATAATCTGAATCACAATGCGGCATATTGCTGCATATATATGCAATATGCGAAAACACACAGTCAGCTGCCTATGACATATATCTGTGATATTTTTGAAGATACATTTTCAAATTCCTATGCGTTTATTTATGATGGGGACATGGTTGCTTTTGTGGATATTTATGCAATCAAGGGAAAAGAATCCAATTATATGATTCCTTTAAACAGGAAGATGAATGATTTTGTCAAAAAGATGGGCGTATGCGCAGGTATATCCAATGATTTTGATGATCTTTTCAATATCCGTATTCACTACAAGCAAGCACAGTCAGCTGTTGAAAACGGCTTGTTGGTGGATATCAACAGCAGGCTGTTCTATTTTGCCAGTTATGCATTGATGGAAATGGTCATTAATTCCCTGGGAAATCTTCCGGCACAGGCGTATTTTCCTTCCGGATTCAAAGCAATTATTGAACATGATAAAACCTCAGGGGTATCGTATCTGGAAACATTAAAAGTATTCCTTGAGGAAAATATGTCGTTTACTTCAACGGCAGAGAAATTATGTATTCATAGATCGACTCTGATCGACCGTATTTCCAGAATACAGAAGGAAATGGGTATCGATCTGAAGGATGCAGACCGAAGGCTGCAGCTGGAAATTGTATTAAAGGCAATGGATCTTGAAGAGATGCTGTCAAAAAAATAAAAAGCGTCGAAACGCTTTTTATCTTGAACAAGCTTTTAAATCAGCATCAATTTCATCTGCATGAACGGCAACTTCTGCAGATTCAGGATAGCTTAACAGTTTGCGGTATGTTAATCCGCCAACGAGTTTCATGCGCGGATCTTTTGTGGAGCCCGGTGCCCACTTTTCCATAACCTGTTTTCCTTCAGGTGATCTCATGATGTCTCTG
>CACXCB010000058.1 GCA_902766005.1 uncultured Erysipelotrichaceae bacterium | reverse complement strand
TCTTAGAGTCGATTGCCTCCTCACACCACGCCAAACCTTTTGAACATACTGAATACATACACTGCCCGTTCCACATTAAGCTGTTCCGGATCTGTGAGTTCCTCGCCCCTCTTCCGAAGATCAAGCACTGTTTTCAATGCGTCTTCCAATGATCCTCGATCAATCCTCTTCTCCTGTTTTCCTCCGGCTGTCCGGATGACAAGCAGCTCATCTCCGAATCCTTCCGCATCCGGTCCTGCATGCTGTCTTTCGCCTGTATCTCCCGCTGCACGAACCTCATATCTAAACTTCACGCCCGCCTGGTCTCCTGGTTCGCTTGTGACAAATGGATATCCGGTGAACAGGCATGCACAGTGCCAGAGTTTATATGGCGAAGGGTCTGACTGCAGTGCGAGAACTGCAGCCCTGCGTTCACGATATATACGCGAGTTCTCTGCGTAGATCGAGACATCTGCAAGGTTGTACACACCCTTCTCATAGGGCAGAAATGAATTCAATGTGGATATGGACATGTTCAGGTGTTCACATGCATCCTGTTTCTTCATCCCACGGGCCAGCAGTTCCTGTATTCTCTTTGTCTCCGGATATGCTACATCTCCTGTAGTAATCAGGATCTTGCGTACTTTCAGCCGACTGATGCCGAATTCCTCTGCAAGCAGCGCCTGCTGCTTCCGACCATCCCTGCTCTTCTCATCTGCGCCAGGAAGGTTGTAAGCTTCTGATACAGATGCGTAAAACGCATTGATAGACTTCTCCGCATCCGGATATCTCTTCTGTCTACCCAATTCTTTTCCTCCCGATGACGCTCATTGCACTAGGCATCTGATATCGCTAAACTATGTCAAACCAACATATTGCTATCAAAAAATAGACTCTGCGCGTTCTCAATCTCTTGATCCGGTTATCTTCGCTTGACTGAAAATAACTGCTCGCAGAGCCTGTCTTTCAAATTCTCGAAACTGTTCTATATGATGGACATCTGACGTAAGAGGAACACACTCGAATAATTAATTCATAGTTTCAGTCCCTGCTCCCTTAAATACTTTGCAGCTTCCTGCGACGCAGTTTTTGCATCATACCTGACTTTAGGAGATGTTACTATCTTCACATATGTCCTGAACCCATCTTTCCCACGGAGATTCAAAAAAATAGGTTTGCTGTAGTCTCTATCATACTCTTTGACTCTGTTCATCTTTTCCACTTCCTTATCCTGATGTATACATAGTTACATAATTGTCGAACACTTATGACATAGTCATTTTATACTAGGCTGTTTAGTATAGATGAATTTGCCCTCTCGTATTTTACATTATTTCTGCCTCACGTTTGTTGACAGTTTCATCCCAATGCGTTCCCACATGAACAACTATTATTTTCCCATCTAGGATTTCTTTAAGCCCCCAGTTAAAGTAGATTCTCTTATTGCTATAACTTTTATCAAGCTTAAAATGTGGAATACACGAAATCGCTTTTCGTTTACACCCTTCTTCCTTTTTATCATCAGTGCCTTTCCACTTTACATTTTTCTTAAATGTTTGCTCTTCGCTCCTTCCTTTGCCTGTACACTCGATACCAGTTTTAGCTTGTAAATAACCCAATGCTTCACTCTCTGTGATTCCGTGATCACCTACCTTAATCTCATTCAAAGCACATAATGCTGCATCAATTTGAGGTAGATTCTCTTTCAAGGTTCCAATCTTATCAGCCGTACTAAAAGCATCATCAGTAAATAGCAGATTTGGATATGCTCTCTTGCACCAGTTTAATAGTTGCTCATATTTATCGAATTTTCTCATAACGAATCTATATACCAATGTTATATTGTCTTTTCCATATGTAGGGGATTCAGTACCTTTTGCCTGAACAAAAATATGCTCTCCTAAAGTAACGCATTTATCATTTTCATAATCAAAGAGTTCAACATCAAGATCAATTCCATAATCAGGAGTCATTTCGCGAACTACCCACTCTGGGGGCAGAATCCTATCCTTTATTATTTTCACTGCCCGATCCCCTGTTATATGTTGTGATGTTCTTATCTTACCTTCAGCCATTTTTATTCCTATCTCAAGAATCAATGCTTTCAAAAAGCTTTCGCATTTTCACTGTTATAATGCCCTTGGTTTATTATTTCTTCCTTCTTTGATTTCTCGTAAACATCTTTTTCAATAAAACAGAAGGGTCTAGCAATCCCCCATCGCTATTATATCTCCCACCGTAAATTATGTCATTGCATTTGGTAGGTATGAATCCGTGTTTAATCACCACTTGAGTTACTATTAGTCCGTCTTCTACTGTTTCATCTCCATATACTCTTAAAATGGAGTTTCCCCTAATCGACAAAGTCTGCACCAATGTCCTGATCTACGGCAGTCAGAACAGAATGCAGTTGATCGATGACCATGCGGTGCGGACCGTGC
>CACXCB010000057.1 GCA_902766005.1 uncultured Erysipelotrichaceae bacterium | reverse complement strand
CTGTTGTAAAAGCCACTACCCCTGCTAATGTTCTTATAAAACGTCTCTTTGTCTTTTTACTGAAATGTTGTCTGCTTGTTGTCATGTTATCACCCGCTATTCTGATAATATATGTTGTTTATTTGTATGATTACAATTATGCTGTTTTGATGCCTAAAATAGCAAAACCTGAAACTAAGCGATTAGTTTCCTTGATTATTTTATCTCTTTACAAAAAATACGACAACCTCTTTTCAACACTTTACAAACAAATGCACACTAAAGTGATTATTTTTGATTCCTTTATTGTTTCTTTATACGCTTTGTAGTACTTCATACTGTGATTTATATAGAACTAAGGTTTGAACACATATTTTTATTTCTATTTTTGGTAAGTTTCTTACCACATTTTTCCATGAATTTTTGCTACCCAATAAAAACCTTTCACCGAAGTGAAAAGGTCTTTAGAAATTACATTTAGCATCTATCTTTTTGAGCCTTTTTAATATAAAGCCTGTAGCTGAAAGCATTGTGAGTATAATGCCAATGACTGTAAAGATATGCGTACCTGAACCTCCGGTATTAGAATTTGAACCTCAACAACAAACTTTATCCACATCCCCTATACCATCTTTTGAATCAAAAGAATATCCGGTGTGTGAATTCGATAGTGAAAAACATTTGATTTTTTCAATAACTTCCTTTAAAATCTACTGGCAAACAAAAGAAATGGTTCCAAGTGTGTTGCCTTAGGCGTAAATCCGACTGAGAGGCATCACACTTTTTGTTTGTTTTGGAGGTAGAAAATGAATCACGCAAACTTTTTGGAAACAGAAGACATTCATGTATTAATGAAAAAGTATTCTGTTCCCTGTATCATCTCATTATTGGTGGCATCACTTTACAACATCGTTGACCAGATCTTTATCGCCAATGCCGATTACCTGGGTTCTTTCGGTAATGCTGCAAACACGGTTGTTTATCCATTAACCATCGTTGCATTATCCATTGCGGTCATGATCGGTGATGGAGCATGTGCATTTGTCAGCATCTCTCTTGGAGCTGACAGAAAGGAAAATGCCGGCAAATCTGTCGGCAATGCAATCTCACTGACACTGATTGTTTCCCTTTTCATCACTCTCCTATATCTGTTGTTTGCTTCACCGATCGTTACTGCTTTTGGCGGTAAAGTGAATGAAGAAACCTTTCTGTTATCCAAAGAGTACTTCTTCTGGATTACCATGGGTATCCCGTTTTACATGTTCGGACAGGCTATGAATCCGATCATCCGATCTGATGGAAGCCCTAAACTTGCGATGAGATTTACATTGGCAGGTTGTTTTGCCAACCTGATTCTTGATCCGATCTTCATTTATCCTTTGCACATGGGCATGAAAGGAGCCGCAATTGCCACAATCATCGGTCAAATTGTTACGGCAGTTTTCTCCGGCATCTATGTCTCAAAAATGCGTATGGTAAAGTTAAATAAAGACAGCTTTTTCCTGGATTTCTCGATCATCAAACAATCTCTCCACTTAGGAATGACAAGCTTTCTTTCCCAGATCTCTATTGTTGCATCCATGATGGCTATTCAGAATATGATCATGAAATACGGTGCATTGGATCCTGTATTCGGTTTAGAGGAATATGCACAGATTCCCATGGCTGTTTTAGGTATCGTCATGAAGTTCTTCCAGATCGTGATTTCCATTTCCGTCGGACTGGCAGCCGGATGTATACCTGTTGTCGGCTACAATATCGGTGCAGGAAGAAAAGACCGTGCTAAAGATTTGTTTACCCTTCTCTTAAAGTTTGAAGCACTGACCGGACTGGTTGCCTTGATCATTGTTGAAGTATTCCCCAGTGCCTTGATCTCCATTTTTGGTGCTGCAAATGAAAGTGCATACTATACAATGTTTGCGGTGAAATGCTTCCGCACTTATTTATGTATGATGATCTTTGCTACAATAAACAAAGGTACATTTATTTACCTGCAATCATTAGGAAAAGCCTTGTCTTCCACAATTCTCTCCTTAATCAGGGAAATTGTTCTCGGCGTATTCCTGCCGATTCTGCTGCCATTGTTCTTTGGCCTTGATGGTGTGCTGTATTCCATGCCTGTCGCTGATTTTATCACATTCATGCTGAGTGTAATCATCATCGCCAAAACATATCGGGAATTATCCGCAATCAGTATTCCGATTCCCGCAGCTGATTAAAAAAACATCTTTGCGATATTGCAAATAAATCAATTGATCATCCCGGACACAGAAGTATTCGGGATGATTTCTTTCCCATCATGGAAAAGCAGAAATGGAAATGGTAATATAAAAGCACTGAAAGAAAGCGGGAAAAGACAATATGAATACACCAAAACAGATCAAAGTTGAAACTTCGATGGGAACAGTGATCGGAACAGAAACAAACGGATGCAGACAATTTCTCGGCATTCCTTATGCAAAAGCAGAACGTTTCCGTTATGCGGTACCTGTCCACAGTTTCAACGGTGTTTTTGATGCTACAGAGTTCGGAAATGCCTGTCCGCAATACAGACAATTTTATCCGCATCTCGACAATCCTGAAAGACTCTTCTACTACAAAGAATTCAGAGAAGGAATGACATTCCATTATGATGAAGACTGCCTGAATCTGTGTATTTATGCACCGGTGAAACAAACAGGCTGTCCGGTAGCTGTTTTTATTCACGGCGGAGGCTTCAACTCCGGCAGCAACAAGGAAGAGCCATTCCGGGGTTATGCGCTGGCCAAAAGAGGAATTCTTTCTGTCTTTATTAATTATCGTGTCGGCATTCTCGGTTACCTCACACATGAGGATATCGAAAAGGAATACGGACATGATGGAAATTTCGGCTTAGATGATCAGAAAACAGCACTGCTATGGATCAAACAGCATATTTGTGAATTTGGAGGCAATCCTGATAACATCACTCTTTTCGGTCAAAGTGCCGGTGCTATCTCCATTCAGTATCTTTGTCTGAATCATGATCTGAAAGGTCTTTTCCAAAGAGTATATATGATGTCTGGCGCAGGGCTTTTTCCTGCTTTTGCCTCACCTCGTCATGCGTCAGAAACAAGAGAATACTGGAAACAGCTCATGGAATATGCCGGATGTACAAACTTGGATGAATTACGTGCACTGGATATGGAAAGCTTAGCGAATGCAACCGAAAAACTGAAGCAGGAACGCAAAGACACCCTTTACAACACAATGCCTGTCATAGACGGCTATCTGATTAAGGCACCGGTTGATCAACTGATAACCAATCCCATTCCTGTCGGATACATGCTCAGCTATACAAACAATGATATGTACGCCCCAATGCTGGCATACATTGGCAATCAATTTGCCAAACAGACAGATGCATATATCAGCTTTTTCGATATAGATGCTCCGGGAGATAATAACGGCGCATTTCACTCCTGTGATCTGCGGTATCTGTTCGGAAGACTGTCACAATCCTGGCGTCCCTATACAAAAAGAGATTACGAAGTATCTGAGCAGATGATGGATTATTTTTCCGCATACGCAAAAAACGGTAATCCCAATGCCTGTTGCGGACCCTATTGGCAACATTGCCATGACAAGAAAATCAAAGTTCTGTGCTTCCGAAAAGATCAAACAGCCATGGGAAACGTTCCCTTTCTGAAACTGAGCAATAATATGATCCGAAAAGGAGATCCAAAGGCATGAAATTCAGACATTATTTTCATTTAAAACAGAATGGCGGATCATTTCTGGAATATGAGGCAGATGGTATCATTATGCGTCTGGATTTTTTCAAGGATATTCTGCGTGTATCTTTGATCAAAGATGCAGAAAAACTCCTTCCTACCTGGAGTATTACACCGGATGGCGAATGCCCTCTTGCAGGCAGAAATAAACTCTCTGATGAAGGATTTCAGAAAGAGTATCCCTCTGTAACGGAAGAAAACGGTGTATTACAATTTGAACACTGCAGCCTGCATTTTGAAATCGATCTTTTCAATTTCAGGATTACCGCAAAAAATGAGAAAGGTATTCTGTATCAGGACAGAAACGGTCTTGCATACAATTTTGACGGCGAACTGGGAGATGGATCTGTTCACTTTACGCGAAGAACGGAGGATCAGAGGATCTATGGACTGGGTGATAAAAGCGGCCATGTCAATAAAAACAACCGTTCTTTTACACTGGGAACCGGAGATGCGATGGGATTCAGAGCGGAATACTCCGATCCGCTTTATAAACATATACCGTTTTATATCTGTGAAAACTCTGCAGGTTCCTACGGTATGTATTACGATACCTACAGTAACGGACATATCAACTTCGGTTGTGAACATGACAATTATTTTGAGTTGTTCAATTCCATCCGTTTTGAAGAAGAAAACATGGTCTTTTATCTGATTGTAGGTAAGCCAATACAGATTATCCAAAGATTCAATGCCATGTGTGGTGGTATTGCCGAAGTTCCCGAATGGGCTTTCCGTTATTGCGGAAGCACGATGGAATACACCGATGCTGAAAATGCAGACGAACGACTCAGAGAATTCATCGAAAAATGTGAAGAGACAGGCATTCATGCCGGAGGATTCTATCTTTCCAGCGGATATACTCAAATCGGTGAAAGACGTTGTGTCTTTCATTGGAATAAAGAGAAAATTCCATCTCCTCAAGGACTGCTTAAGCATTTCCGCGATCATGGATTGGAGATTATTCCGAACATCAAACCTGCTTTTCTGAGGGAGCATCCGCTCTATGAAACCATTGCAAGAAACGGCTGGTTTTTGCATTATGCAAATGGTGAGCCGGCAGTATTTCCTTTCTGGGGTGGCATGGCAAGCTATCTGGATTTCACAAACAAAGGCGCATATGATTTCTGGAAAGAATGCATTCAGAAACATCTTCTGAAATACGGTTATTCAAATTATTGGAATGACAACAATGAATACGATGTCTGGGATAAGGATGTTCTTGCGGATGGTTTCGGTTCATCCGTAAAGGCACGCTTAATAAGGCCTTTGTTCTCCTATCTGATGACCAGAGCTTCAAGGGAAGCTTTTACAGAAACACAATCCGGTAATATCCCTTTCATGGTTTCACGATGTGCACCTGCCGGCATGCAGAGAATCGCAACAACCTGGACCGGTGACAATTACACCGACTTCCATGATCTTCGTTTTAATCATTACCAGGCGATGACAATGGCTCTTACAGGTTTCTGTTTCTTCGGACAGGATATCGGTGGTTTTGCGGGTCCTATGCCTGACAGACAGCTGTTTCTGAGATGGCTGCAATATGCAGTTTTCACACCTCGTTTTGTCCTTCACTCCTGGAAGCCGGGATATCCTTCCACAATGCCATGGCTTTTTCCGGATCTGCTTGACACAGTCAAAAAACTCTTTGATTTTCGGGAAAAGCTTGTCCCCTACCTGTATCAGCAGATGAATCGCTGCGTGCAGGATAATACGCCTTTAATCTATCCGGTTTTCCTCAAAGAGGAAGGTTATGAGCGGGAAGCAGACTGCTTTATGTGCGGCGATTCCATTCTTGCCTGTCCTGTCTTTGATGAGGATTGTGTTTGTATAACGGTAAAACTGCCTACTTTCATCTCATCATGGAAACTCAGAGGCAATGGGGAAGAAATAAAAGGAGGCACAATACTCACAATACCTTGTGCCCCGGATGATTTACCTGTATGGTTTGAAAAAGCTTAGATGTCGATTTCCCTGCTTTCAAAAGATTCCTTGAGCTTCAGTTCTTTACTGACCTGGAGCTCTTCTGTTTTCTGGCGGGAAAGCGGATAATACACAAAGAGAATGATTGCCATGATGCCGAACATGACAGCAGGAATCAAAGTACCGAGATCATACATGATCTTCAGGTTTGCCATTGTCTGAACAGCTCCTTTTTCATATTTATAATGCATGCCCAAAAGTGCCCCGTTGACACAGATTGCCGATAGGACCTGTCCTACTTTACGGAAAAGATTAAATACGGAATAAGCCGTACCGTCATCACGGCTGCCGGTTTTGACTTCGATATCATCAATGGCATCAGTAACCATTGCCCATAATTGCATGACCAGTGTTGTCAGACCGCATCCGCTGATAAAATTCATCGCCAAAAAGATCCATAAAAGCTTTGCAGGTTCCATGCCTCGCAGAAAAAACAGAATCAGATTGGCAACCGCCGCAACTGTCATACCGATTGAAGTGACTTCTTTCTTTCCCTTCTTTCCGGTCAGTTTCGGTAAGAAAAACATGAATATAATCATCGGTGAATAGGTGCACGCCTGGGTCGCAAGATTCATCCAGTTGGCATGGAAATAATCATCAAACAGATATGTATAGAAACTCTGCGTAAACATCTGACCTGCCAACAATAGCATTGACACCATCGTTATGGAAACAAAAGCACGGTTTTTAAAAAGCAGACGGATGGCTTTGGCTGCAGCTCCTTTTTCATGGGGCTGCGGTTTTGTTTTGACACGCTCCTTGTTCATTGTAAAGCTGACCAGCAACATCACACAGGAAACAATTGCCATGATGATGACACCTTTGATCACCGGTCCATACTGCATATCCGTAATCACTTTGCCGTTTTCTCCGATCACCGGATTTCCGGATGCGTCCAAACGATCGGCATACGCAAAACTTGCGATTAAAAGAACAGGGATTGATCCGAGTGCTGCACCGATAGAACGGAAGACAGACAGTTTGGAACGTTCATGAGCATCCGTTGTAACAACAGATGCAAGGGACCCATACGGAATCTGCAGAACGGTATACGCCATACCGAAGAAAATATACGTGCATGTGGCATAAATGCAGGTAGCCAGATAATGTCCTTCCTCGCCGATTCCCGGCAGTTTCAAAAACATGAGAACTGCTGATATGGCTAAAGGAACAGCTGCATAAAGAATCCATTTGCGGTAGCGTCCGTGTTTCCCCGGCTCTACCGTGTCACAGATTCTGCCCATGATCGGGTCATTGATACCATCCCAGATTCTCGCAATGATAAACATGATCATGATAAACAGAGGACTCAGATGAAAAATGTCTGTGTAAAACTTCTGCAGAAGTGTTGTAACCAGCGCAAAGACAAGACATCCGGCCGTATCTACCATGGCATAACCAATATAGTCCTTTGCCTTCAGACCGCTGGTGCGGCTGATATAACTTTTATTATCCTGACTCACAATTCTTCTCCCTTCCAAAAATAAGTTACTCTGAATCTATTTTATCACAGGATTTTTTCAAAAGAGGATGATAATTCAAACAGTATGACTGTCCTCTCCATACCGGAAAAGCTATGGACCCATGCTTTTTCGTAAAACAGAAAAAGTCTGAAAAGCATTGCTGTTTACTATCAAGACTTTCTTTTATTTATCCGGTACTTCAGTCTCTTTTATGAAGTATCAATGGCTTTCTTCCAAATCAATTATTCCTGCATCACAATCTTCAACTGTCCATTGGTTTATGACGTTTTTTGGATCATTTTTGTCATATAGAACAATTTGTGCACCCTCAAGTATTGTTCTCTCTGAATCAGTAATCCTGAGAATGATAATTTTTTCATCACCCTTGTCTTTTGGCACTGGTTCTTCTGCAAATACGGGAAATGGCAGCAGAAAACCCATAACCATCAGAATCAATAAATAGATTGTTTTCTTTTTCATGACTAGCCCTCCGAAAAAATGACAGATAATTGTATCTGTCACATTTTTATTTTATCGGAATTTCTCAGAGAAGAAGACTATATAATACACAGGTTGAAACGCCAATTGTTTAGCTAATACTACATATTGATATTTTAGCTAAATTTATTTATACTAAATAATGAATAGGAGGATAAATATCATGATTGGTGCTAAAACAACTGCTACTGAAATGCAGAATAATTTTGGACGCTATTTAAATATGGTAATGGCAGGTCGAGAAGTAATCGTAACAAAAAACGGAAAAGAAGTTGGCCGTTTTATCCCTAAAGATGCAGTAATATCATATCTGACGGATTCTCTTGCCGGAATTCTAAAACAAGATGTCAGCCTTGAAGATGCAAAGGATACAATGCTGAGAGAAAAGTATGAAATTATTGATTGACGCTAACATCTTGCTGGACGTGATGCAAAAAGATTCACCAAATCGCCAGCAATTCTATAATGATTCTGATAGAATTTGGAAATTGTGTGAGACAAAACAAGTCGAAGGCTATGTTTCAACTTTGACAATCGCTAATCTTGTCTATGTGATGAGAAAAGAATTGAGTCCGGAAAAAACAAATGAAGTAGTCGGAATTCTCTCCCTAATATTTTCATTCGAAAAACTCAGCTCAATAGATATCATAAATGCATCGGGAATGAAATGGAAGGATTTTGAAGATGCAATTCAGGCAGCTACTGCCAAACGAATCCGATGCAACTACATCATCACTAGAAATATCAGGGATTTCAAAGACAGCCCTGTACCAGCATTGACACCCGCTGAATTTTTGGCACGCTTGTGACATACTCCCACCACCTTCGCTGAAGCTAAGAGGTGGGGGCTTCTCGGCCAAGAACACCAGTGTGTTCAGATTACCCGAGCTTATGGGATTCCCTTTGCCCAAGGGTACCGTTATTCATTTTGATTCTTTACAGAAGCGCTGTTCTCAGTGCTT
>CACXCB010000056.1 GCA_902766005.1 uncultured Erysipelotrichaceae bacterium | reverse complement strand
CGATCTCACCGGTTACCGGATCGATCTTACCGATCAGTTTTCTTTTACTGCGGGACTGCTTCTTTTCTTTGTCCCAGTAATTCTCGATAACTTCATAGACATAAGTGACACCATTCTGTTTATTGTAAGATTTCGAAATTGACATAAGGGCCTCCGTATATAGCTAATATAATTATATCATAGCCCTATCATTATGTAAAGCTAAACATATAGCTATATCAACATATATTAGCCCTTGCCCAAGACCATAGGAAAAGGAGGCACTCTGCCGAGTACCTCCTCAACTCAAGACCTGGTTTCACTTACTTTGCGTAAGATCCGAAAACCGGATATTTCTGGTTTTCTTTTTCCTTTTTGTACATCTATGTTAGAATAGATGTACAGATTTATTTTAGAACAGGAGAAAAATTATGGCTGTACAAAACATGGAATTTCCTAATCCGAGAGGAGCTTTAAAACTGCGTGTACAGAAAGGGCACTTTGCGACAAGTCACAGCCACATTAATTATTATGTGGACCTGACTTTCACCAAACACCGTTTGTCTGAAGCTAAAGAAGCGGCGCGCATTCTCGCCGGTCAATATCGTTCATCTACAATCATTGATACGATTCTGTGCCTTGATGGAACAGAAGTTGTCGGCGCATGCATGGCAAGCGATCTGACAAAAAACGGAATCAGAAGTATTAACATTCATAACACGATTTATGTCGTTACTCCGGAACATACAACGGGTAGCCAGCTGATTTTCAGAGATAATACAGTTCCGATGATCAAAGGCAAGCATGTACTGATTCTTGCAGCTTCAGTTACAACAGGATATACCGTACAAGGCGGTATCGAAGCAGTTCAGTACTATGGAGGAACAGTAGCAGGTGTCAGTTCAATCTTCGCTTCGACGAAGGAGTGTTTCGGATATCCCGTAAACTATGTATTTACGACAGAAGGCATCCTGGATGATTACGATTCCAAGCCATCTCATGACTGTCCGTTATGCAAATCAGGTGTCAAGCTGGATGCCATTGTCAATACATACGGTATTTCCTATTTTAAATAAGAAGACGGATCATCCGTCTTTTTATTGTGTTATGAACAAGAATGAATGTTTTATATTTGCAAATATTGAAAATAATCGAAAAAAATGTAAAAAAATGATTTTTTTATTCGCAATTTGTGAAAAATTGGATTATCATAGATGGGAATTGTTTTTTTGTGTGGGAGGCAAAAATGACTAAAAGAGTACACATTACAGAAGTTGTGTTGCGTGATGCAAACCAGTCACAGATTGCAACACGTATGCCTAGATCCGATTTCGAGGATATTCTTGAAACAATGGATCAGGCCGGATACTACTCCATGGAAGTATGGGGCGGTGCCACATTTGATTCATGTCTGCGTTATCTGGACGAAGATCCATGGGACAGATTGCGTTTTATCCGTTCCAAGGTAAAGAATACAAAACTGCAGATGCTGTTAAGAGGACAGAATATTCTCGGTTATAAGCACTATTCCGATGATACTGTCAGAGCATTTGTACGCAAATCCGTAGAGAACGGAATTGATATTATCCGTATTTTCGATGCCTTGAACGACCCGATGAATATGGCTACAGCTATTGATGAATGTTTGAAAGCAGGCGGACATGCACAGGGAACGATCTGTTACACGACAAGCCCGGTTCATACATTTGAAAGCTATGTCGAACTTGGAAAGAAACTGGAATCCATGGGATGCAATTCCATCTGTATTAAAGACATGGCCGGTATTATGAGCCCGAAAGCTTGTTATGACCTGGTCACGGAATTGAAGAAAGACTTAAAGATTCCTGTTTATGTTCATTCTCATACGACAACAGGTCTTGCACCGATGACTCTGCTGAAGGCAATTGAAGCAGGTGCTGACGGTGTTGACACCGCAATATCCATTTTCTCCGGCGGTACATCTCATATGTCCACTGAGTCTTTGGTTTATGCATTGCATGAGATGGATTATGACACAGGCGTCAACCTTAAAGTCTGCCAGAAGATCAATGATCACTTTAAACCGGTTCAGGCAAGATTCCTGAAAGAAGGCGGATTAAATCCTTCTGTACTGACAACGAAGATTGATGCATTGAACTATCAGATTCCAGGTGGCATGTTATCGAACCTGATCTCTCAGCTCACAGCTGTAGACAAGCTGGATCAGCTTGACAAAGTACTGGAAGAAACACCGCGAGTCCGTAAGGATATGGGTTATCCGCCGCTTGTTACTCCAATGAGCCAGATGGTAGGTACACAGGCTGTTACCAATGTTCTGACAGGGGAAAGATACAAGATGATCTCCAACGAAGTCAAAGCTTACTGCCGTGGTGAATATGGTAAGTCACCTGCTCCGATCAGTGAAGAACTGATGAAGAAGGCACTTGGCGACCAGAAGCCGTATGAAGGACGTTTTGATGATACAATCGAACCGGAAATCCCCGGAGCAAAAGCATATCTTGGCGATCTGGCTGAATGTGAGGAAGATGTATTGAGCTATGTTGCCTTCCCGCAGCAGGCTGAAAAATTCCTCAGGGAGCGTCAGGAGAAGAAAGCTCTTAAAGTCAGTTACACAATTCAGGAGGTTCAGTAAGCATGGGAATCGGAGAAGCACTCATTATAGCAATTTCCGGCTTTATGGTTGTTTTCCTGATGCTTGTTCTGTTGTGGTTCATTATTGCCTGCATCAATAAAGTGGTAACTTCTATTGAAGAAAAGGAAAAAGCAGCTGAAGTACCTGTTATTGAAGAGGTAAAGACAGCTGAAGTACCACAAAAGAAGAATGAAACCTATGGTGGCGAAATCGCTTTATACAATGTGGATGAAAAGACAGCTGCTTGTATCATGGCGATCATCAGTGATACGACAAAGATACCGTTGAACCAGTTAATTTTCAAATCCATCAAAGCATTGGACTAAGGGGGAAAGACTATGAAATATATTGTTACATTAAATGGCAAGAAATACGAAGTTGAAGTAGAAAAGGGCGAAGCTACTGCTGTATTCCTCGGCGCTGCCGAAGCTGCTGCTCCTGTTGCTGAAGAGCCTAAGGCTGCAGTTGCGGAACCTGCAAAAGAAGAAGCACCGAAAGCTGCTGCTCCTGCAGGTGCAGGTGATCCGATCAAGTCACCGATGCCAGGCACTATCCTGGATGTCAGAGTCAGCACAAATCAGGCTGTAAAAGAAGGCGACATTCTTTTCATTCTTGAAGCAATGAAAATGGAAAACGAGATTGTTGCTCCGCGTGCAGGAACAATTACTTCCATCACTGTAGATAAAGGTGCTTCTGTACAGACAGACCAGGTTATCGCAACCATTCAGTAGGAGAACAATTCATGAATATATTTGAAATTCTCTTAAAGATTTTCCAGGAATCCGGTTTTGCAGGATTGATCGAAGATCCAAGATCTCTCATTATGATCCTGTTTGCATGTTTCCTGTTGTATCTCGGCATTCATAAGAAATATGAGCCATTACTGATGATTCCGATCGCATTCGGCGTGCTTCTTGCAAACCTGCCGAGAACCGGTCTTTCCGAAGGCTTGATTCATTATCTGTCCCTCGGTGTTGAATTTGGTATTTATCCGTCACTTGTATTCCTGGGCACAGGTGCAATGACCGATTTCGGTCCGTTAATTGCCAATCCGTCTTCATTATTGATGGGTGCAGGTGCACAGTTCGGTATCTTTACAGCTTTCTTGATGGCATTGTTTCTCGGATTTGATCCGAAGGTTGCTGCAGCAATCGGTGTTATCGGTGGAGCCGATGGTCCTACAGCCATCCTGACTGCTTCCAAGCTTGCCATGGAATATCTTCCTGCAATTGCAATTGCCGCATATTCCTACATGGCATTGATTCCGATGATTCAGCCACCTCTGATGCGTTTGTGCACAACGGAGAAAGAACGCAAGACGGTTATGAAGCAGACACGTGCCGTTTCCAAGAAGGAAAGAATTATTTTCCCGATTGCCGTTACGATCTTTGTCGTATTGCTGATTCCGGATACCGCACCGTTAGTCGGTATGCTGATGTTCGGCAACCTGTTAAAGGAAACAGGTCTTACGGACCGTTTGAGCGATACTGCACAGAATGCTTTGACAAATATCGTTATTATATTCTTGGGTATTTCCGTCGGTGCAAAAGCCGTTGCCGGAACCTTCTTAACACTTCGTACAATTGAAATTGTCATTCTTGGCTTGATTGCCTTCAGTTTCTCTACGATCGGTGGATTAATGCTTGGCAAGATCATGTACAAGGTCACTGGCGGCAAGGTAAATCCGTTGATCGGCTCTGCCGGTGTATCTGCTGTACCAATGGCTGCCCGTGTCAGCCAGATGGAAGGACAGAAGGCTAATCCAAACAACTATCTGCTGATGCATGCAATGGGACCAAACGTTGCCGGTGTTATCGGCTCTGCTGTTGCTGCCGGCTTCATGTTAAAAATATTTGGTGCTTAATCCGAAGTTTATCTTCGGATTTTTTCATTCTACTAAGCGTTTATTTTCAAATATTCATCATGTTTTTCATATCATTCAATTCTGAAATCATGTATCATAGGAGTATATAAAGGAGTTTGAACATGCATTGTACAAAAAAGGTTTTAGATGATCTGCTTTGGGTAGGAGCAGATGACAGACGCCTGACATGTTTTGAAGGTGTTTATGGCGTACCTGAGGGAGTTTCTTATAATTCCTACCTGTTACTGGATGAAAAAACAGTGTTATTTGATACCGTAGACAAAGCCGTATCCCATACATTCTTTGATAATGTTGCTTATGGCTTACAGGGAAGAAAACTGGATTATCTGGTAATCCACCATATGGAACCGGATCATGCAGCGACAATTGAAGACCTTGTTTACCGTTATCCGGAAACAACAATTGTTTGCAACGTCAAAATCAAGACAATGCTGGGGCAGTATTTTGAAAAAGATCTGACACAGCAGATGATTGTTGTGAATGAAGGTGATACACTGGAAACAGGCAAACACGTATTCTCATTTATCAATGCACCGATGGTCCATTGGCCTGAAGTCATGATGTCTTATGATGCAACAGATAAGATCCTGTTTACTGCAGATGCATTCGGTACATTCGGTGCCCTGAACGGACATATCTTTGCGGATGAAGTTGACTTCATGCATGACTGGATTGATGAAGCACGAAGATACTACACCAATATTGTCGGCAAATACGGAATGCAGGTACAGATGGTATTGAAGAAAGCTGCAAAACTGGATATCGCCTATGTCTGTCCGCTGCATGGTTTTGTATGGAGAAAGCATTTTGGGGATTTCTTGGAGAAATATAATCTCTGGAGCACCTATACGCCGGAAGTCAAGGGTGTATGTCTTGCTTATGCTTCCGTATACGGACATACAGAGAATATGGCAAATATCCTTGCCGGAAAACTCGTTGACCGCGGTGTTCCTGTAGAGATGTTTGATACATCCGTCATTCCGGCAAGCTACATCATTGCCAGTGCCTTTAAAAACAGTCATCTTGTCTTTGCGGCTACCACCTATAATGCAGGCATTTTCGTCACTATGGAGAATCTTCTGAATGATGTTGTTGCTCACAGCATTAAAAACAGAAAGATTGCACTATTGGAAAACGGTTCATGGGGACCGATGAGCGGCAAGCTGATGACAGATCTTCTCTCCAAGCTTCCAGGTGTTTCCTTTATCCAGAATCCGATTACAATTAAATCTTCTGTAAAAGAAGCAACACTTGCAGAACTTGACGCACTTGCAGATGCAATTGCGGACGATATTTTCCCGAACCGCCATACGCCTAAGGAATCCGAACCGGTTGTTGAAGTCAGGGAACCGGCAGTTGTCACAAAAGCTGAAGTATCTGTTGATCCTACGGCATTCTTCAAATTCAGCTATGGTCTTGAAGTTTTGACAACTGTAAAAGATGGTAAAGACTATGGATGTATTATCAACTCTGCTGCACAGGTTTCCGAAGGAGAGCTCAAGAAAGTTGCCGTTTCTGTTATCAATAAGAATAATACATGTGACATGATCAAGGCATCAGGCAAATTCAACATATCCGTATTGACGGAAGATGCACCATTCAGCCTCTTCCAGCATTTCGGTTTCCAGTCCGGAAGAGATGTCGATAAATTTGAGAATGTTTCCTATAATGACAGATTATCCAATGGTATCCGCTATCTTCCGGAATATGCAAATGCCGTATTCGGATGCGAAGTAATCACTTCCATCGATCTTGGTGTTTCCACATTGTTTATTGCCAATGTGATTGAGACGAAAGTATTGTCCAATGCACCAAGTGCAACATATGCCTATTATCATGCACATATCAAACCGAAGAAACAGCCTGCTCCCGAAGCACAGGAAGAGGGCTACAGATGCACAATCTGCGGCTACTTTGTGCCGGGAAAAGAATTGCCGGATGACTATGTATGTCCGCTTTGCAAGCATGGTAAAGATGCCTTTGAATATGTGCCTGCTGTTACCGTCACAAAGAAGAAGGGCTTTATTTGCAAAGTATGCGGATATTTCGAACCGTTTGAAGGAGATCAGCTGCCTGCAGATTATGTATGCCCGATCTGCAAACACGGCAGGGATGATTTCGAACCGGCAGAGATGTAAAAAGGGATTTCATCCCTTTTTTTCATGTATGCACTTACATTCTGTATATTAGCGAATTTTTTCACAATTTTCTCAAGATTATGTCTTTCTTTTTTGTAAAGAAAATTATAAAATAAAATGCGAAATTGGTTTTGATTTCAGGAAGAGAGGTTACATAGAGTAATGAAAGAATTGAATTTAGCCAAATATGGCATTACAGGTGCAAAAGAGATTATCTACAATCCTTCTTATGAATTCCTGTTTGAAGAAGAGATGAAGCCTGAACTGACCGGTTATGAAAAAGGCCAGCTTACAGAACTCGATGCAGTTAACGTTATGACAGGTATTTACACAGGTCGTTCGCCTAAGGATAAATACATTGTCGTTGATGAAAATTCAAAAGATACTGTATGGTGGAATACACCTGAATATCCAAACGATAACCATCCGCTGTCCGAAGAAAACTGGGCTAAGTTAAAGGATCTCGCAGTAAAAGAGCTTTCCAATAAGAGATTATTCGTTGTTGATGCATTCTGCGGTGCAAACAAAGACACACGCATGGCTGTACGTTTCATTATGGAAGTTGCATGGCAGGCACACTTTGTCAGAAATATGTTCATCAAGCCAACGGAAGAAGAAGCAGCAAACTTCGAACCGGACTTTGTTGTATACACAGCTTCTTTGGCAAAAGTTGATGATTATAAGGAAATGGGACTCAACTCCGAAACAGCAGTTGCCTTCAACATTACAAGCCGTGAACAGGTTATCCTGAACACATGGTATGGCGGCGAAATGAAAAAGGGTATGTTCTCCATGATGAACTACTATCTCCCGCTTAAGGGTATCGCTTCCATGCACTGCTCCGCTAACACAGATATGGAAGGCAAGAATACAGCGATCTTCTTCGGCCTTTCCGGAACAGGTAAAACAACACTTTCCACAGATCCAAAACGTCTGTTGATCGGTGACGATGAACATGGCTGGGATGACGAGGGCGTCTTTAACTTTGAAGGCGGATGCTATGCAAAGGTTATCAACCTCGACAAAGATTCCGAACCGGATATTTACAATGCTATCAGAAGAGATGCACTGCTGGAGAACGTTACTGTAGATGCTGAAGGCAAGATTGACTTTGCTGATAAGAGCGTTACGGAAAACACACGTGTTTCCTATCCGATCGATCATATCGAAAAGATTGTTCAGAGAATCAGACCTACATCTTCCGGCCCTGCAGCTGAAAATGTTATCTTCCTTTCTGCTGATGCATTCGGTGTATTGCCGCCGGTATCCATTCTGACACCTGAGCAGACACAGTACTACTTCCTTTCCGGTTTTACAGCTAAGCTTGCCGGAACAGAAAGAGGTATCACAGAACCGACACCTACATTCAGCGCATGCTTCGGACAGGCATTCCTCGAACTCCATCCGACAAAATATGCAGAAGAGCTCGTTAAGAAGATGCAGAAGAGCGGTGCTAAAGCATATCTGGTTAACACAGGCTGGAACGGAACAGGCAAACGTATCTCCATCAAGGATACAAGAGGCATCATTGACGCAATCCTGAATGGCGATGTCAACAAAGCTCCGACAAAGAAGATTCCATACTTTGACTTTGAAGTACCTACAGAGCTTGCAGGCGTAGATACAGGTATTCTTGATCCGCGCGATACATATGCAGATGCTGCTGAATGGGATGAAAAGGCAAAAGATCTGGCAGGAAGATTCATCAAGAACTTCCACAAATATGAAAACAATCCTGCAGGAAAAGCACTTGTTGCTGCAGGTCCGAAACTCGACTAACCTGCTTTCTAAAGACAACCTGAATGGCAATGTCATTCAGTTAAGGATGATACAGAGTGTCGTGTGAGCAGAAAATAAAGAAAATCAGGAACTAAAGGTGGAAACCTCAATG
>CACXCB010000055.1 GCA_902766005.1 uncultured Erysipelotrichaceae bacterium | reverse complement strand
TCCATCCGTAATCAAGGCGATAGCTCTGCCCAGTTGTGGATCGGAGCTGATCGCTTCAGAGGTATAGAACATTTCCGGCATGCCGGAACCCTTGGGACCTTCATAACGGATAAACACGGCATCTCCCTTTTCGACTTTATGGTGCAGGATGGCATCCAGGCACTCCTCTTCCGAGTCAAACGGTCTTGCCTTCAGCAGTGCAACATGCATTTCCTTCGGGCATGCGGTGTGTTTTATGACTGCCCCCTGCGGTGCAAGGTTTCCTTTCAATACGGCAATACTTCCATCCTCACCAAGTGCCTGATCATACGGATGGATGATATCCTCTTTCTTTAAGGAAAGATGATTTCTTTCATTGAAGTCATCCAGCCATTTCTGACATTTTTCATAGAATCCGTTTTCTTTCAATTCCTGCAGATTCTCACCGAGTGTTTTACCGGTGACGGTCATGACATCCAGGTGCAGGAATGGTTTGATCTCCTCCATGATTGCAGGTACACCTCCTGCATAATAGAAGACCTCTGCCGGCCATTTTCCTGTCGGGCGAAGATCGAGAAGGAACCTGGCATTTCTGTGCAGGCGGTCAAATGTATCCCCATCGATGTAAATACCGTATTCATGGGCAATAGCAGGCAGATGCAGAAGCGTATTCGTGCTTCCGGAAATTGCCGCATGGACAAGAATCGCATTTTCAAAACTGTCCATCGTTACAATGTCCTGTACTTTCTTTCCTTCCCTTGCCAGCTCTACCGCTCTTTTGCCGGATTGGTAGGCATAATCCAATAGATCCGGACTGTTTGCGGGAAGCAATGCCGATCCCGGCAAAGCCAATCCCAATGCTTCAGCCATGATCTGCATGGTGGAAGCCGTACCGATGAAACTGCATGCGCCGCAGCTTGGACATGCATTCTTCTTTGCCCAGTTCAGTGTTTCCAAATCAATTTCTTTTCTTTCATATCTTGCACTGTAAACACCCAACTCGTTTAATGTCAGCAGTTTCGGTCCGGCAGCCATTGTTCCTCCCGGAATCACAACAGAAGGCAGATTGACCCTTGCCATGCCGATCAGGTTTCCCGGCATGCCTTTATCACAGCTGGCAATAAATACTCCTCCGTCAAACGGTGTGGCATTGGCCTGGATTTCAATCATGTTCGCAATCATTTCCCTGCTGACAAGAGAGTAATTGATACCGTCGGTTCCCTGTGATTCGCCATCACACATATCCGTACAGAAATACCTTGCACCATATCCGCCAGCATCCCGTATGCCTTTTCGCGCTTCTTCGACAAGCTTGTCAAGGTGACCGCTTCCCGGATGGCTGTCACCGAATGTACTTTCAATAAAAATCTGTGGCTTGGAAAGATCCTCTTCCTTCCATCCTGTTCCGATGCGCAGCGGGTCCAGTTCCGGAGCCAGCTGTCTCATCTTCTGACTGATCAGTGTCATTTGTTGTCCTCCTCAAAAAACTTCTTTATCCACCTTGTGAACCATCCCGGTTCTTTTTTCTTTACTTCTTTCTTAACTTTGATGTAATCTCTCCTTTCGGCATGAATGCCTTCATCATCGATCGTAACAAGCATATAGGACGGTTTGGTTGCATCCCGGTTATGAAACAAGGAACCGGGATTTAATAATCTGATCCCTTGCTGAACCGTATCCTGATATGTATGTACATGGCCGAAAAAAACCGTATCACAATGATTCTTTTTTGCATTTTCAATCATGGGATTGTATTTGAAATACCGGTAAAAATCCATGTGTCCGTGACAGATATAGATTCTGTGATCACCGATGGTCAGAATCTGCTGATCGGGGTGTTTGGAATAATCATGATTTCCCTGAACACAGATAAACCCATCCAGTTCATCTGTCATCATCTCACTGTCTCCGCAATGAATCAGGTAGTCAAAATCCGCATATTCTCTACGAATAAAAGAAATGCTTTCCCTGTCACCGTGATTATCGCTGCATAAAACAATTCTGACGGGTTTCATACATCCATTTTAGCATAAAAAAGCAATATCGCATGGATATTGCTTACTGTGTCAGTTTCAAGTCATTTTCTTTGATCCATCCTGCTTTTCTCTCCAGTTCACATACCGCAAACGAGATGACTGCAGGAAGGACGAACGAGATCACAATGAGACCGATCCAGTCCATTGCACCGATGGATGCTTTCAAGCCATTGGCTACATCATTCACCCATCCTGTATACACGCCGATCTGTCCGACTAAACCGCATGTTCCCATACCGCTGGAAACCGCAGGTCCGTTCATCTGCAGGCGGAAGACACAGGTTGCAAGAGGACCGGTAATGGCACTGGCAACAATCGGAGGAATCCAAGTCTTTGGATTTTTGATAATATTGGGCATCTGCAGCATGCTTGTGCCTAGACCTTGCGAGACAAGACCGCCGACACCGTTTTCCTTCCAGCTCATAACCGCAAAACCGATCATCTGGCTGCAGCAGCCTGCTACTGCCGCTCCACCCGCAAGACCCGTCAAGCCTAAAGCCGCACAGATTGCCGCACTGGAAATCGGAAGAGTCAAAGCAATACCGACAAGGACGGAAACGATGATACCCATGAGGAACGGCTGCAATTCCGTTGCCCACATGATCAGTGAACCGACAGAACTTGCTGCTTTTCCGATTGCCGGAGCAAACAGAGCACTGAGCAAAGTGCCGACCAGAATGGTGACGGATGGTGTGACAAGAATGTCCACTTTTGTTTCCTTGGAAACGAGTTTGCCGCATTCGCAGGCAATAATCGCAATGATATATACGGCAAGAGGTCCGCCTGCCCCACCCAGTGAATTGGCAGCTGTTCCTACCGCAATTAAGCTGAATAAAACAAGCTGAGGTGCCTTTAAGGCATAGCCGATGGATACAGCCATAGCTGCCCCGGCAGAAGCCTTGGCAAAATTGCCTGCATCTTCAAGAAATGTAATGCCGAACGAAGAACCGATTGTACCGATGATTGTTCCGATGAGAAGGCTGGCAAACAAGCCCTGTGCCATTGCACTCATTGCGGTAATACCGTAACGGTGTGCAGATATTTCAACGTCTTTTTTCTTCAGATATGCCTGTACATTTGTCATGTCAGTTACCTCCCGACATATTTATACCACACTTTTTTCTAAATGTATAGTCATTTTGACTATAAGATTACAGATTATAAAAAAGGAGGGGATCAGGTTCTCCTCCTGTATTATTCGTCTAATGCTGCACCGTTAGTCTCGATGATGTGTTTCATCCAGTCATAGGATTTCTTCTTGGAACGTTTCAATGTTCCGTTGCCTTTATCATCCATATCAACATAGATGAAGCCGTATCTCTTCTTCATTTCGCCTGTGGAAAGAGAGACAAGATCAATCGGTCCCCACATGGTATAGCCAAGACAATCAACACCATCAATATTGATCGCATTGGCCATTTCTGTCAGATGATCTTTCAGATATTCGATCCTGTAGTCATCTTCCACATAGCCGTTTTCATCCGCTTCATCGACTGCACCCAATCCGTTTTCAACGATGAAGATCGGCTTCTGGATTCTGTCATAAATCTCATTCATGCAGTAACGTAGTCCAAGCGGATCTACCGGCCATCCCCATGCACTGCTCTTGAGATACGGGTTAGGGCTTCCTCCTACCGTGAAGGAGGGATCACCTGCCTTAACAGTGTTGGATCTGTAGTAGCTGAAGGAAACAAAATCCAGCTGTCCTTCTTTCAGGATTTCCTTGTCGCCTTCTTCCATCCTGATTTCGGTAATGCCTCTTCTGTCCCAGAGATCCCGGCTATAGCTTGGATAATATCCTCTTGCCATTGTATCGATGAAATAGAAGTTTTCCCTTCTGACCTGCATATGCCTGAACATGTCTTCCGGTTTGCATGTTGCCGGATATAATTCACTCATGGCATACATTGCGCCAAACTTGGCTTCCGGCATCATTTCATGTCCCATAATGACTGCTTTGGCACTTGCGACAAACATGTGGTGTACTGCCTGATAATGTGTTTGCGGTCCGGAATCTCTTGTACCGCATGGTCCAAATCCCCTGACTGCGTTGATTTCATTGAATGTCAGCCAAAATCTGCATCTGTCTCCGTATCTTTCAAAGAGAACCTTGCAATAACGCAGATAACAGTCAATCACATGCCTGGAGCTCCATCCGTCATAGCGCAAAGCCAGTTCCATCGGCAATTCGTCATGGCAGATTGTAATCAGCGGTTCCATGTCATATTTGCCCATCTCATTGATGACATCATCATAGAACTGCAGTCCATCTTCATTCGGCATCTCTTCATCGCCGGTCGGAAAAATCCTGCTCCAGCAGATGGAAAAGCGGAAAACATTGAAACCCATGCCTGCCATCAAAGCGATATCTTCCTTGTAATGATGATAGAAATCTACTGCTTTGTGACTTGGATAATAGGCATCCTCCAGAAATACAGGCTCTGCTTCCGGCGGTACGGGTTCGGCATAAAAGAAGCTGCTTGCCGGTGTAATAATTGAGCCATCCGGCATGCGAAGCGTATGATGTCTTGGATGTTCAAGGCTTCCGTCTGTTTCATAGTCATGTGACAGAATTCCTCTTCCGCCTTCGTTAAATCCTCCTTCATACTGGAAATCGGCGGTTGCTCCGCCCCATAAAAATGTCTTCGGTAAAGCTTTCATCTTCTCCTCCTTATATGGCATACAGGTCTACGCCTGTTTTCCCATCATATTCCTCAAACATCACCTGGACGATCTCATTTCTGGCTGTAGGAATATTCTTTCCTGCATAATCGGCACGGATCGGCAGTTCCCGATGTCCCCTGTCAATCAGCACGGCAAGCTGAATTGCCTTAGGCCTTCCATGGCTGAATATCGCTTCGATTGCCGCTCTTACAGTTCTTCCGGTATAGAGGACATCATCCACAAGTACAATGGTGTATTCCTTCAGATCCACAGGAATGCTGCAACCGGATGTAACAGCCTGGTCTGTAATCGCAGAGAGATCATCACGATACAGGGAAATGTCAATATGGCCTACAGGAACAGTTACATGTTCAAATTTTTCAATATTATCACGGATGACCTCTGCCATGCATATGCCTCTGCGCTTGATGCCAAGCAGGCAGATTTTATCTACCCCGTCATTTTTCTCAATGATTTCGTGTGAAATCCTGGCCAGCGAGCGATACAGCTGCGGGCCATCCATCAAGTGTGATTTGAATTCCATAAACCCCTCCGGAATATCTTTACCAATACTATAATCGAAATTCAGGATTTATCCAAGCAAAGAAAAAGGTCATTGGCATGACCTTTTCGGATTCCTGTTTATTTAATCATATAGGCATTGACGATTTCACCATAGAATGCTGTATGAACAGCCTGCTGTCCTTCTGCTTTGCCTTCCCCATTGCAGTAATACTTTTTGCGGATCTCATCCGTATAATCACCTACAACCTGTGTCTGCTTGTAGATGACTTTACACTCTATGGTAATCGGCGCTTCCTTGATACCGGGAACGGAAACGCATTGTCCTTCCTCTAATGTCAGGTGAGCCTCTTTGATTTTATCCATGTCTTTTCCCGAAAGGGAACCGCAGATTCTGAATACATCCTCTTCCAGGCGGTCAATCGGGATATTGACGGTAAACTCAGGATTTTCCTCCAGAAGTTCATGCGTGAACCTGCTTGTTCTGACATAAACGATGCAGATCGGCTTACCCCATTGGATACCGATGGTTCCCCAGCCGATTACCATGGAATTGACTTTTCCATCGGCTTTCGTGGTAAGAAGGAACCCTTTCATGATGTCTTTTGTAAATTTTGCGCTGTAGTCAAATACATTGATTTTTTCTTTCATGACAGCCTCATTTCTTTATATGTGCAGCAGCATTTTGGCAAACTGGAAGTAGATCAGAAGAGAGATCGCATCAACGATGGTTGTGATGAACGGAGAAGCCATGACTGCCGGGTCAAAACCAAGGCGTTTCGCTAACAGAGGCAATGTACAGCCAACCAGCTTGGCACTGAAAACGGTAAAGACTAATGTACAGCATACAACAAGCGCAACGGAAATAGAAATCGGATTATGGAACAGCATCTTATCCACAAGCATCAGCTTGGCAAAATTACATGCAGCAAGTACCACGCCTATAATTACGGCAACACGAATTTCCTTCCATACAACTTTCAAGATATCCTTGATCGAGATTTCATTCAATGAGATACCACGGATAATCGTGACACTGGCTTGTGATCCGGCATTACCGCCGGTATCCATTAACATCGGAATATAGGCGGTTAATACGGTATATGCAGCGAGTGCATCTTCAAAGGAAGAGATGATCTGTCCCGTAAATGTCGCAGATACCATCAGCAGCAATAACCATGGTATACGTGACTTCACGGTTTCAAAGATGCCTGTTTTCAGATATGGCTTGTAGGATGGCGAGATAGCTGCCATTCTTTCGATATCTTCGGTCGTCTCTTCTGTCAGGACGTCGATAGCGTCGTCGATGGTTACGATACCGACGAGCCTGTTTTCCTTATCGACTACGGGCATCGCCAAGAAGTCATACTTCTCAAACTTACGTGCAGTTTCCTCCTGGTCATCCATTGTGGAAGCCGATACGACATTGCGGTCCATGATTTCACCCATGGTTGCATCTTCATCCGCTAAAAGCAGTGTTCTGATGGAAGCATACCCCAACAGATGCCTGTCCTTGTCGATGACATACATAACGCTGATGGTTTCCATGTCCTGTCCGACTCTGCGGATTCTCTTCAAGGCATCTTCCACCGTCATGTTTCTCTTCATGTCGATGAACTCGGTCGTCATGATGGAACCGGTGGAATCTTCCGGATACTGCAATACTTCATTGATGCTCTTGCGGACTTCCGGATCGGAAGCCGTCAGAATTCTCTTAACGACATTGGCAGGCATTTCCTCGACAATATCTACCGTATCATCCAGATACAGTTCATCCAGGACTTCTTTCAGCTCTGCTCTTGAAAAGCCGGTAATCAGGCTTTCCTGGCTGTCGGATTCAAGCTCGACAAATACTTCTGCGGCAAGCTCTTTCGGCAAAAGACGGAACATGATCGGCATTGTGTCATCCGGCATTGCCTCCATGATGTAGGCAATATCCGTCGGCTGTAAGGTAATGATCATGTCTCGTACTTTGACATATTGTTTCTTCCGCAGTAAATCCTCTGTCTGTTCGATCAGTTGTTCAATTGTCATTTCTTCATCCATGATTCAACCTCCTTTACAAAAAACCGCAACTCATTTGAATTGCGGTACATAAGGCATATTCTGTCCGTTACAAGCTTTAGCTTCACAGGGCATGTTGATGCATTGGATGATACCTTATTGTCGATATCACCTGTTAACCAACTCATGATGTCTCCATCATTTTGCGGCAGCACCCCGTATCCCTGTGGTAGCCTTACCTACCGTACAATTCCTATATGTTTAGTGTATTTTTTTCGCATAACATTGTCAATGAGAAATTCACAAAAATCCGGTTCATTCCGATGGAAATCCCTTTTACTCTTTCAACTGTGAAAAGCAATGCAGTAACAAGCCTGAAACTGTATTAACACTTTGTGAATAGACAAAACAGCCTTCTGCAGAATACACTGAAAGCAGAAACAGAAAGGAAGCCTATGGACAGCACAAAAACCGGACAGTTCATCCGCCAAAAAAGAATCGAAAAGAACATGACCCAGAAACAGCTATCCGAAAAGATGCATGTGACAGTTTCGGCAATCAGCCAGTACGAAAACGGCAGACGCATTCCGGATATCTCCGTGATGGAACTACTGTGTGAAATTCTCGGAATATCATTAACGGAGCTCATCCGTGCAGAAGATATACAGGAGCAGAATCAAAATGATAATGAAATCAAGGAAATCGTTCATTTTTCAAAGCAGATTGTAACAGAGACAAAAAGGAAAACCACTCTGCTTATTCTCACAGTTCTGATCTGCAGTGCGATTGTTATTACGGCAATCAGCCGCAAAAAGGTGTATTCCTTAAAAGAAGGATATACCGCATTTCATCGCAATTATCATTTATCTAATCCGGATTCCGATTATACAATTCTGCCTCAGATACAATTTTTGACAATGAACAATACTTTCGAAATTCTTACCCGGGATAATGTCACTCTGGAAGGAACATATACGCAAAGAGGAAATGACATCTTCTGCACCACAAAGAGCCTGAAAAACACGTATCATTTTCAACTGGCCTCTGATGAGGAACTGGTTTTTCTGGAGGAAGGTTCCGATTATCTTTTTGACATCGATTCCTATGATCATTGCACCTTTACATTGGAGAATTATACCCCGGCTGAACAATATGATATCCCTGCCGAAGAAAATACAACAAATACCTTTCAGGAGATTCCCTATGACCCTCACATTCATCCATATATGGAAGGATATCTTGCAGATTTCGGATTCTACAGATTGCTGACAGACGGCAAGATCCAATCCTATCAAATTCATTGCCTGTCATGCGAAAAAAACAAATGGACCGACAGCATCATTTTGGAAGAACCGGTCCGTGGGCACAGTATTGATCTTGGCATTCACTTAGAGGATAATCTCTATCATTTCTATCGCTTTGACACTTACGGCAATACGGTCAAAGAGATTTGTGGGAATTATCCCGGTAATACAAAACCTTCTTCAGATGCATTGCACATGCATGATCTTGAAAGCTTTGAAAAAATAAACACTTCCCCTTTCATCATTTTCGAGCATCTTGTCGGAAACACTTCCATTGCGGAAAATATTACAGACACCGATTGCGATCATGCACTGGTTTTCACAATCCTTCTGATACCGGCGGATTGAAAGTGTTGCTTTCGACAATCCAATATACCGGAAAGATAAAAAAAACGGATTTTCTCCGTTTTTTATCAACACTTGGCGAGAAGACTCCGACTTCTATAAGTCGGAGATGAATCGCCATCCATGACAATGATATTTCGTATGCACGTTCTTAATGCTGATAACCTTCTTGTTGGAAAGCTTAACGTATGCACCCCTGTTTTGAATTCCAGCTACGCTATAAGGCTTTCTGTTCCATATCGCAATGTCACCAGGCTGAAGGTCATAGCGTTTTCTGCGTATTGATATCCTTCCCTTAGAAACCGCCTGTCCACGGAACACACGCTCGTTCTGCGGGTTGTTTCTCGGAATATTCCGCTTCGTCCTGTTGCAGCTCAGCTGTTGGCCAGATTTCTTTGAACCGTTACGGACGTCAATGTATTTCGCATCATAGAACTTCGCCAGACAGCGGTTATTGCGCCGCTTCTTCTTCCAGTGCTCCTCACGGTGACGGTGCTTCGGATGAAACTCACCCATCGCATACGCATCGTTTGCGTGCGTCTTTGCCAGCTGTCCCAGCTCCCGCCTGGACGCCTTGGTATAGGAACCGTATGTGTGACGCACTTCAATGTCCGGATACAGTGCTTTGATCTCATCGACGATATGCCACCTGACGATGTTCATGAATGTCGCATCTTTGAATGTCCCCGTAACAGGCTTGAGCCCGTACAGCTTCCCGCCCGGCTTGTGGTTCTTAGGCGTGTGGCATCTGTCGCAGACAGTCAGAAGGTTGTTCAGCCTGTCCGTGCCTCCGTCAGAACGGTAGATAATGTGATGCGCATGAAGGATGACGCCGTCCTTTACGGACTTCCCGCACACTTGGCATGTATACCTGTCTCTTGTGAATACAGCTTCTCTCAGGTTAGCGAGATCATATCTCTTACCACGCTGGTAGTCCGTGCCCTGCAGGACTTCTCCCGTTTCCTCCATTGCCTGCAGTGCGGCAGGATCAAACTGCCCCACTTCCAGCACAACACTCGTTATCGGACAGACTTCCGCATACATAGCTGTCAGCCGGACATGGTTTTCCTTCTTGTTCCTGATGCTCGGGGCTGTCCAGCCCTCCGGTTTCCTGCGGTTGTCAAACCGGGCCTTGCGATAACGAAGCCTGTTCCTTCTTGTGCGCCGATATATCTTCTGACTGGCATAGCGCTCTTTCTCATCAGGCAGATTGTCATACTGAGCATGTACATATTCGTGTTTTTCTGATTTAACAGAAACGCCGATATGTTCAGACCCGGTATCCATACACAGTTCAATGGGCTGTGTATTCTTTTCTGAAGCATGGTTCAGCCGAATCGTGAACGGCTGATGTTTGTGTATAACAGCTTTGCCGGCATTCAGCATTTTCCTCGCTCTGTAGCGGGAGGTGGGCATCAGCCGTGTGCCGTCGCAAGCTATTACAAATACGTCTCTCACAACTGAGACCTCCTTTCTTCGGGCGTAAGCCCATGTCCTTACGGACTTCGGAGCGAACAGGTTGTCCGTCTCCGGTTCTCCCGCTATTGCGGGGTGGTCCACATCGCCAATGTTCGGCAGGTTTAGAAGACATGCACACTTCTCCTTGCCCTTAGAGATGTTTAATGCATATCCTTAGAGCCTGGAACTTGTGGAGCATTCCAGGGTAAGTCCGCTTAAGCGTCACTGCAGGACGTAGTCTCTGTTTCAAGACTCAGGCTAATCAACCGGGCTCGTTTTCACAAGCCCCCACTTCAAGAGCCGTCAGGCTCTAAGTGGTGGGTAGTTGACTAAGCCTGTTTTTCTGCAAGAATCTTTTTGGCGCTGGAAATTCTGACACAGAGTGTAAAGATTTCCATGGCACTTTGCAAATCCTGCAGACTTGGAAATGTCGGTGCAATACGAATGTTGGAATCATTAGGATCCTTTCCATATGGCCATGTAGCACCTGCACCTGTCATAACGACGCCTGCCTTCTTTGCACGGGAGACAATATCCTTTGCACACCCCGGCAGGGAATCAAACATGATGAAGTATCCACCTAAAGGCTTTGTCCATGTGCCTATGTCAAGGCCTCCCAAATCCTTCTCCAGAACAGATTCAACCATCTCAAATTTCGGGCGAATAATGTCTGCATGCTTGCGCATATGTTCGACCAGGCCATGAATGCCCCCGAAGAAACGAACGTGTCTCAACTGGTTTACTTTGTCGTGGCCGATGGTTTGCACACGCATGTGGTTCAGGAAATCATCCATATTGTTCGGACTTGTTGCAAGTGCAGCAATACCGCTGCCCGGGAAAGTAATCTTGGAAGTAGATGAGAATTTATAAACCATATCCGGATTTCCTGCACGCTTGCATTCGGCAAGAATCTCAATCAGGTAATCCTGATGATCATCATACAGATGATGCACGCCATATGCATTGTCCCAGAAAATACGGAAGTCTGCAGCTGCGGGTTTCAGTCTGGCAAAACGGCGAACCGTTTCATCGGAATAGGAAATGCCCTGCGGATTCGAGTATTTCGGTACACACCAGATTCCTTTAATGGTGTCATCTTCGGAAACCAGTTTTTCAACGATATCCATGTCAGGCCCGGTTGGTGTCATCGGTACCGGAATCATCTTGATGCCGAAATACTCGGTCATCGCAAAGTGACGGTCATATCCGGGGACAGGGCACAGGAATTTCACTTCCGGCAGGCGGCACCATGGTGTATTGCCCATAACACCGTGTGTCCAGCAGCGGCTGATTGTGTCAAACATGACATTTAGGGAAGAGTTACCATAGATGATGATATCTCTCGGATTGTTTTCCATCATGTCACCCAGAAGCTCTCGTGCTTCATGAATACCTGTCAATTGTCCATAGTTACGGCAGTCTGTTCCATCTTCGCATGTCAGATCATCCGTTGAACTAAGCACATCCATCATTCCCATGGAAAGATCCAGCTGTTCCTGACAGGGTTTGCCACGGCTCATGTCCAGGTGCATGCCCAATGCCTGTACTTTTTTGTAGGCTTTCTTCAAAGAATCCAGTTCTTTTGTTAATTCCTCGACGGTCATTTCGTTGTATGGTTTCATAATCGTCCTTTCTATCTGACAGATATACTGTCAAAAAACATGTATATATAATACACTTTTGGGTTATGAATTGCCAACAAAATTACAGGATGAATGAATTCGACAGATATATCATTGGTACTAAAGCTGTCTTTTCCTATTACTATGATTTATCTGTATTCTGTTTTTAGCAGGTCATACAGTGATGCTTCATTATTCTTTTGTTTATGAAGATGATGGTATCTCCTTATCGTCCCAACAAGATGATCCGGGTTTTCGAAATACTCCGAAACAAATTTCTGTGATTTGATATTTTTGTGTTTGAAAAGATTTTTGCAATAATCACTCGGTTTAGATATATTAGACCGTTGGAAATCGTCATATTTTCCTTCACTGACGATAAGCAAAATTTCAATTTCAGGTGCTGTTATTACATTAATTACTTTCTCTACCTGGCAGCTATATGGTTCCTTAATGTTGAATTGTTCACTCCGTGAATCAATCACTCTCAGGATGTAAATCTTTTGCTCAAATTCCTGTCTTAAATAGCGCTTCTGAAAATCATTAACGGATACTCTCGGAAGAACGCTCTCATCTATGAGCTGAGATCTATCAAAAGTTA
Source organism: uncultured Erysipelotrichaceae bacterium (assembly GCA_902766005.1). Classification (GTDB taxonomy): domain Bacteria; phylum Bacillota_I; class Bacilli_A; order Erysipelotrichales; family Erysipelotrichaceae; genus Bulleidia. The sequence goes on along the minus strand of CACXCB010000055.1, from coordinate 8,640 downwards.
GCAGACTATTGTCAAGAAGAGTATTCATGATTGCAGTTTCAGCCCCGCCTTCACAAATGCACGCAATCGGATTTGCATTTGGAATATCAACTATCATCTACTCCTCCAAACTCTTGACAATACTTTTCTGAAAGGCAAGTATTGCTTTATATCTCGGTGCTGTCCCACCAACGAAATTACTCTGATATATCTCACTTTTTTTCATATCGTTGCGTTTTAAAAGAGTATTAAGATTTTCAACTGTTAATCCCTGATTGCTCCTTGTAATAAATACAGAATCATTTCTCTCCAACTCATCCAACAGCTCTGGATAATGTGTTGTGAAGATAATAACTGCCCCTTTAGGATTTGTTTTTTTATTCATAAACAATCTCAACAATGATGCGACAAGCTCACGATTAAAATGATTTTCAATTTCATCAACAATCATATATCCACCGCTTTGAAGTACCCTTACAGCATCTGAAAATACTCTTATCCCCTTAACGGTACCTGATGACAGATATATATTGAGTTCAGCCAGATTCAGTAATACCAGTTCATCTTGTCCATAGAACTTCAACCGTATGATTATTTTCCCATTTGTATTCTCAACAGTAATATACTCAATTGTCGGATCAAGCAATTCTATAATTTCTGTCGGAACAGAACCTCGAATAGGGAGAAAAAAATTAAGATCCGTTAAGCCCGACAGATCCACAAACATACTTTTCTCTTTCATTTGTTTATTAACAGCAATCATGATGCTTACATCATCCGGAAGATATTCATCAGTATTTTTTCGAATTCTAACCGGTTCATTTCCGTCATAATCCAAAAGATTTGTTTTATTGACTTTACTTGAAACATTTTTTACCCATAACTGTTCTGACAGAATCTGTGTAAAGAAACTGTCACTTGCCTTTTTGCTTCTGATAATTTCACTATTAAGATGGAATATTTTATTATCGGCATAAAAATATATGTCAAAAACGGTTTTTACATCCTCTTTCAGAATATCCGGAACATATTCTGCGTTCAATGGTATCGCTTCTAAAAGCATTCTCACAAAAGATATTACCTTTAGAGCAGTCGTTTTACCGGAAGCATTGATACCTATAAATGCTTCTACAGCATTAACATAAATATTTCCAAATAGTTTATTCACTGAATGCAAATGATTTTCCTGAACTCTCTGAACTGCATAAAAGGAAACATCAAACGTATCCTTATACAACGGAAGTCCATTTACAGCTATCCGTAGCAATTTCATATTGATCACCTCTTTAAAAACGCATTTTACGTTATTATAATACTTCATATTTATAATACATTAATTTTATTGTTGTTACAACGTCATTTTTGTTTTTACGAAAACAATCCATCACTCTTTCCATACATTAATTCATGCAAAAAATGACAAAATCCATACTTTATAGGACGTATTATCCGGTTTATTCTTGCGGGATATAGTTTTGAAAGAAATAACTGTTTTATTAGATATCCGTTTCTGAAGGAATTTGCTCCGTTTTTTCACAAAGCTTTCTGAAGCTTTTTTTATCCGCTTTACAATATGTTATACTGTTTCTGTCACACCAACAGGAGGTCAGAACAATGAACCTGTTTAAAACCCAAAAAAGCAATCAGGATAAATATCCTTTACCCGATCATTTTGAAAAACTTTGTTCTTCCGATGCCCAAAAGATAAAAAGAGCTTGTTAAAGCAATGAATAAGGAGTAAGTATGGCAGAAGGTTTTTTACCATTAAACAAAAAGGAGATGCTTGAAAGAGGCTGGGCACAGCCGGATTTTGTCTATATCAGCGGTGATGCGTATGTAGATCATTCCAGCTTTGCGATGGCGATCATTTCCCGTGTATTAGAGGCAAACGGCTATAAAGTCTGCTTGTTGTGCCAGCCCGACTGGCATAATCCCGAGAGCATCACGGAATATGGCGAGCCAAGGCTCGGTTTCCTTGTTTCAGCAGGAAACATGGACTCCATGGTCAATCACTATACCGTTGCCAAAAAAAGAAGAAGCAGTGATGCATACAGTCCCGGAGGAAAAATCGGCATGCGTCCGGATTACGCCACTATTGTTTACTGTAATCTGATCCGCAGAACGTATAAAACTGCGCCGATCATCATCGGCGGTATTGAGGCAAGCCTGCGCCGCATGGGACATTATGACTACTGGTCTGACAAAGTCAGAAGATCCATTCTGCTCGATTCCGGTGCCGACTTAATCTCCTACGGCATGGGAGAAAGAAGTATTGTGGAAATAGCCGATGCGCTCGATGGCGGCCTTGATGTCAAAGACATCACCTATATTGACGGGACAGTGTATAAAACACGAAATGAAGATATCATCTTTGATGCTATCCGGCTTCCGGATTTTGAAGACATCCAGAAGGACAAGGAAACCTATGCAAAAAGTTTTCTGATTCAGTACCGTAACACCGATCCATTTAACGGAAAAAGGCTCTATGAATGTTATGGCGGTAAGACATTTGTCGTTCAAAACCCACCTCAGAAACCATTGTCTACAAGGGAGATGGATGCGGTATATGCCCTTCCTTATATGAGGGATTACCATCCCTCATATAAAAAACAGGGCGGCATACCTGCATGGGGTGAGATCAAGTTCTCTCTTACCTCAAACAGAGGATGTTTCGGAGAATGCAACTTCTGTGCATTGACATTCCATCAAGGACGCATTGTTCAGGCAAGAAGCCATGAATCCATCATTGCCGAAGCAAAGACATGCATAAAGGATCCGGATTTCAAGGGATATATTCATGATGTAGGCGGTCCTACCGCGGAATTCAGAAAACCAGCATGTAAAAAACAGATGACGTATGGAGCATGCATGGATAAGAAATGCCTGTATCCGAAACCTTGTCCGAATCTTGAAGTGGATCACAGTGATTATGTTTCTCTGTTGAAAGAACTCAGGGAACTTCCGGGTGTTAAAAAAGTGTTTGTGCGTTCCGGTATCCGTTTTGATTATCTTTTAGCCGATCCGGATGATACTTTCTTAAGGGAATTATGCATGCATCATATCTCGGGTCAATTGCGTGTAGCACCTGAGCATATCTCTGATAATGTATTATCGAAGATGGGCAAACCGCAGGTATCTGTTTACAACCGTTTTATCAGCGCCTTTGACAAGATGAACAAGCAGCTTGGCATGGACCAGTATGCGGTTCCGTATCTGATGTCATCCCATCCGGGAAGCACAATTAAGGATGCCATTGCCCTAGCAGAATATCTGCATCTGCACCATCTCAACCCGCAACAGGTACAGGACTACTACCCTACTCCGGGTACCATCTCCACATGCATGTATTATACGGGACTGGATCCGGAAACCATGAAGCCTGTATACGTTGCCTCCAACCCGCACGAAAAAGCCATGCAGAGAGCACTCATTCAATACCGAAACCCTGCCAACTATGATCTTGTCAAGGAGGCATTAACGAAAGCCCATAGACTTGATTTAATCGGGAACAGTCCGAAATGCCTGATTCCATCCAAAAAACCTCATATAAATAAAAACAGACGGAACCACAAATGATTCCGTCTTTTAATACAATACCGAAAATTCTCTTTCACTTTCATCCACAGGCAGTGTTTTGACTTTCATATCCATTACCTGTATAAAAGTGCCCTTTTCGATCATCTCAACAACCTGATCAATCTTTGACTGTGTCCCCTGGAGTTCCAGGATGACTGAGCCATCATCCTGGTTTTCCACCCAGCCTGTAACACCGACTGAAGAAGCTGCATAATACGCCCGATATCTGAAACCGACACCTTGCACATAGCCATAAAATGTAATACGTTTCCTTGTGATTTTTTCTTCCATATCATTATTGTATCAACATCGAAAGAAAATGTGTCTCTTTTTCGCTTTCCTTCATATTTTTTCTTTATGGTTTCATTTCCGTAATTTCCTGTACAGATGGAAAATATAAGTTGTTATTATATCCGCAGACAGCTGAGAAATATGAGCAATCCAAAGAAAAAATATACGTAAAGAAATGACATGGAACAAGCAAATACAGTGTGCTAGAATAATCAAGAAAACATGAAAGAGGCAGACATGTTAAAAAATCTTCCTATTGGCATACAGACATTTGAGACAATAATAACTGATAATTATTTATACGTAGATAAAACGAAATATGTTTATGAATTAGTCCATGGCGGAAAACAATATTTTTTCAGACGCCCGAGAAGATTCGGCAAAAGCCTTCTTGTGTCCACTCTGAAATCTTACTGGCAGGGAAAGAAGGAACTTTTCAAAGGACTAAAAGTAGAAGAACTGGAAAGGGATAATCCGGAAGCTTGGAAGGAATATCCCGTATTCCATTTTGACTTTGACAAAGCCAATTTTAAAGAACATGGTGCTCTGGAGAAAGTTATTGATGCCCATCTAAAAGGATGGGAGAACACATATGATTGTAACGGTGATGGTGACCTGCTTTCCCTACGTTTTCAGTCTCTTATAAAAAAGGCAAATGAAATAACCGGCCTTCGCTGTGTCATTCTTGTAGATGAATATGACAAGCCATTACTAAGCGTCATGGATGATAAGGAACTTGAAGAACACAATAAGGCAGTTTTCAAAGGCTTCTTCAGCACATTAAAAAGCTATGATGCATATATCAAATTTGCCTTTCTTACGGGAGTGACAAAGTTCTCCAAGGTCAGCATCTTCTCCGATCTGAATCATCTGAATGATATATCGATGAACCGTAAATATGCAGGCATATGCGGCATAACGGAAAACGAAGTGAAGGATAATTTTGCTCAGTATATTCAGGAGATGGCAGAAGTTCTGGAAATCTCTTATGATGAATGCATGGAACAGTTAAGAAAAAAGTATGACGGTTATCACTTCTTCCAGAACACAGAAGGAGTATATAACCCATTCAGCCTGATTAATGCCCTGGGAGCACAGAATCTTGGCTCCTACTGGTTCGAGACAGGAACACCAACCTTTCTTGTGAAGAAAGTTAAGGAAGAGGCAATGGATATCAGAACCATTTCAAATCATGAGCTTTATGCAACACAGGATGATCTCTCCAATTACCGAGGGGACGACAACGATCCTGTTCCCCTGTTGTATCAAACCGGGTACCTTTCCCTTGCAGATTATGACAAGGCCGGAAACATTTATACATTAGGATTCCCGAATGAAGAAGTTGAATATGGTTTCCTGAAGTGCCTATTACCTGAATATGTAGGGTCTGCAGGCGGAGGAACAGGAAAGGATGTCCTCTCGTTGCGGATGCATCTTATCAGAGGAAACCTTGAAAGTATCAGGAACGTCTTAATTGCACTGTTTGCAGGCATTCCATACACCGGCAATGATGCACCGTTTGAACATTATTTCCAAACTGTTATTTATCTTGTGTTTACATTGCTTGGACAATATGTTCAAGTAGAACAACACACATATACAGGAAGGATTGACTGTACTGTGGAAACAGATGATTATATCTACCTGTTTGAATTCAAGAGAGACGGCTCTGCAGATGAAGCTCTTGCCCAGATTGAGAAAAACGGATATGCCCTTCCTTATGCGGCTGATCCAAGAAAACTATATAAGATAGGTGTAAGCTTCAATTCTGAAACCAGAATGTTAGAAGAGTGGAAAGTCGATGAATAAAAAAAGTATCCCGGGAATATATCCCGGGATGTTTTTGATTACAGTCTTTCTTTTCTTTCAATATCAAGAAAGTATTTGTATGTATCAACTGTCAGTTCACCGCATGCTTCTTCATCGCAAGCGATGATTGCACCATTGTGCATCTGCAAAGCAGAACATGTCCACTTCTGGGAAACGCCGCCTTCTACTGTTGCTGCAAGTGCTCTTGCCTTGTTGTGGCCGGAGATCAGTACCAAGACTTCCTTGGAGTCTGTAACTGTTCCGATGCCTACGGACAATGCCTGTGCAGGAACCTTTTCCGGATCATTTCCGAAGAATCTGGAGTTAACGATACGTGTATCTGTTGTGAGGTCTCTGAGTCCTGTTCTGGAAGTCAGGGATGTATATGGCTCATTGAATGCGAGATGTCCGTCAACACCGATGCCGCCCATGAACAGATCAATTCCGCCATAAGATGCGATTTTCTCTTCATATCTTGCGCATTCTGCTTCCGGATCCTCTGCCATCCCGTTAAGAATGTTAATATTCTCAGGTTTCATGTCAACCAGATGGTTGAAGAAGTTATCATGCATGAAGTACCAGTAGCTCTGGTCATGATCTTTAGGAAGGCCTAAGTATTCATCCATGTTGAATGTCACAACATTGGCGAAGGAAACCTCCCCTGCCTTGTTCATGCGGATCAGTTCTTTGTATACGCCGATTGGTGAAGATCCTGTAGGAAGACCTAATACGAACGGTCTTTCTTCCTTGTGTGCATTGATCTTAGCGGCGATGTAGTTTGCAGCCCATTTGCTCATCTTTTCATAGTTATCCTGAATGACAACTCTCATATGTTTTCCCTCCTATGATGCTTTATTTTATCACTATATGAACAATCTGAATCATTTTTTTAACCAAATGAACAATTTTTTCCATATCTCTTTGAAAAACGTAGTTATGGAACATTCTTTTCTGCAGGTTTATGATACTTTCATTTGTATTCAATGTATAATAAGTATGCATTTACATAACATCTGTTTTCTTTTTGGGGGATTTCATGAATACACAGGAAAAAGATAATACCGAATCATATAAAAAAGAACTATGTCTGGAAACATATTTGTTTCCGGTTATTTTTGTCTGTTTCTTCTGGATGTTTGCCAGCAGGATGGGCCTTGCTAATATGCTGAATACAATGATGAATACCGCATACCGGTTAATGATTGATACGGTGCTGTATATTACTGCAGTATGTGTCATCATGGGGGCCCTTTCATCCTTATTGGCGGAATTTGGCTTTGTATCACTTGTCAACCATCTGCTTCAGCCGCTTATGAAACCTGTCTACGGTTTGCCCGGTGTTGCAGCATTAGGCGTAGTAACGACATTTCTTTCTGACAACCCTGCCATACTGACGCTATCAGAAGACAAAGGATTCCGCAAATATTTCAAGAAATACCAGTTTCCTGCTTTAACAAATATCGGCACATCATTCGGTATGGGATTGATTGTCTGTACATATATGTACAGCCTTTCTCCCAAGATGGGACAATCTCTTTCCATGCCGGTATTCTGCGGATTAGCCGGTGCTATTATAGGCAGTATTATCAGCACCAGGTTGATGCTTGTATTTACAAAAAAATTCTTCGGCAAAGAAGACGGCATGTCTTCCGCAAATGACGGTGAAAGACAGATTCCCGAGAATATGAGACCCATTCGTACCGGAGGAATCGGAAGCAGAATCATGACCTCTGTATTGGAAGGCGGACATAGTGGCGTCAAAATGGGCATCAGCATTGTTCCGGGTGTATTAATTATCTGTACACTTGTATTGATGCTGATTAACGGTCCTTCTGAAACAGGACAGTATACCGGAAGTGCATATGAAGGCATTCGCCTTCTTCCGATACTTGCGGAAAAGATCAGCTTTATCCTGAATCCTATGTTTGGTTTTTCCTCACCCGAGGCTATCGGTGTGCCTGTGACGGCGTTAGGAGCCGCAGGAGCAGCCTTAAGCTTAACTTCCAGCTTGATTACCAAAGGACTGGTAGACGCCTCTGATATCGCCGTTTTTACGGCAATGTGCATGTGCTGGAGCGGTTATTTAAGCACACATGCCTCCATGATGGACAGTCTTGACTGCAAGCCCCTCATCGGCAAAGCAATTCTCAGTCATACCATAGGCGGTTTATGTGCAGGCATAACTGCTCACTGGATCTATGTAGTATTCTTTCTGATGCATTAACCGGGAAAACAGGAATATCGTGTCAGCTTATGACTAGTTCTGAATGAAAATAAGGTAAAGAGCTGAATTGATATTTTCTCCTAAAATCGTAATGATGCATGATTCCATTCCCTAAAAATATGTTTTTATATTCATCCACGTATTGTTACAATTCCTTATGAATCTTCACAAGATGATTTAGGAATTCTCTTCTTTCATCTAAATCGATTCCAGCAGAATCCCAATATATTCTGGTTTTTTTATGACTACCGCCTTACTATAATCAATCCCTGACTGATGTGTTCTGTTTCTGATACTGTGAATAAAGTGATAACATTTTTTTACAACCACCCACACAGCAGGTGGTTTTTCTTTCTTGCTCTTCGAACTCGACTGCCCTCTTAGGCGTAAAAAAACAGCTTATCTTCCTTGATAAGCTGCCAATCTCCATCATGTAATCACTTAACCAATTCCATGCGTATGATAAAACAATTGCCGCCTGAAGGAACATCATATTCCAACAGTTCTTTTGTCTCTTCTTTTTCTTCTTCAAACAGATCATTGCATTTCAGAAGCATTTCTTTTTTCAGAAGTTCTTTAGCCTTTTCTTCTTCTATCTTTTTCAGATAGGCTTCTTCGTCAAAGCCTTCCTTCAGAAGCGATAACATTTCTGCCTTTTTCGGATCCGTTTCAGTAACAGGCTCTTCTTCAATCTCATTTTGCTCCAAGGCTTCAGGTTCAATAGTTCCCTCTGTCAGTAGCTCCATTGTCCCTGCTTTTTG
>CACXCB010000054.1 GCA_902766005.1 uncultured Erysipelotrichaceae bacterium | reverse complement strand
ATTAGCGTCAGCTTCTTTGTAGATCTGCAGAGTCTTTCCATCTACTGTAATTGTGTTAGCATCATCATCTGCAGTAACTGTGTGGAGGTTTTCACCGATCTTACCAGCGTAACCACCCTGTGCTGTGTCATACTTCAAGAGATGAGCGAGCATGGAAGGCTTTGTCAAGTCGTTGATAGCTACAACTTCGTAACCTTCTGCACCAAACATCTGTCTGAAAGCGAGACGGCCAATACGGCCAAAACCATTAATAGCAACTCTTACATCTGTCATATTGTCTTTTTAGGACCTCCTTATGTTGCAATAAAATTATAAGATTTACATTCATCTTAGTCAATGACTGAATACATTTTTTTGATCTTTCAGCCCCTCTTCAAGGCTGTTTTCCTTGATTTTCAACCATCTGTTTCTATCAAAAATGAATACGCTTTCCATTTGCGAGGAAAACATGCATTATCTTCCGGATTGATGTGCATCAGATGCACTGCAATGCTTTATATAACATTTCTGTTTGCATGCGGTTTACACATCATGTTTTTCAAACAGATACATGTCTGATTGCAGCTTTTATAACTGCTCAATTCACCAGGTATGCTTACAACTTGTTCTTTTTTCAGCACATTTTTCCCTTCCTTGTGAATGACAGATCATTCATGTTTTTTATCAAAAAAAACCGGAATTTATCCGATTTCACTGTTCATCCAGCAATTCACGATATGCAGAAAAGATATGATATATATCATCCAGTTTTTTCATGGAAGACAGCTGATTTTTAATCTTTGCTGCATGCGGCATTCCCATCACATACCAGGATGCCAGTCCTCTCATCATCCGCATACCGATTGCTTCTCCTTCATAGGCACACAAGTCTTCGGCATACTTTTCACAAAGATTTAATCTTTCTTTGTAGGAGGGATTGATGTAATCCTCCCCTTTCCACGCAGATACCAATTCCTGCATGAAATACGGCTTACCCAATAACCCTCTTCCGATCATTACGCCGTCACAACCTGTTTCGGCAAACATCCTGTTTGCATCATCCACGGTTTTAATATCACCATTGCCGATGACCGGGATGGACACAGCCTCCTTTACCATGCGGATATATTTGTTGTCACTGTTGCCGGAATACATCTGGCTGCGTGTTCTGCCATGCACAGCAATTGCATCTGCACCTGCTTTTTCAGCCTGCTTCGCAATTGCAACACAATTGATATGATCCTTGTCCCATCCGGCGCGTATTTTGACGGTAACCGGACGATTTGTATTGTCTTTTACAGCTTTGACAATATCATATGCATGGTTTTCATCCAGCATCAGATAACTTCCCGAGCGTGCTTTAATCACCTTGTTTACGGGGCACCCCATATTAATGTCAATGATATCGCAATCGGTGTTTGCGGTCAGATATTCAGCAGCTTCTGCCATTGTATCCGTATCACTTCCAAACAGTTGCAAAGAAACAGGATGTTCATCCGGATGTACGGCACACATATCAAATGTTCTCTGGTTTTTATAGTGAAGCGCTTTATCGCTGATCATCTCACTCACAACAAGACCGGCTCCATATACATGACAAAGATGCCGGTAAACCGGATTGGAGATGCCGGCCAGAGGAGCAGCAATAAAAGGTGTTGCAATTTCAACATCACCGATGAAGAACGCCATGTTTCTGCTCCAGGATTTCTTCGAGATCAGCTGTTTCAAACTGATATTTTGTATTGCAGTACTGACAGACTATTTCTGCCCCTTTTCCATCTTCAATCATCTCATGCAGATCTTCCTCTGACAAAGTCATCAATGCATCATGGAATCTCTCCCTGGAGCAATCACAACGCCACCGGATATCCCTGTGTTCGAGAATCTGCGCATCCGGGAAATACATATGAATAATCTCGTCTACAGCATGCCCTTCATCAATTAGTGTTGATACCGGCTTCATTGTACCGGCTACTTTTTCACACGCCTGAATTGCTTGTTCTGAGGCACCGGGCATCAACTGAAAAATTAATCCGCCGGCAGCTTTCGTGGTGCCATCAGGTGAAACAAGCACACCGACACCTACGATTGAAGGAGTCTGCTCGCTAATTGCATAATAATAGGTAAAATCATCTCCAATCTCGCCGGATTGCAGATCTACAATGCCTGTAAATGGTTCTTTCAAGCCAAGATCCTTAATGACCGTCAGGTTTCCATCCGTGCCGACAGCTCCTCCGACATCCAGATGTCCGTCTTCCCTAACCATATATAGATTTGGATCGCCGATAAAACCTCTGACATCTCCGTTTCCTTTTGCCTGCACAAGAATTGTACCGGAAGGACCGTGTCCGTTAATAATCGAAGTAATCTTTTCATCGCCTTTTTTCAAATCAGAAGCCAGGACGGAAGTTACCGTCATGACTCTTCCCAATGCCGCTAAAGAAGTAGGCATCAGATGATGGGCAACTCTTGCTTCTTCTACCATTTTTGTCGATCTTGCTGCATGTATGCGAACCTGCCCGTTTAAAGCTTGGGCAATAACAATTTCATCTATCATATTTTCACCTCAGTCTGCGGATGCATCTCTCGTTCATCTTCCGCATCTTCTTTTCGTCAATTTTGATCACTTTGCGATCGGCAGTAAATAATCCGTTGCATTCATCTTCCACATCGGAAACCTGGGTATAAATACAGCCGGACATACCTTTTTTGATATTATCCAGAATGCTGTGATCATATAAGCGGTATATTGCTTCATCCAGGGCAAGCTTATCCTTGTATTTTCTGTAGCCATACAGTTTTTCCGCCTCACTGTGTCCCCACTCCAGATAGGAATACCCGCCAAATTCACTTAGCAGAAATATTCTTCCGTCATTCCTGGGAACCCTGATCGGATGAAAATATACATGCCGGCTGTTAAAATCTCCATATCCCTGATCATGCCATCCGCTGGCACTGTCAACCAATCGTGTACTGTCATAGCTTTTGATATGCGCGGTCACTTCACCACTGTCAAACTGGCCCCATCCTTCGTTGAATGGAACCCATGCAAAAATGGAGACACAGTTATACAAGTTATCCAGCATACCGTCAAGCTCTTCATAATACTGCTTTTTGGATGCCGCATTGGTTCTGCCCATTGCCGGATTATCCTTGTCTTTGAAATTTCTGAAACCGAAAATATTCGGCAGATAAACCAGGGACAAGGAACCATACGGTCCTCCGCCGTTAGGCATATCCTGCATCACAAGGATACCCATGCGATCACAATGATAATACCATCTTCTGCATTCGACCTTTACATGCTTTCTCAGCATATTGAAACCCATATCCTTGATCTTCTGCAATTCGTAACAAATCGCCTCATCGCTGGGATACGTCATTAATCCATCCGGGAAATACCCCTGGTCCAGAAGACCACTTAGAAAAAGGGGCTTGTTGTTGAGACAGAAGCGTACATGTCCGTCTTTATCGACGCCTGCTGAAAACTTGCGCATGCCGAAATAGCTCTTTACGACATCATCTTCCGTCTGAATATAAACATCATAAAGAAAAGGATCATCCGGGGTCCATGGATGAATATCATTGATCGGCGCTTCATAATGCGCATCAACGGTAATGCCTCTGTGAATCAGTTTTCCCTTTGCACTGATATTGATAACCGCCTGGGTAAAATTGCCGGCAAGATCAATATACACTTTCTTTTCATCATAATCCGGTGTAATTTTGATATCCTGTACGGCATGCTCGCTCAGATCTTCAAGCCATACGGACTGCCAGATACCGGAAGAAGGAGTATACCACATACCGCCATGTTCCAGCTTCTGTTTTCCATAGGCATATATGCCCTGATCGCTGTCATCCTGGCATTTTACCACAAGGGAGTTCTGATACTTTATTGTATGGGAAATGTCGAAGCTGAATGGTGTATAGCCGCCCTGATGGCTTCCCACTTCGATTCCGTTGATATAAATCGTGCACTTCTGATCTACCGCCTCAAAATTCAACCAGGTATGTTTCACAGTGGGCATATAGGCAAACTGCTTTCTGTACCACAAGATTTCACCGGGTTTGAGCTCTTCACTTGTCCCCGACAATTTTGAGCCAAGTGCAAACGGCACGACAATTTCCTTCCAGGCATCCTGTGCGGGCAGTGTTCTGCCGGCGGTAATCTGGTATTCCCATATACCGTTCAAACTCATATAACTGTCCCTTTGCAGCTGCATACGAGGATACTCCTGCCAGACTTCTTTCGTATTCAGATTTAAGCCCCAATCACTATAAATTGCCATGCTGTTCCTCTCGATACATCATTCTAACATATACAAACAATCTGTTCCATTTACAGATACATAATGCGTAACAACTTCATTCTTTCTTTTGCGTTTATTGTCAGCGGTTCATCGGAAGGAACCTCGAAACTATCCAGCTTTCCAAAGGCCATCTGTTTTCCATCATGAAGAATTTCACCGGTTCCCTCAAGACAGGTGATCAGCACAGCACCTTTTTCCTTCATGACAATCGAAGCGTTAAAATCCAAAGAGACAATATCCGCTTTCAAGTGAATGTCATCCACAAAGCGTTTTACATAGGAATCATGCTGTTTAAAGGAAATATACCCTGCAAAAAAGCCCTTTTTCTCCCGGCATAAAGTTTCGTCAATCTTCGATGTATTCAATAATATCAGCTCCGTGAATACGCAGTCTTTATCCACCTGGAATCCCCACAGGGAATTTACAGGACGGAAAATATATTGCAATGTACGAAGCTGTGATTCTTCCGGCGTCATCTTGACTTCCTTACTGTCAATATGCAAATCGCCTTCCAACACAAAATATATTGCCGGATGGGTTAAACGTTCCGGGGAAATCGTCGTATTTTCCGCCATGGAATATACCGTTAAAACATATCCGTAATTTTCATAAACTGTATTTAAAATCGCACTTTTTTTCATAGGGAGATTATTTTCTACGATAGAATAAACAGTCCCGATTTCTTTCATTTCTTCACCTGCTTTCTTTTCTTTCTGCGGATGCGGTTAATATGCCTTTCAAAACTGCCGCTGTCGAGCAGTTCTGCAAGTACATATTGTACCAGAGCACTGACTGTACAGGAACGAAAAGAGATTTTATTCAGAAAAATATCACATTTTTCTTTGGGCAGAACCATATATCCCACACGTAAAGAAGGCCCGATGGTCCTGGTAAATGTATTCATATAAATAACGGAAAAATCCGGCTCCATGGAGAACAGCGTTTCCTGCATTTTCATGGAAACCGTAAATTCCGAATCGTAATCGTCTTCAACGATATACCGGTCTGCCTTTTTGACCCAGCGGATATATTCCTGCTTTTTGGAAATGTCTGCACTCATGCCCGATGGATAACTGTGATATGGCGTAACGTGCAAAACAGAAGCCGGTGTTCTTTTCAGTTCACTGCTCAATATGCCGTTTTCGCCCATTCTCAGCATGTCACACCGGACTCCGCCCGCCTGATAAATCTGCAGTATCTTTTCGTATGATGGATCTTCCAATCCGTATATGCGATGGTGACCGAGAAGCTGGATAATCAATGAATACAGGTATTCCGATCCCGCACCGATCACAATCTGTTTTGGATCAACAAACAACCCTCTGGACCGTGCGAGATAGCCGGCAATTGCTTTTCTGGTTTCATAGCATCCGCATCCATCTGTTTGGGTAAGAATATCCCCTTCATGATCTGCCAGCGCTTTGCGTACTGCAGTGGCAAATGCCGTATGGGGAAATGCATCCACATTTTTAGACAAAGTATGAGAATTGCTGCTTCTTTTTCCTTCCGCAACAGAAAAAAGATCTTCACTGCGGTAAATCACAAAATACCCGCTTCTTTCACGGGATTCAATATATCCTTCTTCTGCCAGAAGATCATAGGCATGTTCTACGGTAATCAGGCTGGTGCCGGTTTCCAGAGACATATTTCTTTTGGAAGGTATTTTTGATCTGTAAGCATAAACACCTTCAACAATTTCTTTTCTGACCTTCTGGTACAGCTGCATATATGCAGGTTTATCTCTTTCTTGCTTCATCTGGTCATATTATTTCATAATTATCCCAATTTTACAATATGATCAAAAAAGAACATGTTTATATCTGTTCTTTATAAAGGCGGATTTCTTCTTCAATTAACTGATAATCTCTTTCAAACAGCTCATGAATGAATTCTTTCTGCAGGGTTTCCTCATCCAGTTTTTCCACAATCTTTTCCTGTACAAATTTCTTGGATTTCTGTTTATATTTCGGCAATCTGTTTCTTTCCTGTATATGTGCAAGCTCTATACGCCACAAGATGGTAATCTTCCATTTCCATTTGACTTTCGGGTTTTTTACAGGTGCACGATACTCGTAGAAATCAATCCCGTCTCCTTCCCTGTCGGCAACAAGAATGCCCCAATAAACAGGGACATGCTCTTCAATATGCTTTACGTGGGTTGTTCCGATAACTACATAATTGTAATCATAATACCGGTCGTAATCTCTTACCTGTCTTTTCAATCTGGCGTATGTATCTGCATCCGATTTGATTTCAAAGCCGTAAATACCATCCTCCTTCACCATCAGCACATCCGCACGGGATTTTCCCATTGTTTTTTCTTCCAGTATCCGAATGATGCCGAATCTGTTTTCGAGATAGCTAAATAAGGGTTCACGGATATCTGCATCATGCAATGCCATCATCTGTCTCCTTAACGTGAATCATGGCTTCAAAATGGCTCATATACATTTTTTTCAAGTTGATCTGTGCCGGACTGGTTGCCCATATCTGCAGGCATCCCATCAGATGCGTGAGGGAAATCCACATCATTTTTTCACTGGAGATATCCGTCCTGACAAGTTTCTTTTCCTGTGCTTCCTTGTACACTCTTAACAGAAAAGATGCCCTGCTTGTATTAACTTTCTGTGTTTTTTCATCGAGTGCATAGTCATTTGTGATATTGAGAACCAGCGCTTTGCGAATAATCTCTCTGCCTAGCCCTGTATAGTATTCAATCATCTTTTCATAAATGGCATTCAGGCGGTCCAGCGGATTATCAATTTCCATCAGATACATGAAAAAATCTTCAGGTATATCTGCCGGTTTGAACAGATCCATGATCAGATCTTCCTTGCTTGTGAAATAATAATAAAACGTATTCTTGGATATGCCTGCAGAAGATGCAATATCAACAACCGTGACATTATCATATCCCTTATCCTGAAACAGTTTTATTGCATTTTTTCTGATTTCTGTCTTTTTTTCCGTCTCTCTGGCCATGCGTTATTTATAACACAAAAATATGACACAAGCAACAACATAATATTACTATGTTGATATATTTATATTACCATGGTAATATAAATCGGTAATGATGAAGGAGGTCTGTATGCTGAAAGCATTCCGATATTTAAAGCCGTTCTGGCTTTCGGTCATAGCCGTTATTGCACTTGTCTTTGCCCAGGTTCAGCTTGAACTTGCACTACCGGATTATATGTCCGGTATTGTCACTTACGGCATTCAATACGGAGGCATCACCGAAAGCGTTCCTGCCGCCTTATCCGACGAAACGTATCAGGCGTTACAGTATTTTATGGATGCCGGCATTTTGGAAGAAAACTACACTAAAATTGAGCAAAATGATTCTGCATATCTTTCAAAATATCCTGTCTTAAAAAACGAACCTGTTTATATTCTGGACAGTGAAGATGTTTCCTCATTAGAGGAAGCAATCCGCAATCCGTTCCTGATGGTTTCCTTCATGAAGCAAAGCGGAATAACACAATTCGATGCTTCACAAATACAGGCCATTCAGCAACAGGCTCAGGCACAACTCGGGGATTATACCGAAGAAAACCTGCAGGCAATCGTCAGAATGATGATCAGAAGCGAGTATGCCTCTTTGGGAATGGATACCGAAGCCATTCAGACAAACTATATTCTTCATGAAGGTCTTCTGATGCTCGGTATAGCGTTGTTAGGCTCCCTGTGTGCCATCGGCTCTTCGTATCTTGCATCCAGAACCGCTACAGGCGCATGCCGCAACATGCGCAAGGATGTCTTTGCGAAGGTGGAATCCTTCTCCAGTGAAGAGTTTTCCCGTTTTTCCACAGCTTCTTTAATTACCAGAACCACAAATGACATTCAGCAGGTGCAGCAGGTATTAACGATGTTCCTTCGCATCGTGTTATTTGCTCCGTTTATGGGTTTCACATCCCTGTTCAAGGTCTTGCGTTATAAAAACCTGGCTGCCATACTCGGCTGGACGATTATATTGATGATCTGTTTGATGATTGTCACTTTCCTGTTCACAATGCCGAAATTCAAAATCGTGCAGAAGTATATTGATCGCCTGAATCTTGTAACAAGAGAACAGCTGTCAGGCATGCTTGTCATACGTGCTTTTAACAACCAGGATATCGAAGAGAAGCGTTTTGACAAGGTCAATTCCGACTTAACGAAACTGAACATCTTCTTGAACAGGGTCATGGTTGTCATTTCACCGATTATGACATTCCTGATGTCAGGTGTTTCCATCCTGATCATCTGGATCGGTGCAAACCAGATTGATGCCGGTGTCATGCAGATCGGTGATATGATGGCCTTCCTGCAATATGCCTCTCATGTACTGATCTCGTTTATGATTGTCGCAATGATCTTCATTATGATTCCAAGATCTTCTGTTTCGGCGGGACGTATTTTTGAAGTACTGGAGACAGAACCGGTGATTAAAGATCCGGATCATCCGGAGAAATTGCCTAAAGAAAACCAGATGATCACTTTCGACAATGTCTCCTTCAAATATCCCAATGCCGAGCAGAATGTTCTTGAAAATATAAGCTTCACTGCAAGTCCGGGTGAAACAGTTGCCTTTATCGGTTCAACCGGTTCAGGCAAATCCACTTTGATCAATCTTCTTCCGCGTTTCTTTGATGTAACCGAAGGTGCTATCCGTATCGGCGATACAGACATCCGTCATATTACGCAGAAGGATCTGCGTGATCAGATCGGCTATGTTCCCCAAAAAGGAATCCTGTTTTCCGGAACAATCGAATCCAACCTGCGTTATGCTGATGAAGATGCAGTCACTGAAACCCTTGAAGAAGCTTTGCGGATCGCACAGGCAAAAGAGTTTGTCGATGCTATGCCGGAAGGCATTGAAGAACCGATTGCCGAAGGCGGAACAAACGTTTCCGGCGGCCAGAAACAAAGGCTTTCCATCGCCAGGGCACTTGTCAAAGACGCAAACATCTTTATCTTTGATGATACATTCAGCGCTTTGGATTACCAGACGGATGCACGGCTCAGAGAGGCCCTGCATAAGATGATCCAAAAAACAAAAGCCACGGTATTTATCGTTGCCCAGCGTATTTCCACGATTATGCATGCAGATAAGATCATCGTTCTGGATAACGGTAAAATAGCAGGCATGGGGACGCATGAGGAATTGTTAAAAACATGCAGTGTTTATCAGGAAATCGCATACTCGCAATTAAGCGAGAAGGAGCTGTCTCATGAGTGAAAAGAATAAAAAGATGAAAACCGGCATGCGTATGCGTCCGGGCATGATGGCAGGTGAAAAAGCTAAAAACTTTAAAGGAACCATCGCCAAGCTCATCCGCTACATGAAACCCTACTATGTGCAGATCTTCTTTATTGTCATCTTTGCGGCATGTTCCACAATCTTCAACATTATCGGCCCGAGAATTCTCGGATCCGCCACGACAAAGCTTGCCGAAGGCCTTGTCGCAAAATACACACAGAACGGAGGCATCGACTTTGAAGCAATCAAAAACATACTGTTGCGGTTGTTGTGCATCTATCTTGCAAGTGCCCTGTTCAATTATTTTCAAGGATGGACAATGAGCGGTATCACCCAAAAAATCACTTACAATCTGCGTAAGGAAATCAGCGAAAAGATCAACCGCCTGCCGTTAAAGTATTTTGACAAGCAGACCCATGGTGAAGTTCTTTCCAGAGTAACGAACGATGTCGATACGGTTTCCCAATCCCTGAACCAGTCTATCCAGCAGGTATTCACCTCCATTATCACAATTATCGGTGTGCTCTACATGATGATAAGCATCTCCTGGCAGTTGACTCTGATGGCACTCATTGTAGTACCGCTTTCCGGTATTGCGGCTGCATTTGTGGTCAAAAACAGCCAGAAATATTTTAAAGCACAGCAGACCACGCTCGGCAATGTCAACGGACATATTGAGGAAATGTATGCAGGCCACATTGTCATGAAGGCATTTAACGGTGAAGAACGATCCATTAATGAATTCAATGATCTCAATAACAAGCTCTACAACGCGGCATGGAAAGCACAGTTCATGTCCGGTATTATGCAGCCGATTACCAGTTTCATCGGCAATGTCGGCTATGTAGGCTGCTGTGTACTGGGCGGCTATCTTGTGATCCATAACGGACTTGCGATCGGTGATATCCAGGCATTCATCCAGTATGTCAGAAATTTCAACCAGCCGATCACCCAGACCGCACAAATCATGAACGTATTGCAGTCTACTGCGGCTGCGGCAGAAAGAGTTTTTGAGTTCCTGGAAGAAGAGGAAGAGATTCCGGATACCGCTGAACCGGTGAATATCCGTGATGAAAACGGACAAATCCGACTCAAAGGAAAAGTTACCTTCGGCGATGTCGTATTCGGCTATAATCCGGATAAGATCATTATTCATGATTTCAATGCTTACATTCCTGCAGGCAGTCAGGTTGCCATTGTCGGTCCGACCGGCGCGGGAAAAACAACCATCGTCAAACTGCTGATGCGTTTCTATGAGCTGAACTCCGGCAAAATCTATATCGACGGCAAAGATTCCACAACGCTTACACGCAAGGATCTCAGAGACTGCTTCGGCATGGTTCTTCAGGATGCATGGCTGCATACCGGCACCATCATGGACAATATCCGTTACGGCAGAATGGACGCAACCGATGAAGAAGTCATGAAAGCGGCGGAAGAAGCTTATGTAGACCATTTTATCCGTACTCTGGAAAACGGATATCAGACAGAAATCAATGAGGAGTCTACAAATATCTCCCAAGGGCAGAAACAGCTCTTGACAATTGCACGTGCCTTCCTCAGTGATCCGAAAATTCTGATTCTGGATGAAGCCACATCCTCAGTTGATACCAGAACTGAGATTCTCATCCAGAAAGGCATGGAAAAACTCATGAAAGGCAGAACCTCCTTTGTGATTGCCCATCGTCTTTCAACCATTCGCAATGCCGATATGATCCTGGTAATGGATCATGGGGACATTGTCGAAATCGGAAATCACGAAGAACTGCTGGAGAAAAACGGATTCTACGCAAAACTCTATAACTCCCAGTTTGAAGATGTCACCGCATAGAAAAGGGCCGGAATTAACCGGCCCTTTCATTTTGATTAATCGAGGTCCTCACCATTGCTGGCGATACACTTCTGATACCAGTGATAAGAATCTTTTACCGTTCTCTTAAAGGTGCCCTGACCGTAATTATCTGCATCGACATAGATCTGCCCATAGCGTTTTGCCATTTCGCCTTCACCGTTGGAAACCATATCTACACAACCCCAATACAAATAACCCATCAGCGGGATGCCGTCAAATTCCACAGCGTCACGCATGGATTTAATGTTTGCGCGCATGTAATCAATACGGTAGTCATCATGCACGGTTCCATCTTCAAACTTGTCATTCCATCCGATACCGTTTTCAACACAGAACAGATCGCAATGATATCTGTCAAAGAAGGTATTCAAAGTGATACGCAGACATTGCGGATCGGTTGCCCAGCCCCAGGCATTTGTCTTGAGATATGGATTTCTGACCATATGCATCTGTGTTCCGCCATTGCCTTCTCCTGCCTGGGCATCTTCATCATGGTATGTTACTACATGAGAGCCATAGCAGCTGAAGCTCAGAAAATCACATGTATATTTGGAGATGATATCCATATCCCCTTCCTGTGCAGGAATGGTGATTCCGTCTCTTTCATATTCCTTAAGCTTGTAATTTGGATATCTGCCAAGCATCTGTACATCGGAATAGAACAATGTACGATTCATCATTCTTTGTGCCAGAAGCTGATCTTCAGGATCTGTCGTATAGGCATATGTAGGTCCGAATGCCAGCATCATTCCGATCTTCAGATCCGAGAAGTTTTCATGTGCTTCTTTTACAGTCAAGGAAGAAGCAAGGAACTGATGGAAAGCAGCATTGGCAATATTCTGCGGGTCTGCATGAATTAAACCGGCAGTTACATACGGTGCTGCATCCAGACAGTTGATCTCATTGAATGTCAGGTAATATTTAACTTTGCCTGCAAAACTTTCAAAACATGTTCTTGCATATTTCACAAAAGCATTCACAAGATGGCGGTTATCCCATCCATTATACTTAGCTGCAAGTGCCAGCGGTGTTTCATAATGTGACAAAGTGACAAGCGGTTCAATGCCGTATTTCCTGCACTCGTCAAAAACATCTGCATAGAACTTGATTCCCTCTGCATTCGGTACTTCATCATCCCCGTTAGGGAACAATCTGGACCATTTAATGGAGAAGCGCAGGCAGTTGAAGCCTTCCTCTGCACAAAGTTTGATGTCCTCTTTGTAATGGTGATAAAAATCCGATGCAATGTGTGATGGATAATAGTATTTCGGGTCATCTAATTCACATGGAACAGCGCCTTCGGGAAGATGTCTTTCCGGTGATCCGAAACATAACGGCGTTGATCCCGTTTCACCGTTTTCTTTTTTCCATGTCACCTGTCGTCTGACGGTATGCGAACCATTGGTCATGACGTCTGCAGTAGATAATCCTGCTCCGCCTTCATGCACGCCGCCTTCGTACTGGTTTGCAGCCGTAGCCCCGCCCCAGAAGAAATCCTTTGAAAATCTGCTCATAAATCTACTCCTTTTTATTCTGCAATCTCTGTTTCTGTGCTTGCTTCTTCTTTTGTATCACGCCAAGCCGCATAAGCATCCAGTTCCGGCTCACACAGCTTGAAAGCTGCAATAAATACTGCTATGTCATCTGCATAACCAAGTACAGGAATCTTATCCGGAATCAGGTCTTTGCCTTTCAACAGATAGATTACCGCACTGATCATGGTAACGATGACTTTCGGTGATACTTCGGTATATTCTTTGGTAATATAACTGCGGATCAGGGAAATCATTAACGGCAATCTGGATAAAGAATCACCGATCGTCGGTACTTCCTTCAATTTGTTTTCCAGATTGACGAGAAGCTCTTCTGTTTTGGAAGGATCCTTGATAAACTGTTCAGCCTGTTCTGTAAAGCCTTCCAGAACCTCTTTGGCTTTTTCAATACTGATGTTTTCACTCATATGATATGTCTCTCCGTTTCTTTATGTCTATGATAAACCATAATCACTGATTATGATATCTGAAAAATGCACATATCCCTACGTGCATAAAAGTTTACAAAGCGTTGTAGTGCTCATCATCTACAGGTTCAAGCCACTCGTGGCTTCCTTCAACGCCTCTTGCGATAATAGATAGATGGGCAAACCAGGAGTCCTTTGTGGCACCATGCCAGTGTTTTACATCCAGAGGAATCTCCACAACAGAACCCGGTGTCATTAATACGGGTTCTTTGCCCCATTCCTGATACCAGCCTTTTCCGCCTACACATACAAGAATCTGTTGTGCACCATGATGCACATGCCAATTGTTTCTGCAGCCGGGTTCAAAGGTTACATTTGCGATGTCAACCTGTGCATCTTTACTCGTTAAAGAAGCCAGATAGGTTTTTCCTGAAAAATACTGGCTGACCGGATTGATTCCACCTACTTCAAATGGGGATACATTATTTTTTTCGTTATCCATAATTATTCTCCTGTTCTTCTGTATTCAAAATGATACCGCACTTTATTCCATTCTGTCTATCCCCATATTGAACAGTCGCATTTTTACATCAGAACGTCGTCAGCTTCTCATGTACCAGACTGGTAAATAGGATTTCATAAAGAAAAACTTCCCTGTCTGTGACAGGAAAGCTTTTCCGTATACGATTTATTTCGGCAATCTGCTTAACGGAATATCCAAAGCATCCTGATAGCCCGGCTCAGCCGCAACAATTGCAGGAATCATATTGACATTCGGTGAAGCAGAAGTCAGGAATGGATCAAAGTGATCGATGATACCGTCAATATCCACTCTGACATGCGGTTCACCAAAGATCTCAATCGCCTTGTCAACTTTATAGTCATCAAGAATCTCATTGGATCCCTTATGATTGAAATGGAAGCCGACAACCTCTTCACCCTTATTGTATGTTGCCATAATGAAGTGATGCGTACCAATCGTACCCGGTGTAATATGGGCGTTCGGTGTTGTGATTTCCTTATCCGCCATAATCTGCGTTACATCACAACGGTATTCATCATATTCCAGTCCGAGTCTTTCCGTAACTTCAATCACGGTCGGACCGTAATAGGTGAAGAACAAGCTCTTCAGGAATGCAAACTGCGGAGCCGGAATATCTTCTACAGTCTTTCCATAGCAGAGGAAATTTACCCATGGTGCTGTATTAGCGGAGTCATCCTGACCGCCGTAAACGATCAGCTTGTTGATTTTTCTTGTAAGCAGTCCGAAGATTGTCGGAAGGTATGGTGTAAAGAATCCCGGGAAAATACCCTGTTGTGTATATGTGACACCATTTGCCTTTGCTGCTTCATCAATTTCCTTGAAATAGCGAGGCTGGTTCTTCTGTGCAAAGTAAACATTGACGGTTGTGGTTACATTTTTACCATGGTTGAGCAAGGCGACAATGTCATCCACATTGGACTGGCATGTTTCAAGATCCGGTAATTTTCCTTCATCCCATACAGAAGCTGCATAATACAGGCAGATATCTGCTTCAGTATTCAGAACTGCTTCCCTGTCATTGGAAACAATGACACCTGCCGGTTCAAAACCACATACCTCGCCGGCATCTCTTCCCACTTTTTTTGGATCAATGTCATAAGCAGCAACAAGCTTTAATGACTTCTTGGCATTGATGATCTGCAGAGCACTTCTGCCAACACTTCCAAGACCCCAGATAATTACTTTGTATTCGTCTTTTAACTGTATCATTTTTTTCTCCTTATCTCGGTAAATATCCCATCGGAATATCCAGTGCATTTTTGAAGCCGCCTTCTGCATCAACGATGGAAGGAATCAGATTGACTGATGGCGCAGCACTTGTCAAGAACGGGTCTTCATCCGGAATGATGTTTTCCAGACGAATTGTGACATCAGGTTCTCCCTTGATTTCGATGTATTTTTCAAGAGGAAGCTCTTTGAGTATTTCTGCACTTGCCTTGTGGATGAAATGGAAACCTGTAACTTCTTTTCCGTCTTTCTTGGTGCACATTGTAAACTTGTGGGCACCTACGGTTCCCGGCAATACATGTGCATATGGTGTTTTCACTTCTTCATTGGAGATAATTGTCTCCTCTTCGCAGCAATATTCATCATATTCAAGGCCGGCACGTTCAGCCATTTCAATGACTGTCGGTCCATAGTAGGTGAACATGATGTTGTTGACGACTGCAAGTCTTTGTGCAGAGATCTCCTTCGGATCTTTACCATAACCGAATACCGCAATCCATGGTGCAGAATTTACGGAATCATCTTCACCACCATATACGATTGCTGTATCGATTTTTCTGGAGAACATCGTTGTAATGGATGAGAAATACGGTGTGAACAGTCCCGGGAAAATTCCCTGCTGCACATAGGTTGTTCCGTGCTTCTTTCCTGCTTCATCAATTCTTTTGAAATACTCAGGCGCATTCTTTTGTGAGAAATATACCGGTAATGTTGAACTGCAGTTCTTTCCATGCTCCAGGAATTTGACAATATCATCCACATTGCCTCCGACAGATGTCGGTGAAGGAAGTTTGCCGGCGTCCCATTTTGTAGATGGATAGTAAAGAACGATATCTGCATCGATTGCAAGCACTTCTTCCTCATTATCGGAAACCTTCACGCCTGCAGCAGGAAGACCGAAAACTTCTCCTGCATCCTTTCCGACTTTTTCCGGATTCACATCAAAAACACCTACCAGTTCCAGTGATTTTCTGGAATTGATAATCTGTAAGGCACTTCTGCCTACCTGGCCGAAACCCCAAATTATGACCTTATAATTATCTTTCATAAAAACTCCTTTCTGGTCTATCCTTACCATAGCATGATTTCCATCACAAAAAAAGAACGAAACATCAGTTTCGTTCCAAAATGAATACTATTTGTTTTCTTCCTCTCCTTCATCGACTACATTCATGATCTCGGTTTTATCACCAGGCTCCGGGGTGAAAGAAGTTTTCTCGCGTCCGCGTACAATATCTTCCGCAATCGTTTCAATCCAGCTTCTGCCGAATTTCACAAACAGTTTTGCGATTACCGGCAACAGGACAAAAATCCATGTCTGGCTTAAAAAGCCAAATGCTTTAGCTGTCAGAAGGATCAAAAATGCAGCATCATATACATCAATTCCTTTGATGATTTTATCGTTCATTGACTACCTCCACAGGAATAATATTACCTTCTTTTTCATAAAACTTAAAGCATTAATCCTTTTTCTTTTTCTTCATGTTTATAAGAAAGGAAACAGCCAGGGATGCGCCATGAATGATACATGCATATTCAAGAACAAGCTGAAAAACTGCATTTTCTCTGCCACTTGCGGCAAGAGAATTTGACACAACAAATGCATAAAAGAAGATGATCAGCATTGATACAACAAGAAGTATGCATTGTGCGCCGAAGACAGACATGACATCTTCTTCAACCAGCCCAAGGCATAATGGAAAGGCAATACCTGCCATAAGACAGAGAAAGAAGCCGATATTCCATAATCTGAATCCGTTAACAATCATCATATATAACAGTAAAGCCGCCATGAGTATGCCACCCATGAGTCCCACAATAATTGTTGTTAACAAACGTTTTGACATATATTTGCTCCTTTTACTGAAGGATAGACATCAGTTCTTCTTTTGTGAAAGAGCTGCTGGACATTTCCTCTCCTGATAAAATCTGGTCTGCGAGGTCTGCTTTCTGCTGCTGAAGCTGAATAATTCTTTCCTCCACCGTATCTTTGGTGATCAGACGATACACCGTTACAACGTTTTCCTGTCCGATACGGTGTGCCCTGTCAGTTGCCTGATTTTCAACTGCTGTATTCCACCATGGATCATAATGTATAACTATATCGGCAGCTGTCAGATTTAAACCTGTGCCTCCCGCTTTCATGGAAATACAGAAAACCGGCACGTCATCGTTTTGGAAGGCTTCAACCATCTCTGCACGCTTCTTTTTCGGTGTGCTTCCTACCAGAAGATGATAGTTGATTTTTTCCTCTTTCAGTCTTTCAACCAGCTGATCCAGCATCGTTGTAAACTGTGAGAAGAGCAGGATCTTATGCCCTTCTTCAATTGCTGATTTGATCAGGTCAACGCACATGTCTTCCTTTTCTGAATTTCCGTGATAGTTTTCATAGACAAGCGATGGGGAACAGCAGATCTGCCTGAGTCTTGTCAGTTCAGCCAGTATTCGCAGTTTGCTCTGGTTGAACTGATCGGCGCTCTGTGAAGCAACAGAAACACGCAATGCTTTTACCCTTGCCTCATACAGTTCCTTCTGCTCTCCTTCCAATGGGGCATAGTAGATTTCCTCGAGTTTGTCAGGAAGATCCTGCAGAACATCCTTTTTCAGCCTTCTGAGAATAAACGGTGCAATCATCTTTCTCAATTTGATTCTTTGTTCCTCATCCTCTCCCTTGACAATCGGAGACTCATACTCTCTCTTGAAGAAAGTGTATTTATACAGGAATCCCGGCATCAGATAATCAAAGATAGACCATAATTCACTTAATCTGTTTTCAATCGGTGTTCCGGTCAAGGCTATGTGAAATGTGCTGTTAATTCTTTTAACCGCTTCACTGACTTGTGTGTTTGCATTCTTAATATACTGTGCTTCATCAATTACCTGACAGATAAAATGCATGTTTTCATAGTTATCAATATCACGTTTCAATATATCATAGGATGTCAGAATCACATCAAATCCATCCAGCTCTTCCAGCATTTCCTTGCGGATCTGTGCAGATCCCGTCAGCATTAATGCCTTTAACTGAGGTGCGAATCTTCTGATTTCATTATTCCAGTTATATACCAGTGAAGCCGGACATACAATCAATGATTTTCCTTTTCCTTGTACAGTGGTCAGAAAAGCAATAACCTGCAATGTTTTTCCGAGTCCCATCTCATCTGCCAGCAATCCGCCAAAACCGTTTTCATATAGGGAACACAACCATTGAAAGCCGGTTTTCTGATAATCTCTCATGATATCGGAAAGGCCTTCCGGGATCTCATGTTTTCTTTCTTCGGTATCATGGATCTGATCGATGATCTGTCTGAAACGGGTATCTCGGTCAATCATAAAGGTTTTGTTTTCATCAGCGAAATTATCCAGGTACATCGCTCTGTATTTCGGCAGCATGACTTCCCCTTTGCGAATATCCTTTGTGCTCAATTGGAGATCATCTTTCAATTCTGCCAGATCCTCCAAAGCATCATCCACATTGATAAAAACACCGCTCTTCAAACGATAGTATCGTTTTTTCGGATTGTATCGGCTCATGATTTCCGCCAGAGAATCCATGTCGATGTCATCTGTCTGCATGCTCAGCTGCAATAAATCATGTTTGACGGAAATACCCACCTGAACCTTTTTGACATCCTTGATCTGCAGTCTTTTGAGCTTGTCCGAGATATATACTTCCGCCCTTTTATGCATTGCAGGGATGCCTTCACTCAGCAGCTCATACATCTTGTCCTCATCATCTATGCATCCCCATTTTTTATTCTCTGCATCAAACGAATTAAAATATTTTGCAAAAAATGTGCTTAAGGCTTCTTCTTCAATCATATTCCGATGATCTTTGTCCAGGTTCTTTTTCGTTTCATCCAGTACATTGTATGTCTTATCCCCATATACCGCATACAATTCTCCGGTAATCAGATTATCCTGAGGAAGGTCAAGATAGATTTTAAACTCGGGTTTAACAGGTATGTATGGACTCAATTCAAAACCGTGTGCATGAATATTCGTATCATTGCTCAATGTCGGATACATCTTTCCCGTAAAAGAGTGCATATCATTTTTATTGATATAATATGACTTGCCGTATGTATCATCCGCATACTTTAACAGCGTAAGAAGATTCTGTGAAAATTCCATCCGATGAAACATGCCTTTTTCTTCTTCAAAAAGATACAGATACCTTCCCCCGACCATATATCCGATCCTCTTAATCGAAAACCCATAGCCATCATCTTTGGTCTCGATGGTAGAATCCAGCTTCATCGGCTCATCGGAAAATGATATGGTGCTATGCACCCAGTCCGAATTTTTCATTTCCTTGCAGGAATAATACTCCTGTTTATACTCCCTTAAAAATCTTTCAATGTAGGAACCCTTTAATGAAAGCTCTTTTCCCAGAGCAGGCTGTACAACATTATCCATGTAACGGTTCCAATAATCCATTTTCTGTGTGACCTGATCCTGTGACTGGTCGAGCTCCATCAGCATTTCAATGAGGTCCAGGCTTTTCTGATCAAACGATTCCTTGCTGAAAATTACTTTTGATTTTGTGCCAAAGGTATATTCAGTATGTTGCTGAATGCTTTTTAACAATTCGTGTATCGATTTTACGACATACATCTTTCCGTGTTTTTTCCCGCACTTGAAACTCAGCTGGAAAGCATGATTAGAGATGCATTTCTCCAGTTCCACAACCGGTTCAAGAATATAGGAATGAGAATGATCGGCATTGATATCCGAATTCTCGTAAAGTATGCTTGAAAGAAGATCTTTGATTATATGAGAGGTTGGTACAGACGGTTTCTCAACTTTGATCAAGCCTTCTTCCACACCGTTTGCAAATATCAGAATGCCGGCAACTGCATGAGGGCAGAGAATTCCTCTTCTCGCATTGTAACAGGAACAGTAAAAACTGATCAGATCACCGGTTTCTGCATTAGCCTTGATTTCAAACTGATCTATATTCCGATAATCCCCGATGACCGTTCCGCTTACAAGGACCTCCGGATAATCTTCAAAAGAATAATTGATCCTCCTGATCTGGTTTTTCTTTAGTATTTCAACGGCATCGGAATATACCCTGTTCTGTATCTGTTTTCGAATTTTTTCTACGGTTATCATATTCCCTCCCAAAGCACAAAAAGGCTGAATAATTTCAGCCTGTTTTTACGCTGCGGTCTGTGCCGCTTCTTTGTTTTCAAATTCTGATGCGATGGATTCACCATTGACAATTTTTTGAATTTGTTCCGCAGTCAATGTCTCATATTCCATCAATGCATTTGCGATACTTTCAAGTTCATTACGATGTGCCGAGATAATTTCCCATGCCTTGTCATGCGCACTGTTGACAATCTTTCTGACTTCCTGGTCAATCTCATATGCAACTTCACCTGAAACATTGTTTGGGGAATTATAATCTCTCCCAAGGAAGACATTCTCACTTCCGGCATTGTATTTGATCGGTCCGAGATCGCTCATACCGTAAAGCGTGACCATATCCTTAGCAATATTTGTTGCTCTTTCAATATCATTGGAAGCACCGGTTGTAACATCATCGAAGAACATTTCTTCTGCAACTCTTCCACCCATATAGGACGTAATGGATGCAATCAGATCGTTCTTTGTATTCATCATCTTTTCCTCTTTCGGTGTCATCAGGTTATAACCGCCTGCCTGGCCTCTTGGAATAATCGTCACCTTCTGAACAACCTGACCGTTATCAAGATACAGTCCGACAATTGCATGACCGCTCTCGTGATAAGCGACAAGTTTCTTGGTCTTATCATCATATGTTTTCGAAACCTTTGCCGGTCCCATCATGACTCTGTCAATTGCCTCATCAATCTGTGCAGTATGAATTTCATCCGCATTTTCCCTGACGGCAAGAATGGCTGCTTCATTCAGGACATTTTCCAGATCGGCACCGGAGAATCCCGGTGTTCTCTTGGCAAGTCCTTCCAAATCAATATCATTAGCGAGATGCTTATTTCTTGCATGAACTTCCAGAATAGCTTTTCTGCCTTTGCGATCCGGTAATGAAACTGTAATCTGACGGTCAAATCTGCCGGCACGAAGCAGTGCAGGGTCAAGTACATCCGGTCTGTTTGTGGCTGCAATGACAACAACACCTGTGTTGTCTTCCATGCCATCCATCTCAACAAGCAGCTGGTTCAATGTCTGCTCACGTTCATCATGGCCGCCGCCGAAACCTGCGCCTCTCTGTCTGCCTACTGCATCAATTTCATCAATAAAGATGATACATGGAGCAGTCTGCTGCGCCTTCTTAAACATGTCTCTGACACGGCTCGCACCGACACCGACAAACATTTCTACAAAGTCAGAACCGGAAATACTGTAGAAAGGAACGTTTGCCTCACCTGCAACAGCTTTGGCAAGCAAGGTTTTACCGGTACCCGGATGGCCAAACAGCAGAATGCCTTTCGGGATTCTTGCTCCCATCTTTTCAAATTTCTTCGGATATTTGAGATAATCGATAATTTCAGCCATCTCCTGCTTTTCTTCATCGCATCCTGCAACATCATCGAAGCGAACCTTGATTTTTCCTTCCAGTTTTGCCCTGGATCTTGAGAATTCAAATGCTCTGGAGTTTGCGCCTCCGGCCCCGTTCATCTTATTCACCATCCAGATTGCCAAGAAAGCCATCAGGACAAACGGAATCAGGGAAATCAGTGTATCCATAAACAGATTGGATGCATCCGAATCAATAATGGACATCTTTGAATTTTCCAGTTTGTCCATCACTTCCGCGATTTCGCCATCTGTTGAAGGGATCGTCGATGTGAAGGTGATCGTCTTCTCGTTTTCATCTTCATAAACGCCCTTAACCGTTGTTACATTGGATCCGACAGAAATAGAGCTTTCCTTGATCTTCTCCTCTTTCAATACGGTTTGTAATTCCTGATATGTCAGTGTTTTGGAAGTGCCCGGTGAATTCAAGCTGAACAAGCTCATCACCGCCACTAACACAATCAAATATGGAAGATAATTTAAGAATCTGTTTTTTTGCATATAAGCCTACTCCTTATTGATAGCACTCGTCCTTCAATACGCCGACGTATGGCAGAGTGCGGTAATGCTGATCAAAATCCAATCCGAAGCCGACAACGAATTCATTTTCAACTTCAAAACCGATGTAATCCGCTTGTACATCAGCTTCACGACGGGATGGTTTATCCAGCAATGTGACTATTTTAACACTTGCAGCGCCTTTATGGAGCAATGTCTTGCACACCGTATGAATCGTTCTGCCTGTATCCACAATATCTTCAACCAGGATGATATCCATATCCTTAACGGATGTATCCAAGTCTTTCAGAATGCGGATGTCTCCGGTAGACTCTGTCCCCGCATAACTTTTCACATCCATGAAATCATATTGCACATCCAGATCGATATGTTTGATCAGCTCAGCCAGAAACGGCACAGAGCCTCTGAGTAAAGCAACCAGAAGCGGTGAATTCTTCTTATCTTTATAATCTTCAGTAATTTGTTTTCCCAACTCTTTACTGCGTTGTCTGATCTGTTCTTCCGTGAACAGAACTTTTTTGATGTTCTTTTGTTCCCACATGTTTACGTATCGTCTCCTTCGATTGTGTTATATTGTATCACATTGAAATCCGGGTTTATAGAGAAATGCCACCGATTACACCCGATTCCGGGCACTAAAATGACTTCTTTTCGGCAATTTTCAACAATCGGCCATGTTTTTCTTTTATACAAGGGAATATGTCTGTCTATAAAAAAACGGTTAACCTTCTTTTTCCCGTAACGCAGCTGAATGACATCCCCTTCGCAAAAAGAACGGATTGTTATGGGAAAATCATCCTCTTCCACGCTGACTGCATATATACCCGGGTTTCCTGCTTCTACATGATATGTACTTTTTCGAACATTTTTTAATTCCGCAAGAGAATGATAAATATCCTTATAGGATACGAATCCCGGATGAAGAAAGAATTTCCCCTGATCCTGTACAAGGTATTCCTTACCGCAAGGAATCATGAAATCATTCTTCTGCATTAATATGTGATCGCACTCTTTGATAAAAGAAAGAGAGTGATTCTTCTTTTCATCCGTGATCAGCCTCAATAAAGCAAATCGGTCTTCCTCGGATAGCGAGCGATACTGTGAAAGCTTGACTGCATTCTCTGTTTTCATCGTTGCAATCCGACAGCTCCTTTCCTGCATAACCGCATTTTTCTGCCGGATTTCTTTCAATACCATATCTCTTTCAAACCGATTCATCTTTTCAACAATTTCATGACGGATGCGGTTTCGCTCGTACATGTCACTCAGATTTGTACAATCGATGTAATAGCGTATATTGTTTTTCTGACAATACGCAACCAGATCTTCCTTGGTATAATTCAGTAATGGTCTTTTTACCAGAATGCCATGATAGAGCATTTCTTCTTTTAACCCATAATACGAAGGAACAAGATTCTTGTTTTCCTGCATGAAATACGTTTCCAAAAGATCATCTTCATGATGTCCAACCAGTACGCCTCTGTATCCATGCTCTTTTACCAGTTTTTCAAAAAAATCATACCGCCATTTTCTCGCAGCAGCTTCAAAATTACCGGTATAATGAAACGGATCATTTAACACATGAAGTGTAATATGATGCGCAATGCAAAAAGAGCGCACATATGCTTCCTCTTCATCAGCTTCTTTACGATGGTGATAGTTCACATGTGCTGCCGAAACAGCGATTCCTTTTTGAAGACACATATGCAGCAATGCCATGGAATCCGGTCCTCCGGATACAGCAACAAGCCATGTATAATCCGTATTTTTCATGCAGATATAGTACCACAAAATTGATTATTCGATCCATTTTTGCCAGTTATACGTCACAATATTTCTCTTTGGAACGGTTGACGTATTTGCATATCCGTTTTCTTCATCCGATACCATCAGCTTTAACATACGTTTTTGTATCTTGCAGAACAATTCGCTTTCCGGATCCAGATGTGCTTTGATGTCTATAATTCTTGCAGTATTGACATATTTGACATCATTCAGAAACAAAACAGATGGTTTGGCCATTCCTTCAATTTTACCGATTTTCATCAAGTGTTTTTTCCCATATGGATTTTTCACAGGATCATATGCACTTTCCAGCGTTTTTGTGTTGCTTGTCATGGGAATGCATAATGCTTTCAGATTATATATCGACATGATAATCGCAAAATGTTGAAAGCCGATTTCATTCAGGTAGGCCTGCCCGAAATCCATGTAACAGATGTCCCCTTTCTTTGCTTCAATGCCAAATTCACTGCTGGACGAAAGTAGATTTCTTTCTCTCCAGTTGGCTTCCGATATCATACAGTCATTTGCCAGTTCGGGAAACAACATCTGATAAATTCCCGATTTCATATGCATGTATTGATTCCATGCTGCTTCTTTTTCATATTTTCTGCTCATATTTCCTTCTTTCCATGAAAAAAAGATGCCTCACACATCTTTTTTCTGCTTCATTTCTTTGTTCGTATTAATTCACATGTTCAAGTTACTGCTAATGGATTTTTTCATTTACGAATTCCCTTTCTTTTTTAATACCTTTTTTGTCATCTTTTGATCCTCTTTATATCCCTCCTTGACGAAAAATACGGTCGTCTCATCAGGCACAGGTATTCCTGCGGCTTCCGAAATGCTTACAAATCCAAAATACCTCCGCCTTGTTTCCCTTCCATGACTGTGTGTTTTTTCGCCCAATACTAAATACTGTCAATATCCGCCCTCATTGTTCACTGTCTGCTTGTTTCGTTTTCTCTTTTATACCGCATTTCTATATTCTGAAGGGCATCATCCAGTACCACTGCAGCCTCTTTATACCGGCACTCCCTTGAATGTCCTGCAAAACAAAAAGGGTCACAACACTTTTGTAACCCTTTTCTTCATGAATATCATATCACATTGTGGAAACTTGTCAACACTTGCGCAGTGTGCCATCTATCCACATTTTTAAATCAGTTTTCCACAATTCTCCACAATCAGTCACTTATATCGCTATCTAAGGCAATTGTGAAATTATATTCCGGATACTTTTCGCGTATATATTCGCAAATATGCCTGTATAGCTCCTTACGATCCTTCGCATTGAAGCCTATCACAACATCAAAACGCACTTCTTTCTTTTCCAGATCCGCATAGAAGCCATGTATCTGCAATACATCTTCCTGATCCATAACATATGCACGAATCTCGTTATACAGTTTCGATGCTTCATCATCTTTGGTGTTGCGGCTGTAAAAACCGATTGCTGTCAGAATAACATTGTCTTCATGCATGATTTTTGTCTGAATTTTTCTTGTTAAGACATCCAGCTGTTCTGCTGTATAATAATCCGGCACTTCTGCATGGATAGAGCCAACCAGACGATCCGGCCCGTAGTCGTTCAAAAACAGATCATATGCCCCGGTGATATTCTCATCAACGGAACAGACATCCTGTTTGATTTTCTTGGAAAGTTCAGCATCGATCCTCTCTCCGAGGATCGAGCTTAATGTACCATTCAGCATTTCAACACCGCTTTTAATAATAACAATGGAAATGATCGCACCCAGAAAAGCCTCGAGAGAAATATGTGTCAAAAGATATAGAATTGCCGCAACAAGGGTTGAAGCGGAAATCACCGAATCGAGAATAGCATCCTCTCCGGAGTTGATCAGTGAATCTGAATTCACTTTTTCTCCTGTAGCTTTGACATATCTTCCCAAAAGTATTTTCACAAGTACACCGACCGCAACAATCACAAGGGAGACCACGGAATAATCCGGTGTTTCGGGAGCAATAATCTTTTTGACCGATTCTACAAGGGAAGTCACACCGGCATATAAAACGATAACGGAAATGATCGTAGCACTCAGATACTCAATTCTCCCATACCCGTACGGATGATTTTTATCTGCAGGTTTGCCTGCCAGTTTTGTACCTATGATAGTAATCAGTGAAGACATGGCATCACTCAGGTTATTTACTGCGTCCAATACAATCGCAATGGAATTGGATAATAAGCCGACTGCCGCTTTGAATGCTGCAAGAAAAACATTTGCCAAAATTCCTGTAATACTGGTGCGAATAATAATTTGATCACGATTCTTCATTTCATCTCCCCCAATATCTGATACAGAATCGAATACAGTTTCTGTGCATCTTCGGGGTTTAGCGGAACACATGCACCAACTTTAGCAGGAATCGTTTTACATGCATCACGCAAATTCATTCCTTCTTCGGTAAGCTGGATATGGACAACTCTTTCGTCTTCTTTGCTGCGGGAACGGATGATCCATCCCTTATCTTCCATCTTTTTCAGCAGAGGAGTCAGAGTGCCGCTGTCCAGGTAGAGTTTTGTACACAAATCACCTACCGATACTTTATCCTTTTCCCAAAGAACCATAAACACAATGTATTGTGTATACGTAATGCCTAAAGGCTTCAAAAAAGGTGTATACTGGCCGGTAATTTTTCTGGCAGCCGCATAAAGCGGAAAACACAACTGGTTTTCCAGCTTTAAGCATGAATATTCATCATTCATTGGTTCTGCTTCCTCTTCATTTCATCCAGATAGCTGACAGCAGATAATGCTGCAACATTTCCCTGTCCCGCACTCTTGATATACTGGTAAGGCTGTCCCACAATATCACCTGCCGCAAACAATCCGGGCAGATTTGTCTTCATCTGCAAATCTACTTTCACGGCATTGCCCTCAGTCTCCAGTCCTGGTACAAGCTGTCCCGGGAACTGCGCAGCTCTCAGAATGAATACACAATCAACATCATAAGTTCCCTGTTCCGTCACCAAAGCCTTAGCTTTCATGGCACCTGTGATTTCTTTTGGCTTTTCTTTGATCACTTCAACATTTGCATGTGAAAATGAAGGCTCATCTTTATACAGAGGCAGGTAATACACTTTTTCACAAACCTCTCCCAGGAAATCAGCTTCTGCTTCTTCCTCTTTGCTGCCGCCGATACATGCAACAACCTTGCCGCGATATAACGGTGCATCACATGTTGCACAATAACTGACTCCTCTGCCGAGGAATTTTTCTTCACCCGGATAAGGTTTTCCTGCAACAACACCTGTAGCCAGAATGACGGAAGAAGCTTCAGCCATCTCTCCATTACCTAACTGCAATGTATAGTAGTCTCCCATGGCATATACTGTTGTTACCTTCTGCTCGGTCACTTCAATCCCCATTTCATCCAGTTGTTTCCGGAATGCTTCAGCCATCTGTTTTCCCGTTACGGAAGGAAGGCCGAGATAGTTTAAGATCGGATGATCAACAACCTGCATCTTGTTGCTTAATAATTTTGAGCCATAAAGAACAACATACTTGTTTCTGACTTTAGCGGTAATTGCTGCTTCAAGTCCTGCAGGACCTGTTCCGATGATAGCGATATCATATCTGCTCATAACTTTCTCCTTTTCAATTAAACAATTATATTTTATCAAATTTAATTGGTTTTTCAATAAAATTCTTTCTTTTTGTTCATACATCGCTGTGGTAGAATAATGGAATGTGAGGTTATGAACATGAATATACAGATACCCATCAATTATGATCCTGTTCTGAGTGTCAGGGAAACACAGGAAGCAATCAAATACATCCGTGATACATTTCAAAAAGAAATCGGAAAGGAATTAAACCTATCCCGTATCAGTGCACCTCTTTTTGTACCGAGAAGCACCGGATTTAACGACAACCTCAACGGAATTGAAAGACCTGTCAGTTTTGATATCCAGGAAATGCCGGGAGAAAGAATTGAAGTCGTTCAATCTTTAGCCAAATGGAAACGATATGCCTTAAAAAAATATGGGTTTAAAGCCCACGAAGGATTATATACAAATATGAATGCCATCCGCAGGGATGAGTTGCTGGATAACCTGCATTCTGTCTATGTTGACCAATGGGACTGGGAAAAGGTCATAACAAAAAAGGAAAGAACAGAAGAGACACTGGAAGAAACCGTTAGGGAAATCTTCAAAGTGATCAAACACATGGAACACGAAGTCTGGTATAAATATCCGCAGGCAGTCTGCCATCTTGCAGATGATGTATTCTTTATCACCAGCCAGCAGCTCGAAGATCTTTATCCTGAACTCTCTGTTAAAGACAGGGAGAACGCCATAGTCCGTGAAAAGAAATGTGTCTTTATCAAGAAAATCGGAAAACCGCTGCAAAGAAGCGGAAAGCCACATGACGGAAGGGCACCGGACTACGATGACTGGGATTTAAACGGCGACTTGCTGTTCTGGCTTCCTTCCTTGCAGTGTGCTTTGGAAATCTCCAGCATGGGCATCCGTGTAGATGAAGAGTCCATCGTATCCCAATGCAAGGCTTCACATTGTGAAGGCAGACTGATTCTTCCTTATCATCAGATGATCCAGAACAAAGAACTGCCTTATACCATCGGTGGCGGTATCGGACAGTCAAGATTGTGCATGTTATTGCTCAATAAGGCACATGTCGGTGAAGTACAGGCATCCATCTGGCCCGAAGAGATGGTTGAAACATGTGCCAAACATAAGATGTTTTTACTTTAATCCGGAGCTTTATGATCGATACAGTGACATACTCCCACCACCTTCGCTGAAGCTTAGAGGTGGGGGCTTCTCGGTCAAGAACACCAGTGTGTCCAGATTACCCGAGCTT
>CACXCB010000053.1 GCA_902766005.1 uncultured Erysipelotrichaceae bacterium | reverse complement strand
GCTGCCGCGGTATGAAACGTGAGATAGAGCATCAGGATGGCGTAATAATACAGGTCTTCCTGCGTCTTCAGTGAAGTGTTTTCCAGAACAATATAATCATAAGGAGATTCATCGACATATCCATAATTATAGATTTGAAGGCAGCTGTCGATGATAAAGCGGCAGATCCAGAAGGTCATTTCACTTTCCGAGCATAAATCTAATCTCCTCATGCGCCAAAGATAATCCATGGGGCAGAGCATATCCTCAGCAATATCTGATTCTTTTTGCTTTAAATAATCTTGAATATATGTGTTAAGCGTAGCATGGATGGATCCTTTCTCGATTAATGCTTTAAACGCACCATTTACAGGTCGCGGATAGATGAGGGGATCAGGATCGAACAACTCATCTTTTCCATATCTTTTGCAGGCGTAGTGTAAATACTTGGCGCCGTCATATAGAAAATTCTGAGTATAGAGTTCCAACTCGCCGGCTAGTTTCTGGTACCGATCTATGCATCGCCACATCCATCCTTCTTCGGAAAAATCATACAGCGGGATTCCCTTTAATTCTAAAACCTTTTTTTGAACGTCAGGGTTGCTATTGGAGTAGTCCGTATACATCTGTCTTACGTTGTTTCGTAATGGATCAAGCGCACAGGCAATCTGGCAAAGTGGAAGCAATTCTAATTCTGCAGCATGATTAATGCAAAATTCCTGCGCTTCGTGTAAAACATCATTTTTATATAAGCGGGCTTTACGTTGTTGGGAAGCGACTTTCCGTTTCTGTTTTTGAGTATGCGGAAAGTCAGCTGCTTCTTTTATTATGTTCGCGAATAGATCAGCAATCATAAAGCCGGCGTTCGAGTAATTAATACCGGACAAATATGATTGAAACTGTTCGCATAGAGCATCGATAGCTTCATCTGGACAAGAATTGATATAATCAGCGAAGTTTTTCGGGCGAGAGATAATTACGTATACGTTTGGCTAATCGTGTAATGCCTGTTTTACCGTTGAAATATGCTTTGAAAGTTGAAGGACTCTTTGCAGAAAGGATATCACTGTCAGCATCTTCAAAGCTTACGATCTGTAACAATAAAGACTTAGTAAAAGCCGAGGTATTATTACCGTTTCCGATAACTGTGTGTAATCTGTTGGCAAACTCACAAAAATACATAGGATCTCCTCTGCTTTAAGAAATCATCTAAAAAAGTTCCGATCTTATACTCTCAATATCGCATGTTGTTAGGTGAAGATTATTTCGAACGCTTTATGCCTAACGGTGATACGAATATTGACTTTAAAAAGCTTCCGGGAGCAACAGGCGTTCAGGTCCCCCGGAGGTTGACAAATGCGCAAATGGAATTTCTTACGATAGAGTATGGGGTTGAATTTGCTCAGGTATATCAGCTGGGGCCAGGCAAGAATGGCGGGGGAGGTAAATATATTGTATTTTCGGGAGCTGTTGATAAAGTGGAAATAACTGTCGGAAGAGATATAATGCTTATTAATCATACACATCCGGGCGGCACTGCTTCCTCAAGTGATAAAGATCGGAAAGTATTGAGAAAACTAGCAAAACTGGGATCTCCTCAGAAAACCTCAGCTATTATTCCGATTGGAAAGCCAAAAATATATTTTACGAAAGAGGGGGTAAAAAATGTATAGCATTGACAGATATAGTTACCTTTGGACAACAGAAAAAGAAGACTGGGTCCTTGCAGACCCGTTAGATTACAGCATTGTCAATAGAAAACGTCATTCTCTATTGCTGATTGAAGATGATACGTTGGAAAAAATGCTGATTGAGCGCATGTTGAAAGAGGGAAATCGGGTTTTTGATGATATTAATGAAGCTTTTGAAGATGTTTAATATCATGAATAGATACTTAGAAGAGCAAGCCTCGGGCAATAATAATTATGCTGACATCAATGCTGCCAAAATGGACGCCTGAACATACTGTAGGCCCCGGGAACTCCCCGGGGCCTGCGCTGTTTCATTATTCGGATCCGAGTTTCGGCGGATCAGTCCTCATCCTCATCGTCGATCTCGAACATCAGCTGCTCCACGTACGCGTCATTGAACGCCTTGTCGCCCGACAGCTCGATGTAGTGCATCTCCTTCTGGCACTTCGC
>CACXCB010000052.1 GCA_902766005.1 uncultured Erysipelotrichaceae bacterium | reverse complement strand
GCACAGGAAGCAGAGGAGATGGAAGAATTCTATCTTCTTGATATGAGCGTGTATGGGGAATATTCTCCGGCGGCGTATACATGGTTGAAGGAAAGAGATCTATTGCCTGAAACTCAGCCGGAAGACGAAGAAATCTTACATAGTTCCAAACCGGATTTTATCGGTGTGAATTATTATTTCAGCACATGTGCCAAGGCGGAGGAAAAACCATTTGATTTTGAAACATCCTTCTTCTGGGCAGCAGATGATTGCAGGATTACAGCCAATCCGAACATGCCGAAAACCGAATGGATGGACATGGGAATTGATCCGCTTGGTTTATACAATGGCATGCGCAAGATCTATGAAAGATACAGACTGCCGATGATTGTGACGGAAAACGGCATGGCTGTCAGTGAAACAATCGGTGAAGATGGATGCATTCATGATGCGTATCGTATTGATTATCTCAGCAAACATATCAAACAGGTGATGCGGTTAAGAGAAGAAGGATATCCTGTATTCGGATATTGTCCATGGAGCTTTATTGATGTTCTTTCCAGTCATCAGGGATTCTCCAAGCGTTATGGACTGGTTTTTATTGATCGTACGGAAACCGATCCGAAGGAATGCAGAAGGGTAAAAAAGGATAGTTTTGACTGGTATAAAGAAGTGATATCCACTGATGGAAAACAGCTATAAAAGAAGGACGTTATGCCTGCAGATCAATATGAGTCAAAAAATAAACACGTTCTTCCCTATGTACCGCATTTTCGCATTCCCGAAGAGGAGGTAGTTCAGGTATATGAAGGGTTTGAAATTGCTTCGCATACATTAACACATCAGAATCTTCCGAAATGCTCTGTCATAGAAAGACAAAGACAGGTATATCAGGATGTCAGAAATCTGAAAGAGAAATTCCATCAGGATATTGTGGGATTTGCTTATCCATATGGTGCTTCATCCAAAGAGTGTGAGACTGTTTTGAAAAATGCAGGCATAAAATATGCGCGAACGGTTAAGGCGGATCCTTCATTTCAATTTCCGGAAAATCCTTTACGGATGCCGATGACCTGCTGGCATATCTCCAAGAAGGTATTTTCCCTTCTGGAAGAATTTTATGAAAAGAAAACGGAAGAAGATCTTCTGTTTGTGATGTTTGCTCATGGATATGAATTTGACTTTGGTACGAAGGAAAGCAATTGGGAAAAGTTTGAAAAAATCTGTCAGAGTGTAAGTGGAAATCATGATATCATATGTGTTAGTACAAAAGATGCATTTCGTATGCATGAAGGGAGATCATCATGAAACAATGGGTACCTGTATGGCATCAGGTGATTACAGGAAACTTCCGCAATGGCAAAGCTTTCGGCAAGAACAAAACCATCACTTTCACAATTCACTCACCTGCATCTGCAGAAAAAGTACGAATCCGTTTTTCCAATATGCTTGGAAAAGAACCGTATCAGATTGAAGCAATTTCCATTGTGAATGAGTATTCACGCATGCCTGTTACCTTGGCGGGAAAGACCTCTTTTTCCATCCCTGTCGGACAGAAGATATATAGTGATGCGGTAGATTTTCCTGTTCCGAAAGATTCCGATATAACGGTGCGCATGTATTACACAAGCTATATATTGGATTGCAACATGATTGAAGATAATGCCGATCTGCAGAAAGGGAATGTCATTGATACAAGAATCAGTAATGTGGTATCCAAACCTTTATTGGCAAAGATATTAGGCGTGGCAAATGCAATTCCTACCATTGACAGAATTGAGGTAGAAACAAAAGCGGATGTTAGAAGCATTGTAGCGTTCGGTGACAGTATCACTGCCATGTCCAAATGGACAAAGCCTCTGGCCAAAAGACTGGAAGAGGCTTATGGTGACCAATATGTTCTGTTAAATTCGGGGATTGCAGGCAATTGCCTGCTGTACAAGGTGCCCGGGCCGATGGAATCGGTATTTGGCGAAATGGGCACAAAGAGGTTTGCACAGGATGTTCTGGATGTGCCGAATCTTTATGCGGTCATTATCGGCTTAGGGGTCAATGATATCTCTTATTACAATGATGAGACCAAAGGGGATATCAACCTTGAAGCTTTCCAAACAGAAATCACAAAGATTGTGGATGAGTTACACCAAAGAAATGTACGAGTGATTATGCAGACCATCACGCCGAGAAATAAAGTTGCCCGTACAATGGGAAAATATTTCCCGGAAATGGAAGAGCAGAGATTGTTATGGAATGATTGGATTCGTTCTGCAGGTATCTTTGACTATGTTTTTGATGCAGAGGAAGTTGTCAGAGACCAGGATGAAAACGGGTATTTCTTCAAGGAAGGACTGCATATGGGAGATCATCTGCATCCGAATGAAGAAGGCGGAAGATTGCTTGCGGATGCATATGATTTAAACAAACTGACAGGAAACCAATGAGGTTTCCTTTTTTGTCTCAGAATATATTCAGAGTATAATCATGTTATAATGGAAGAAAACAAAGGAGATCGAATATAATGAAAAAGAATTTTTCATGTCAGAAAGGTTCAATGACAATCAGAGGATATGAAATCTATGAGGAAAATGATAATCACATTCCTGTAATTTTGAGCCATGGGTTTATGGGGAACATGAAGGCAACGGAACCATATGCATTGGAGTTGGCAAAGAAAGGATTCCATGCGTTCATTTATGATTTCTGCGGCGGAGGTTTTGAAACAACCAGTGATGGTTCATTTCATGAATATATGACCCCGTTTACGGAAGTGGATGATTTGAAAACTGTCATTCAGTATGTACAGGGAAGAGAAGATCTGGATGCGGATAAACTGATTCTTCTTGGCAATTCACAAGGTGGATTTGTATCCTCAATCGTTGCTTCGGAATTGCAGAATGAAGTGAAAAATCTGATCCTGGTTTATCCGGCATTATGCATTCCGGATGATGCAAG
Source organism: uncultured Erysipelotrichaceae bacterium (assembly GCA_902766005.1). Taxonomy (GTDB): domain Bacteria; phylum Bacillota_I; class Bacilli_A; order Erysipelotrichales; family Erysipelotrichaceae; genus Bulleidia. The sequence goes on along the minus strand of CACXCB010000052.1, from coordinate 29,897 downwards.
AAAAGGGAAGATGCAGATGATTGAATTTGATCCTGATAATATTCCGCCGCATGTAGGTTTTGACAGATTTATGATATGCGGCGCATATCCAAGATCTGTAAAATATATGAATATATATGAAGTGATGAAAAAATACCATGGAGATGTGCTGCTGCTTCATGGAACAGCAGATACGATTGTTGATTATCAATACAGTGTCAAGGCAAATGAAAGCTATCAAAGCGAAGGGACATCTTGTGAATTCCATCTGATTGAAGGAGCAGGACACGGATTCCGAGAGAAATATTTTGATGAAGCAATGGCTTTCATTAACAACTATCTGGATAAAAAAGTATCAGGGCTATAGATGCTCTGATTTTTTTGTGGACTTGAAAAATTATCGGTTAACCGATAATATAGATGAAGAAAGGAGGTTGTAAAATGAATTTTGAGAAAGAATTGAAAAAAAGAAATACAAATATAAGAGCTTGCTCGATACAGAGCGGAATTCCGTATGCAACACTGTATCCGATTATAAAAGGCAAGGTCGATATAGGAACATGTTCCTATTACACTGTGAGCAAACTTTCCCGATTCCTTGGATATCGTCCTGATGAGATTGTATATGAGAAAGAAGATTTTCAGACTTTTAGAAACAACCTTCATCATCGAATCAAACATAATGAATTGGAATGTATTCTGGAAATCATAGAGAGCGACGATGTCTCATTATATTTGAGACATGAGGATTATTTAAAAGCATTTTACCTGGTTGCGACAGCAGATTATTTATGCAGGAAAAATAACATCCCTTTATGCGATAAATATACTGACATTCGAAACATCAAGTTAGAAAAGCCATATTTCGTCGGCGATTCTGCATTATCTGGTTGTAACAAAAAGGAATGCATTGATGAATTCCTGAGATTTAATATATATGAAGGGGACCTGTATGATGCAGTCTAAGGGAAAAATAACCAGAGAGAATGCGATGGATATTATTCGGCGATTTGCCAGAGAATACAGAAAAACATTAGGAAGAGCTCCTGCAGAAATTATTATTGTAGGTGGTGGAAGTATCATGTTGAATTATAAATTCCGCGATACTACACAGGATTTTGATGTTATACTGCAAGCTGCTTCAGGCATTAAAGATGTAATCTCTAAATTTGCAGATGAAAATAATCTTCCAAGAGACTGGATGAATACTGATTTTATAAAAACAGCATCTTACTCAGATGTACTGATTGAAATTTCCCGGCACTTTTGTTGGCTGAATAATCAAACTTTGGAAATAAGAACTGTATCAGGTGTATATCTGATCGCAATGAAAATGATTGCTCACAGAGATTATCGAAATGATATATCTGATGCGATAGGTATCCTTATTGAGGAAGCTGAAGCGGGAAATCATTATTCTTATGATGAAATAGAGGCAGCATATTATAAGCTCTATCATAAATTTCCGGATGATGAAACACGGGATCAATTTCGTGTAATCACTTCGTTAAGCATAGATGAATTACAAAGACAGTATGCTTTCTGGAAAGATATGGAATCTTCTGTGGAAATGCAGATGATAACTTATATTGAGGATGGAGTAAAGATTAACACCAAAAATGTAAAGGAGGTTGCTGCCCGAATTCGTGAAAAGATGAATCAGAATAAATGATTTATAACAATAATCCCGTTAACTAAACTGATTTTCGGGATTATTTGCTTGATTATTATTTGATTTTCGGATTGATTTCAAGATACGGATCTTTAGAGAGATATTGGATTAACTGATTTCTGATCAGCCGGATGCCTTCTTCACGGCTTTCACGGGGCTGTTTCTGCTCGAGAAGGTAGATTGTGCGTTTGGGTGGTTCTTCTGAAAGGGTATGATGAGTAAACTGCCTTGATTTTAATAAGGCTCGCAAGGTACTGACAGGCATGATAGACCATCTGCCTTTTTCAGTAAGGTAGTCCGGTGTCATGGAAGTAGTGCCGACATGAATTCTGTATTGCTTTCCCGGCCAATATTGATCATGCCATATTTCAAATTCATCCGACCAACGTGAAAACACTTCTTTATCCGGATCGAGATCAGAAGGTTTTACAATTTTGCCAAGCTCTGTTTCTTTTGAACAGATTACAAACATCAGTTCCTTATAAAGCGGAGTAACCTTGATATTCGAAGCAGGCATCAAACTGCTGACAAGAGCTAAGTCCAGCTGGTTAGCTTCCATCATTCTGTACAATTCCCGTGAGTGACGGGTATGGGTATCTATACGGATGTCAGTATGATGATCCAGGATGTGATTATAAAAATCAGTTAAAGTAAATGAATTGATTCTGTCGAGAGCACCGATGGAAACCTCCGTAATATGCCGTGAATTTTTAACATCATAGATTTCCTTCATCAATGTTTCCCAATTCCTGGAAAGCTGCAGAAAGTTTTTTCCGTAAGGTGTCAAAGAAACCGTTGAATGGCCTTTCTTACGAATCAATAATTCAACGCCGAGTTCGCCTTCGAGCATTTTGATCTGCTTGGAAAGATTGCTTTGGGTTGTAAACAGGTTGTTTGCGGCTAAGGTGATATTCCCGCATTCAACAACACTTAAAAAAGCTTGTATCATCTCAGGTGTAACCATCGTAAATCTCCTTTTTAAATATTCTAATGCAGAATAAATATTAGGTCAAATAGTTGTTTTACAATATATTTAAGCACCGCTATAGTAATAGTGTCAAAAGGAGAAAGAACATGGCAGTTAAAATTGATTATGCACAAACCGCAAAAACACTGGTTGAACTGGTCGGCGGACCGGAAAATGTCAATGCAGTATCTCACTGTATGACTCGTTTGAGATTTACATTAAAAGATCCTTCCAAAGCAGACAAGGATGCGATCAAAAAGGTCAGAGGTGTCATCGGTCTGGTTGAAGCAGGAGGACAGACACAGATCATCCTTGGAGAGAATCTGATCAATACATATACGGAAGTTTTAAAACAGAATAACTTTGAAGATGGCGGAGCAGTAGATGAAGGTCCTGCAGAAAAGCCGCAGGGTATTAAAGGCTATGCAAAAATTGTCGTAGATTATATTGCGGCAGCAGTATCACCAATGGTTCCTGCTCTTGTGGCAGGGGGATTGCTGAAAGTTGTCTTACTGTTAATCGGCATGGCTGTTCCTGCATTTGCAGAATCTCCTACCAATACAATTCTCGGTTATGTAGCCAATGCGCCATTCTACTTCATGCCGATCTTTGTGGCATATGGCGGAGCCAAAAAGTTAAATTCCACGCCGACTTATGCAATGATGGTTGCAGCTTCATTATTGACACCGGGCTGGGTCAGCATGGTTTCTTCCCTGAAGGAGGCAGGATCCACTGCGACAACCGTATGCGGTATCCCAGCATTGGCAGTTACTTATAATAACTCTTTGCTTCCGGCATTGCTGATTGCGGTTGTTGCAGCGTATGCAGAAAAATTCTTCAATAAAGTTGTTCCGGGTATCTTTAAATCCTTGCTGGTTGGTTTAGGAACAATTACCGTTACAGGTATTCTTGCATTTACCATTCTAGGTCCTCTGGGTGACTATGTAGGATCTATGATTGCAGGATTATTTATCTTCCTGGGTGGAGCGGCAGCACCTATCGCTATCGGTGTATTGGCAGCTTGTCTTCCATGGCTGATCATGCTTGGCATGCATCATGGTATCTCCCCTTTCATGGCTTCGAATATTTCCGATATCGGATATGATGCAGTCATCCGCCCGGCATTCCTGCTTCACAATATGTGTGAAGGCGGCGCAGCTCTCGGTGTAGCACTTCGTGCCAAAGATCCTGAATACAAATCACAGGCATTATCCATCGCTTTTGGATGTATCGTTGCCGGTGTCACAGAACCATGTATTTACGGTATTACATTCAAATTAAAGAAACCGATGATCGGTGTTATGGCAGGCGGTCTTGTCGGTGGTATCGTTGCAGGTCTCATGCATGTTAAAGCGTATGTTATGGGGTATTCTACCATCATGGCACTGCCAATCTTCATGGATACAGCTGTTTCAATGGCAATCGCAGTAGTGATCGGTATTCTTGTTGCGGCAGCAGTAACATATGTAGTCGGATTTGATCAGGACGAAGCTCATATTTAGTCAGATATTCGCTATAATATTGGTATAAAGGAGATCGTATATGAAAGATAATCAGGTTTTTCCGAAGAATTTCTTATGGGGTGGCGCAGTTGCCGCTAACCAGTGTGAAGGTGCATGGCTAGAAGATGGAAAACAACCCAATATTACAGATGTCATGGTTGGTATTAATGCCAGTGAAGCAGGTTTGAAATGGAATGAAGATACACAGAAATGGGAGATGTGCTTAGATCCCGATAAAGCCTATCTCAGCCATGAAGGTATTGATTTCTATCACAGATATAAAGAAGATCTGCAGTTAATGGCAGGCATGGGATTCAACTGTTTCAGAACTTCTATTGCCTGGGGCAGAATTTATCCCAATGGTGATGAGACAGAACCGAATGAACCGGGCTTAAAATTCTATGACAATCTGTTTGATGAAATGATTCGTCTCGGCATGGAACCGGTTGTTACACTCAGTCATTATGAGACTCCTTTGCATCTGCTTACTGAATACGGCGGATGGGCAAATAAAAAGATGATTGAATTCTGGAAGAATTATGTCACCACAGTATTCAATCGCTACAAAGGCAAAGTTAAGTACTGGTTAACATTCAATGAGGTAAATAACCTCTACAGAAGACCGGTTGTATCCGCAGGTGTATTATCCGTCAATCCGCCATTCGATAAGAATGACCCGTTAAAGGTCAGTCCTGAAGATACATGGCAGTCTTATGCAAATATTCTTGTAGGTAATGCATGGACAGTGAAGATCGGTCATGAAGTGGATCCTGAAAATAAGATCGGATGCATGCTGACAAGCTCTTGTGTTGCAACATATCCATTCACATGTGATCCAAAAGATGTATGGGGTGCCTACAATATCCAGAGAATTTCCAACTACTACTTTGGTGATCCGTTCTGCCTCGGTATTATTCCGGGTTATGTAAAACGTGTATGGAGAGAAGAGGGCGTCAATCCTGAACTGAATGAAGATGAATTGGCATTGATTAAAGACTACACTGTAGACTTCTTCTCCTTCAGTTATTACAGATCAGGAACATTCTCCAAGGATGTGGAAAATGCATTTGACACAGGTGGCATCAAAGGAAAAGACAATCCGTATCTGAAGGCTGTATCTCCGGAACCATGGAAGTGGCCGGTTGATCCGGAAGGAATCCGCTATGTATTAAATGTGCTGTATGACCGTTACCATTTGCCGCTGTTTATTGTAGAAAACGGTATCGGCCTGGATGAGCATCCGGATGAGAATGGTGAAATTGATGATGCCTTCCGTAAGCAGTATGTTCATGACCATCTTGTACAAGTCAGAGAAGCATTACTGGATGGTGTAGATATCATGGGATATCTCTATTGGGGACCGATTGATGTTGTATCTGCAGGTACAGGTGAAATGAAAAAACGTTATGGATTCGTATTTGTAGACAGATACAATGACGGAACAGGAACACTGGAAAGAAGCAAGAAGGATTCTTATGAATGGTTCCATAAAGTAATTGCTTCTAATGGAGAAGATCTGGATATCTGAAAATCTTTGGAAGAAGAAAGTTTTGTTAAAATGATTATACTGAAAAAGGAGTAAACAACATGGGATTATTTGACGCATTCAAAAAGAAAGAAGTCGTTCTGGAACCGGTAAATGCAGCAGATGAAGATATCGTTGCACTTGCAGATGGTCAAATGATCGATGTCACCACCGTATCTGATCCGATGTTTGCGGAAAAGATGATGGGTGACAGTATCGCATTCAGTTATGAAGGGGATAAAGTGACAATCTGCTCTCCGGCAAACGGAACACTATCGGCAATCTTCCCGACAGGACATGCATTCGGTGTTACAATGAAAAACGGTGTAGAACTGTTGGTTCACATCGGCATCGACACAGTCAATTCCAAGGGAGATGGTTTCAAGGTTCTCGGCAAAAAACAGGATCAGGCAGTAAAAGCCGGTGATCCGATTGTAGAAGTGGATCTGAAGAAATTAAAGAAACAGTATGACATGCCGGTTATGCTGATCATCACAAATGCAAATGATCAGAAGATTACCTTCAAAGGACCGCAGAAAGTTTCCCGCGGCGATAAGGTGATTGAATAAGTTTTTCATTCACTAAACATAAGGAAAAAGGGCTTCAGAAGTAACGCTATGTTGCAGAACTTCAGAAGCCCATATTTGTTTACGGATTCATTTTTTGACAATTTTTTCCTTTTTCGTTTCGATCAGATGACTGATTGCCATATAAGGGTGTGAGAATATCATGCGGGGACCGGAGAAACGCATAACTGTCCTTTTTCTTTATAATAGTCAAAGGAGATTAGTATGGCAAATACTTATAATCTATGTTATTTCATGCTTTAAAAGCATGAAAATTTCAACGGTTATCTAGGCATGCAAGCAGGCTCTTTGATATTTCTTCGGCGGTCTCATCGATATAATATGTCTCTAAAGCAGATGCATTTCTGTTTACAAAGAATATTTCAACTGTATGATCTTTGATTTGCATTGTCATCCTGTCTCTTTCCGGATTGCTGAGGGTGATGTATATTGCTTCACTGTCAGAATCTCTTCGTGAGTACAGAGAATATGTCTTGGTGTTTCCTAATAACGAAAGTATCTCTGCTTCATGCTCATATGGGTTATGTATTTCTTGAACACCGGTAATGCTCATATAGTCAATATGCGTGTAATTCTTCATATGCTGCTGCAAGGTTCCGTTTTCCACTGCAAAAGCGGTGATGCCGAAACCGGCTGCCATGATCAGAAAAACACTGACCACAAGCAGGATGCCGATGCGCTTCTTTTGCGGGTGAACAATTTCCTTCAGCCTGTAACGTAATGAATCTGCTGAAGCTGAAAGACACGTCGTAAACCCTTTTGTTTCAGAAGTGTTTGTCAGGATCAGCCGGGCATATTTCTGTTTCTGCTCATCCGTATAATTCCTTATAACAATTTCATCGCAGGACAACTCCAAATCTTCTGAGGCTTTTTTGATGGCTTTATACATGAAAGGATTAAACCAGTTTAAAGCGGTGAAAAAAGCCATGTCCATTTTTGTGCTCGGGTCTCCTCGTATAATATGTGCCAGCTCATGCTGAAAGATCATTTCCAATTCCTCTTTCGTGTATTCTTTCTCAGGCAGCAGAACATAAGTTGCACTTCTCCATATGCCGATTGTTAAAGGGGTTTTCAGCTTGGGACAGATGGCAAGATGATATCCTGCATAGTCTGTTTTGAAACTTTGCATGCAGTCTCTCCAAAGCTCCTGTACTTCTGCAACCGGTTCATATATATTTTCTAAAAGCTTTTTGCGGACAGAATAATGAGAATAAACAGAATAAGCAAAAGAAACAGTGAAACCGCAGAACCAAAGGGTAGTCAGAACCTGTAGAACAAGGGGATGGATTTTAATGATATAAAAACTTTTCGGTGTAAGCCCATACAGCATCGTGAAATACAGATAATTCGGCAAAATCCAGAAGATTGCACAAGTATAGGCGGAAAAATACTTTCGAAGAAATCTGATTGATGGAACAAGAAGGGTGTAGTACAAGCCGACATACAAAGCGATTAAAAGGATGAAGGAAGTTGTTTCATAAAACATATTGATGTCTTTTCTTGCCAATATAATGTATGCAAAGCATATCATGATTCCACAGAGAAAACCCATGAGAGAGGGGTGGTATGATTTTTTGAATGCGGATCTGTTTTTACTATGCAGAATATCCAATCCTAAAGATACACTGAGAAAACAAAATACAACCAATCGTGCCAATGTGTATAAGTCGCTCACAGAAGATTTTTCTCCAGCATCTCTTTTAATTCTTCAAGGTCTTCTCTGCTGATGCCGCTGTCACATAGTGCAGTCGCAAAAGACTGCATGTTTCCTTGGAACAGCTGATTTATGAAATTTCTGCTTTGCATGCTGTTGTATTCATGTTTGGAAATCAGAGGGATGTATTGACTGCTTCTTCCGTTTTTTTCAATCTTCAAAAATCCTTTGTCAGCCAGTCTTGTCAACATTGTCAGCAGAGTTGTCTGTGCAATGTTTTTTTTCCGGTTCATTTTTTCTTCAATTTCAAAACGTTGTACGGGAGATTGGCATGTCCAAATGATCTGCATGACTTCCAGTTCGGCATCCGGTAATTTTTTCATAAACACCTCCTGCTCTACATTTGTAGTACAAATTTATTCTACAGTTGTAGAATAACGGTGTCAATATTTGAACGGAAAACTGTTGTTTACAGATAATCTTTGGAATGAGAAAATAGAAGCAGAAAGAAGGTGCAACAATGAATCATCGAAAAGCGATTGCAGGCCTGTCAGCCACTGCCTCATTTTTGTATTTGGGCTATCAGTATAAAAAAGAGATCCTCCGTTTTGTATATGAACAGAAACTGAAATTCCATCCGGGTAACGGTAATAATTATGCAGTCATTAATGCCGGTTCAAATCCTGATACTATTCTTACGGGAAAGACAATAGGGTATCTTGGATCTTCCGTAACCTTCGGGGCAGCATCCGGACATGTTTCCTTTGTGGAATACATTGCCAGAAGAAACCGTGGGAAATATGTTAAAGAAGCTGTTTCAGGTACAACGCTTGTGGACGAAGGAGAAGATTCATACATCCGTAGAATGAAGAAAATGGATCCTGATACCAAATTTGATGCATTTGTGGTACAGCTGTCTACCAATGATGCAACACAGAATAAAAAGCTGGGAACAATATCCCAGAGCGGTTTATATGATACAAAGACGATCACAGGGGCAATGGAATACATCATTTCCTACGTGAAGAATACATGGCATTGTCCGGTTCTTTTCTATACAAATGCAAGATATGAAAGCGAAGCTTATGCAGTTATGGTACAAAGATTAAAAGAATTGCAGAAAAAGCATGTTATAGGCGTGATAGATCTGTACACTGATGATGCATTTAATGATATTACCGATGAGCAGAGAAACCTGTATATGGCTGATCCGATTCATCCTACAAAAGCCGGATATCTTCAATGGTGGACACCGGAAATCGAAAAACAGATGATATCCTATTTGGATTCTCTGTATAATGAATAAAAACCTGCAATGCAGGTTTTTGTTTTGCCCTGAGGCTTGTGATATGCAAATTGTATCGTTTGCTATGTGGACAACTTTCAGAGAGTTTTCAACGGATCTTGTATGCTTTATATTTCCTGTCATTATCCCGCCTTGAAGTTGTATACAGGACGGATAATCTTATCGATTGTTACGGTATCCTGAACATTCCGGATGATTTCATCCATCGGCTTGTAAGCCATTGGGGCTTCATCGATGGTATCCATGGATACGGATGTTGTATAGATGCCTTCCATTTCCTGCTGATATGTCTGCAAAGAGAATTCCTGCCTTGCCTTTGCGCGGGACAGGATTCGTCCTGCACCATGCGGTGCAGATTCGTTCCATTCCGGGTTTCCCTTTCCTGTGCAGATCAGGGATCCATCCTTCATGTTGATGGGGATGATCAACCGTTCTCCCTTTTGGGCGGATACGGATCCCTTGCGAAGAACCATGTGTTCCAAGTCAATGTAGTTATGAATGGTAGTAAAGGAATCCTTCACCGTCCAGTTCATCTTTTCAACAATGATGGAAGACATGGTCTTGCGGTTGTACATGGCATATTCCTGCATGATTCCCATATCATGCAGATACATGCCCATCAGATTGCCGGAAACATAAGCAAACTTCTTGTCCTCATTGTTCTTTAAATCCTTCTTCAGGGTTTCAAGCATTGACTGGATTTCTGTTTCGCGTCCTGTTTCCTTGTATTCACGAATCTTTTCCTTTACATCTTCCGTTGTGGCATGATGCTGGGAAAGAAAAGCTTCATTCTGGTAGTAATCAGCAACCTGGCATCCGGCATGCCTTGATCCGGAATGGATGACAAGATAGTAATTGTCATCTTCATCACGGTCAAGTTCAATGAAATGGTTTCCTCCTCCAAGAGTTCCCAGAGAAAGACGTGCCCGGTTCATGTCAACTGCTTCCTTGCAGTAAAGTTGATCAAGATGGGTATGTTCAATGTTTGGATGAGGGGTGTTACGGATATTGAATCCTGCAGGAATGAACTGATGAATGACTTCATCCAGCTTCTGCATGTCAATTTCCTTTTCCTCAATCTGGACCACTTCCATGCCACATCCGATGTCCACGCCGACAAAGTTTGGGACGATTGCATTCTGAATGGTCATGGTTGTTCCGATGGTGCATCCGGCACCTGCATGAACATCCGGCATGATGCGGATCTTGGCATCCTTTAAAAAAGGAAGATCGCACATATGCTGAATCTGTTGAAGAGCAGTTTCTTCAATGTTGTCGGTATATATAACTGCATCTGTATAGATGCCCTTTAAATGAATCATAAGTCCTCCTTATGCATCCATGAAATAGTTCTCGTCCAGAAGGCTGATTTCTTTGTCATTTTCTGCTTTGTCAAGGCGGATGATATAATCAGCATCTTCTTTGGTTGTGACAATGGATGCTTTCTGTGCTTCGATAAGAGTATGAATGTATGTATGTAACGTAAATAACGGAATTGTTTTCTGTAAAGTGTCTGCGGCAGGTTTTCCGATAAAGACAAGGATTCTCTGATCGATGTCGATGTAACCATATGCCATTCTGTTTGTGCTGTCTTTCAGCTCATGATGGTAGAAGCAGTTGGCAGGCGTATACAGCTTGACATCTGTTTTTGTGCCGGCTTTGCTGACAGCCATCATGCCCGTGAGTACGGTTTCAATCTTGTTGAAAGGAACACCGGTATAGGAATGGATCTGCAAATTGATATATTTGACTTTCCCTGTTGCTTTGTTCAGGTTGATGTCAATGAATTCAGCGGCATTGGAATGGGTGATGTCACCGGACATGGCGATACCCTTGTCCGCATCCTTGTAATCGGTATTCCATCCGATATGGATCGGTTTTCCGTCCGTGTCTTCACCAAAAGCGTGCAGGTCAATATCGATTCTGCTTTCATCATTCCAGTATGTGAAGAAACGAACCGTGTGCACTTCTTCAGGTATACGGTAAGCTAAACCGGAACGGACATATCCGCCTTCCTGTGATTTGTCATTTGTTTCAATGACAGAATGGGAGAAATCGAAATTGCCTTCTTCAATAAATACTTTTTTTCCTTTCAGGACGGTATCTTTTGATGCAAGGTTCTTTCCGAGTACATGCATGAAAACATCAAACATGGCGACTTTTTCTTTGACGGAAACAGTCTCATCAAAAGAGGCATAGTCAGAAAATTTTCTGCATACGGAAACAAGTGTCTGTGTGCTGAGCTTGTCGGCATGCTCTTCAAGCGGTTTCTGGATATCGGTTTTGGAAACGCCGTTGCGGAACATCCAAGCTGCTTTTCTCAGCATTTCACCCGGCCTTTGGGAAGCAATCGTTACGGCTTCCTGTGGGGATTTTAGAAGTGCTTGTTGGAAATGTGCCTGCCAGGAGCGCAATGATCCTTCACGCAGCTGTCTGACCAGTTCCTTGTGAGGAATGGATTTTGCGTACATATTGTAGTCGGTATACTGCAATACCAGAAGAATCTCTTCTCTTTTTTCACGGGAAGGGATCAGGTTATTTTCAAAATCGGAAACCGGGTAAGATTCCAAAATTTTGACAATCGCTCTTTTCTGGGAAGTTTTTAAATGCCATTTGTTTTTGTTGAGGTATGCTTTTGCACATTTAAATACATCGCCTGTATGCTGGCATAAAGCATGAATGGCATCGATGCGGGCATCGGCGTGCAATGTGTCCATGCATGTTGAAAAGACAGGAATCAGGTTTTCCTTGAAACGGATGTTTACGGAAGTCATTTCTTCCGGTGTTAAATGCAGAAGGCATTCTTTGACAATTTCATTTTCCGGAATTGTCATTCTTTCTCTCTTGGAGAGAATGCGTTTGTACGCAAAAGAATATACTTCCTTTTCATTTACTGCTTCAAGAACAGTATTGTCCAGAAGATGCTCATCTTCTTTTGTCTTTTCGGTTTCCTCCATCTGCGGCAGCCATCCTTTGGAAACAGTAACTCCATAAATGTCCTCCAGGCCATAAGTAGAGAAATAGTGCATCAGTTGATGCATGCGGTACTGTGCCTCCTCCATGGCCATTACCTGGCTTGGAAAATCCGGGTACATCGGTTTTGCCTTGATTTCGGGAATCATATCTGAAATGGAGGAAAAGACTTCTTCACTTGCATCTGCTGCGGCAATACGAAAAAGATCTGCCGGCTTGAAAGTAAAGCCATACATCTGTTTCAGGTTTTCGTTCATTGTCATGGCCTTGACAATCTGTTCATCTGTGCAGACTGCTTCCGGCTTGTCTTGAAATGTGACAATGTGCATTTCATCTAAAAGATTTTTTCTGAACTGGAATGTCATGTTGTTTTCCTCCTTGTCTATAAAAGAAATGTACAGCTATCTATGATCGTTTTAACATTTCCGCCCCTTGAGATTAACAGTCCTTTGTAAAAGTATGATCATCGATGCGGAATGCACCGCTGTACATTGCCGAACTATCTGAAAGCGATAGTACAATAAAGACGTTTTTCCTTGGTTGCTGCTATAAAAGTATGCTTTCGTCGTATTCTTCGCATTGAATACTTTTGTCTTTACCGTATCCGTTCGGCACTTATACTATAGCATTTACCGTATTCCATAAAAATACGCATAATATAAAAATAATTTGCCCCCTTTAAATAATTGAAAAAACATATAAATATATTATAATTTATTTTAACTAAAGGAATAATACTGACCCCTTTTTATGGGAGGACATATGGAAGAAAAGATAAAAATATACATTTCAAAAAGAACCAAAGATATCTTATGGAAAGATATGGAACTGTTTGAGTTCTTCAAAAGAAACGGAAAACTGAATCAGAACGATTTCCTGAACGAGCTGATCATGAATTATTATGAAAAATACCAGAATGATCAGAAGAATTATCGGGAGGGCATCCTGCGGGTTTTTGCATCTTCTGACATAAATGATGCGGAAACACTTACCGATCAAGTGATGGCGGTCTTTCATGGAGGGGCGGAAACATCCCGCCAGAAAAAGGAAGTGACGATTTCTCTGAAACCGACAAAGAAATCCTCTTCCATTATTTCGTATATTCAGAATGAGCTGACGAAAAATATCTCATTATCCGGGTATTTCAGAAATCTGCTTGACTCTTATGTCTCCATGCCACAGGACGAAAGAGAAAAAATCATCTTCAGAGAGACATATGATATCATCCGCAAAGCGATACTTGAAAAGAAAAAAATATCAGTTGCGACATATCGAAAGCCGACATATTTCCATCGTATTTCACCGTATGCGCTCAGTTCGTCCAAGGAAGAGTTGTTTAATTACCTGCTTGGGGCAAAGGAAAAACGAATCTGTTCCTTTCGGGTATCACGCATCAGGACAATTGTCATTGAAGAGGAAAAATCCTTTTTCACCAAAGAGCAGCTTGTGCTATTGAAAAAGATGGAACAGTACGGACCGCAATTCATGATTTCAAGGGAACAGGAGATTATTGTCAGGCTCGGACAAAGAGGAAAGGAATTATACCAGGCACTGTATCTTCATCGTCCGGCCGTCGATCACATGGAAGGGGATTTGTATTATTTCTATTGTTCAGAAGAACAGATCCGCCAGTACTTCTCCCGCTTTGGAAAATATGCGGAAATCGTACAACCGGAATACTTGCGGGAGGAAATGAAACAATTCTATAAGGAAGCATATGAGATGTACAAAGGAGGAGGCAATGAAAGGGTTCGATAAAGATTTTCTGTGGGGCGGTGTAACTGCTGCCAAACAGTATGAAGATACGGTTTAGTCTATGTGGATATGGAACCGACAAAAGAAAATGCAGATATGACGCTGCTTTCTGTGAAATTTGATGTATGCTTAGATAGAAAAATGGTATGATAATTGTGCAAACCACCTCATTGCTTGCATTCAAAACATGAGGTGATAAAATAGATACAGGTAAAAAGTATGGAAGATCAGGAATTAAGAAAATTAAAAAGAGTTGAATTGCTTGAAATCATGGTGGAGCAGGGAAAGGCCGTAGGCGAACTGCGTCAGCAGATGGAAGAGCAGGAGAAACATATTCAGGAAATGGAAGCGGAACTTCAGGAAAAAGCCGAAACGATTGAAAGACTTAAGGATAAGCTGAACAAGAAAGATGAAGAAATGCAGAAACAGGTTCAGCAGATTTCCATCGTCTATAAGCGTTTGAGGAACCGCCTGAACGAAAAGGATGACAGCATCCGCAAACTGCAGGATGCCCTGGATTCGGAAAGAGCTCATCCAATCGTCTTTGAGAAGACAGATTCCCTGGATGATGCTGCAGATGAATTAAACCGCATATTCCAGGATGCGCAGAAAGCAGCAACACAATACCTGGAAATGATTAAAAAGCAGTAAGAGACGCCGTCAATTTGACAGCGTTTTTTTTATGAAATTGTGATTTGGCCATAATGGGTGTACAATGTTTCCTGCTTCAAGGAGGTATTCAAAATGGGAGACAGATTTGATGGTAAATATTTAAAGAATATCGATTCAATGCATTTTATCATGCCATTTATGTATCCGAACCGTTGTGATAATGAGGCGTTTTTCAGCTTTAAGATTGATCTGACGGCAGTCAACGAATATGTAAACAGAAAAAATGCGGAGAATCCGGAATATAGATACAATCTTTTTCAATGTATTATCGCTGCTGCATTAAAAACAATTACCTTGCGTTCGAAATTATCCATTTTCATTCATAACCGCAAGATGTATAAGCGAAATGAAATCAGTGCAGCTTTTACGGTCAAACAGGAATTCTCGGATGAAGGGGGAGAAGTTCTGGCATTTATCCACAGCAAGCCAAACTGGACAATTGAAGATCTGCATAATGAAATTCATCGCCAGCTTCTGAAATTGAAGAACAAGAGTTATGTTGATGAATCAACAGGCATTATGGATCAATTTAACAAGCTTCCGAAGTTTATCTCAAGACCTATTGTCGGCGCAATCTGCCATCTGGAGAAAAAGGGGATGATCTTACCGGCACTGGTTGAAACCGATCCATATCATTCAACAGTTAATTTTGCCAATCTGGGATCCATCGGATTACCAAGCGGCTATCATCATCTGACAAACTGGGGCACCACATCCATGTTTATTGTCATCGGAAAAGCGGATAGAATGCCTTTCTATGAAAATGATCAGGTCGTGTTTAAAGATGCGGTGGAATTGAATATCACAATGGATGAGCGTATTGCAGACGGCTTCTATTTTTCAAAGTCCATGAAGATGATGCAGTATTTCCTTCAGCATCCTGAACTTTTGGAACATCCGTTTAATGAAAAGATGGATGATGAAGTGTTTAAATCCCTGTAAAACCGGCTGATTCGTATTGCATACGATAATAAAAAGCATTGCAAGTTTTGCAATGCTTTTTTTTGGATTGTTATTTGACTTATTCAACAACTGTCAGAGCTTCACGAGCTACGTCATAGTCGGAATCTTTTGCTTTTGCATATCCTGTATGAGAGTAGATAGCGAAGATTTCCTTACCTTTTTCTGTCTCGGAGATCTCAATCAGAGAATCCTGAAGAGCTGTCTTGAATTCATCGTTGTAGATGTCAGGGTTAGCCTTTGTAACTGCAACTGTGTCGTTGTAGATAGCGTCTGTAACGCCGATAACATTGAGTTCATCCCAGATGGAACCGCCGTCTACACGGCCAAGCCCCTGGTGGTTTGTCTCATCAACCTGATCGGAAGGAAGATTCCATGAACCTTCGTAGTCGTTTCTTCCGTCAGCGTAGCAAACGATAATGTCAACCTGCTCAGCAGCAGCCTGCTGGAAAGCAGCCATATAACCATCTAATGTTGTGACATGAGAGAGATCTGTGATCTTCTTGCCGTCATAGTGGTTCATGAGCCAGAGTGTAGGATAGATATAACCTGCAGAGCTGGAAACGTTCATGACTGCCCAGTTAGCAGCATCGAGGTCTTCCCATGTGAGTTCTTCGCCGTTGTTCACTTTAGCAGCGAGCTCTTTTCCGTAAGCGGATGGTGTAGCGTAGATCAGCGCACGGTAGAATGTAACCTGTGGGCCGTTCTTTTCTGTCTTGTTAGCTTCGCCATTCCAGTCAGCCGGATTTTCGGAGTCGTTGGACAAACCGTTACGTGTAGCTGTCAGAATAACTTCGGAGTTGTCGGAATACAGAGCGTATGTTCCGCCCGGCAGCCATGCAACATCAACTGCACCTGCTGTAAGAGCTTCACCTGCTGCTTCGTAGGAATCACTTACTGTGATATCAACGTTTCCAATTGTGTAGCCTTTTTCAGCCATTGCATCGATAACGAGCTGTTTGAGATCTTCTGTGCCGGCAATGATTTCACCCGGGTCTCTGGATGGTACAAACTGGAATCTTAATGTTTCGATTTCTTTGTTTGCTGTTTCCTCTGCAGCACCAGCTGCAGATGTGCTGCTGGAACCACAACCTGCCAATAAAGCAATTGCGAGTGCAGAAGCACCGATTTTTTTCATGTTCATTTCTTTCCTCCCTTTGAACATGCAATATTATAGACGAAATAACATACTAAATAAAAGGAAAATCTTCGTTTTCTGCTCTTTTTCGTCGAAATGCAGAGGATAATAAAGAAAAGTTTCCAAAACGGGAGATTCTTTTTCAGAAAAGTATCGCAAAATTATGTAATTTGCAAAGAAAAGGGAATAAGAATACAATTGTTGCAGTCAAAGGAGAATTGTATTATGCCATGTACAACTTTATTAGTCGGTAAAAAAGCAAGCAATGACGGTTCTACCATCATTGCCAGAACAGATGACGGGTTTTTCGATGAGAAAAAACTGATTGTCGTAGATGCAAAGAAACAGCCAAAGAAATATAAGAGTGTCATCAGCCATCTGGAAATCGATTTGCCTGATCACCCTATGCGCTATACCGCCAGTCCGAGCATTGATAAAAAGAACGGTATCTGGGCAGCCTGCGGAATCAATGAGGCCAATGTCGGCATGACCGCAACGGAGACCATTACTTCTAATCCAAGAGTCATGGGTGCCGATCCATATGTCGTATATCAGAAGGCAAAAACAAGGAAAGAAAAAGATATCATCGGAGGCTTGGGAGAAGAGGATTATGTTGTTCTCGTTCTGCCATATATCCACAGTGCAAGAGAGGGCGTGTTGCGTCTGGCATCATTGCTGGAACAGTATGGTACATATGAGCCAAACGGAATTGCCTTTAATGATACGGATGAAGTCTGGTGGATGGAGACAATCGGCGGACATCATTGGATTGCAAAGAAAGTAAAAGATGACTCCTATGTCGTCATGCCAAACCAGTTTGGATTGGACAATTTTGATCTCGATGATGCGTTTGGTGAGCAGAGAGAAAACATGTGCTCGAAAGATCTGAGGGAATTTATTGAAAAGAATCATCTGGATCTGAACCAGGACGGTGTCTTCAATCCGAGATATGTCTTTGGCTCCAGAAGCGATGCAGATCATGTTTACAATACACCGAGAGCATGGTACATGGGCAGATATTTCAATCCAAACACATACAAATGGGATGGGGAAAATGCCGACTTTACACCGGAAAGTGACAATATCCCTTGGTCTTTTGTCCCGGAAAAGAAAATCACGGTTGAAGATGTAAAATACATTCTTTCTTCCTATTATCAGGGAACGCCGTATAACCCTTATGCCAAAGCGGATAATCCTTTAAAGGGAATTTATCGTCCGATCGGTATCAGCCGTACAGGTGTAACAGGCATTTTACAGATTCGCGGCTATATGCCGAAAGAAATTCAGGGAATCGAGTGGATCTGCTTCGGCTCAAATGCATTCAATGCAGCTCTTCCGGTGTATGCCAATACAAATAAGATGCCAAAGTATCTGAGCGATGTGACCATGGATGTTTCCACCGAGAATTTCTACTGGAGCAGCCGTCTGATTGAAGCACTTGCAGATGCAAATTACGGATCTTGTATTCAGCTGATTGAAAGATACCAAAGTACAATCGGCAATAAAGGCCATCAGTTGTTGAATGAATATGATCAGAAAATGATGGATCAGAATGATTATTCACTCATTGCAGAGGCAAATGAAAAACTAAGTGAAATGGCAAAAAAAGAGACAACAGATACTTTAAATAAAGTATTAAAAGAAGCAAGCAAGAATATGAAGAACGGTTATTCGAGAGCGGATAACTGAAACAGGCAGGGCAATTTGCCCGCCTGTTTTTTGTTGAATTTGAACTTGTTTGTTTAATCTGGACAAACAAGTTTCAATAATAACTTTTTTCACAGATGATATTTTTCAATCTGTAATTATTATCAAATATATTTTTGTCCAGATGATTGATTTCCAGCAGATTTTGAATGCACCATTCCGGATCCTGTGTATGAAAAGAATAATATACATCATTCATTTGTCTGTAACTAAAGAATTGCATGAGCAATCTTGTGGAACATCTTCTTGTATACGAAATATATCTGTACATATATCCTATCCAGAAGAGTGAACTTTGAGAGAATTTTATTTTCCCGTAATTTGATGCACCAAACTGCGTTAATATACTGTTCATTCCCTCATTGACATCAAGAGATAACAGTGCCGGATCATTTTTGTCCAGTATCACTAATAAATCAGAATGCAAAAATCTTCTGATGAAAATACTTGTTGAACATTGTAATTCTCCTGATTTTTCAAAAAGCTTTCCTTGATATTCAGCCAGTAATAGGCCATTATGATCGAATTTTCTCATTTTAGCAATTCCTCAATGTATAACCCGTTTTTGAATTCTCTTTTTGCCAGTTTCAACTTTGTGTTTATTTCAAAGCTTCTTTCATTTAAGCGCTGCCTGCAGTCTTCCCGTTCCGGATTACATACATAATATCTTTCAATCGGAATCAGATGATTCAGCGCTGTTTCAGTTTTGAATATATATTGGTTACCCAACTTAGAGGCTGATAAAGAATGGAGAGCAACGTCTGCATTTATTTCACCCTCTGTAAATTGAGACATGATGTAAAACATCTTATTATCGGCAATAGGAGCAATAATCACGTCTGCTTTTTCCACTTCTGAAACAATTGAATTGATCTTGGTGTTTTGTGAATAATGTTCCAATGACCCACGGTAATAACATATCGCCAACATCCATTCCAGTGAACACTCAAATTTCTTTATTTTCAGATTATTCAGAGAATATCTGAATGAATATACAGATGATTTAGCATTGCTGTAAACAAAGGATAAAGCCTGGTTGTATGTTTCACCAAGATAAAATCCTTTGCCGAAATCGCAATTATCTCTGGAACCATTAGCGGTAATTAACGATAAGCCGTTTTTAGAACCATGGAACAAAACGTTTTGATACTTTTCCTTGATTAACTCTTCTTTAACTGAATTGATTCTGTAATGATTATCATATATAAAAGAGTAGAATTTTTCACAAACTGTATATGTTGATTTTCCGTTTGATTTGATTTCATTCAGTGTTGTCCTTGATATTCCGGTGTTATTTGACAGTTCTAAGTCATTCATTTTTTCAGATTCAAGTATGAAACCGATATCTTCCTTTAATTTGTATTCGCATTCCATTTTGACCATATGTATTTTCTCCAAGTATAATTATAGCATTATAACTTGTTTGTTCAATCTGGACAAACAAGTTATATGATTCAAAACCGATTGTCAATGAAAATCACCCTTTGCAGGGTGATCGAATTATTTGTTGAGATTGTCTATAAATAGCGAAGGTTTCTGACAGGTTGTATTGACATCGATAAAGCGTTGTTCTTCACTGCTTTTTTCAATCGCTTCAATGACATCCAACACATGAACCGCCATTTCCTTGTTGGCCCTGTTGATTCTGTTATTTGTGATCGCATCAGCCATTTCGCTTGGACCGATGCCTCTGGAATTATCGCTGTAGAATCCTACCGGGTCCAATGCGACAGGTTCCGGTTTGGTAAATCCCTGGGGCTGTAAAAGATATACAGGATCACCAAACTGGTTTGGATTGCCCAGAAGCAGAACACCTTTTGTGCCGCATATCGCAAAGTCAGCTCTGTCAAAGATGATGGATTCATTGTCTTCGTGAATGGTTCCGATGATGCCGTTTTCCATTTCCAATACAGCTGTAACAATTGCTTCATTCGGGGTATTGATCATTTCGCCATAACCCTTTGTATCCGGGAAATTGTTTATACGTTCTTTGTATGGTGTTTTTAATATTGCAGATACTCTTTTTACCGGTCCGAGTGTTGCAACAAGGGCTGTCAGATAATAGACCATATAGTCTCTTAATGCTCCTGCTCCCGGTGTTCTTAAAAACGGGAACATCGCAGTCAGGATATTATTATCTCTGGTGATGGAGATGCTGAAGGAATTGACTTCACCGATCAATTGATCATCCAGAGCTTTGATGGCAGTCTGGAAACCGGTTCCGAGGAATGTGTCCGGAGCAGAACCAAGATACAATTCTTTTTCATCTGCCAGTGCACATAATTCTTTTGCCTGTTCAACAGTAGCTGCAATCGTTTTTTCGGTATAGACATGCTTGCCTGCATTTAAGGCTTGCTTGATTAAATCATAATGGGTTTCCACCGGTGTCAGTATGACAACAATGTCAATACTCTCATCCTTTAACATATCCTCATTTGTAAAGGCAGTGATGCCGAATTCTTTGGCTTTTGTTTCTGCATGGGAAAGATTTCTTGCCGAAATTGCCTTGACTTCGAGGTTGGCAAATCTTTCTGTCATGTTCTTTAAATAGATCCCGCTGATCGCACCGGATCCGATAATTCCAACATTATACTTTTTCATCGTACTGTCCTTTCTGATGCTTCTGGACATATTGTAACATGAAATGATATGAGTTTATCCGGAAGCTGTTTCTTACCGGCAAGAGAATATAGTATAATTTCATAAAGGAAATTTGAAATATATTATAAATAGGAGCAGGTATGAAATTGAACATTCAATCATTAAACTCTCATCAATGGGAAGAGGCGGGCATTGCTCTTCCTGGCTACGACATCAGTGCAATATACAAACAAACAATTGTAATACCGAAGTGGGCACACTTTGGCATCGGCAACATCTTTCGCATCTTTATCGGCAGCATTGCCGACAAGCTGATCGAAGACAAGGATATGGATACGGGAATTACCTGTGTGGAAACATTTGATTATGAAGTGGTGGATAAAATCTACAGACCGTTTGATAATCTGATGTTAAGTGTCATTTTGCATAATGACGGCACAAAGGAAAAGAAGATTCTTGCACCTTTTGGAGAAGCAGTAAAGGCGCAATATACCGATGCAAAGGAATGGGAGAGATTGAAGGAGATTTTTAAAGCGCCGTCTTTACAGTTTGTTTCCTTTACCATTACGGAAAAAGGATATGCCTTGAAGAATGCGGATGGCAATTATTTTGGCTTTGTACAGAAGGATCTGGAAAACGGACCGGATCAGGCAACACATGCAATGAGTGTTGTAGCTGCGATGCTGTATGAAAGATGGAAAGCGGGTGCTTATCCATTGGCTTTGGTTTCCATGGACAATTGTTCCCACAATGGTGAAAAATTACAGGAAGCAGTCTGGGAAGTTGTCGATGAATGGAAAAAGAGAGGCTTTGTCGAAGAGCAGTTTGCAGCCTATGTGCATGACGAAGATACGGTCGCTTTCCCATGGACAATGATTGATAAAATCACCCCAAGACCTTCTGAGGAAATCGCAGATGAACTTGAAGCATCCGGCGTAGAAAACATGCAGCCTGTCATCACAGACAAAAAGACATTTATTGCACCGTTTGGCAATGCCGAGAAAATCCAGTATCTTGTGGTCGAAGATCATTTTCCAAACGGCAGACCGCCATTAGAAAAAGGCGGCGTATTCATGACAGACCGTGAGACTGTCAACAAGTCGGAAAGAATGAAGGTATGCACATGCTTAAATCCGATTCATACAGCGTTATGCACCTATGACTGTATGCTCGGTTATGACCTATTTGCGGATGGCATGAGTGATCCGGAATTGTCAAAACTGGCACATCAGATCGGTTATGTGGAAGGCATGCCTGTTGTGGCGGATCCCGGTATTATTTCTCCTGAAGAATTCCTGGATGAGGTTGTCAAAGTCAGAATGCCGAATCCGTATCTTGGTGATACATCCCAACGCATAGCGGTAGATATTTCACAGATGGTAGGCATCCGTTTTGGTGAAACAGTTAAATCGTATGTTGCAAAAGAGGGAAGCGCAAAGAACCTGATCGGCATACCTTTGGCCATTGCCGGCTGGATTCGTTATCTGCTTGCATTAGATGATGAAGGAAAACCGTTTGAACTTGCCCCGGATCCGATGATTCCTGAATTGCAGGAACAGTTAAAAGATTTACAGCTTGGGAATCCTGGCAGTGTCAAGGAGGCATTGAGGCCGATTTTGTCCAATGCCAATATCTTTGGTTCCGACCTCTATGAAGCAGGCATCGGTGATACCGTTGAAACCATGGTGAAAGAGATGCTTGCCGGTAAAGGAGCTGTCAGAAAGATCCTGAAAAAGTATTTAGACTGATATAATAAAAAGCCGATAACCGGCTTTTTACTTTGGACGTACATTATTTTTCGGAGACTTTCTGCCTTTGCACTGGCAAAGTGTGATAGACTTAATGCATGAAGAAAAAAACAATAGGAATGATTATGGGAATTGCAGGAATGATGTTCCTCAGCTCGACAATGGCAGTGATTGGGGCACTGCTGGTTATTGCGGCAGGAGAGGGTCATTCCGTCAATGAATATATGCAGGCACTGATCGTCATGGGTGTATTTTTCTGTATGGAAGTCATGATGGTCCTTTATGGCAAAAAACTGTATGAGCAGTCGGAATCTTATGCAGAAAAAAGAAAGCTGCTGCCATGCACATGGCTGCAACTGTCTCTCTTTATCGGTATTCTGCTGATCTTTTTTGAAGTACATGCCTATACCGGTGTCAATATGCAGACAGATCCGTATGTCTTGATCCGAAGGATGTCTATCACAATGATTGCGTATGTCGGTATCAGCTTTTTTATTATCCGTGAAGGAAGAGTGATCTGCAGAGGGTTTGACGTTAACAGGATTGTCAGAGGCTTTACGTTGAATCGCAAAAGAAGGTTTGTGGTGGCACCGACAGAAGTCAAAGAGGGGAAAATAACCGGTTTTGTCTTTGGAACAATAAAGGAAAATGATACAGTTTATCTGGTTGGTCCTTCCGGCAAACCATTGGAATCCGCAATCATGCAGATCCAAAAAGACGGTAATCCTGTAAAACAGTTTTCCGATGGTTCTGTTGAACTCACTTTACAGGATCATGATGAAGAAAAGATGTATTCTGACAGCATCATTTCCGGCATTCAGCCGGTTATGTCCAATAAGGAAATCAACATTGTTGAAAATCCATATCTTTTGGCGATGATCTATGCCTTCTCACATAGACTCAGTAATAACAGTGGCATGAACATGCTGATCTATGCGATTTGCCATGCACATTATCTGACACCGGTCATGATGGAAAAACCACGGATCGGTGCGGAAGATATCATACGAGTGATTCAAAGTAATGCGAATGTCAGGTTTATGCGCGTTTCCGCAAATATGAAGGAGAATGATGCCGCTTTGCCTGTATTTACGGATTGGGATGCTTTCAGAAGATACCATACAGTTATGGAAGAACCGGAGGCAAAGACATTGATTGTATCCTTTCCGCAATGCATCGATTTGATGAAACAGAATTATCAGGGGATTGTGATCAATCCGTTCGGACCGCAGCCTTTCTATCTCTCTTCAAACTTCGTTAAACACATAGAGGAATTGGAAGGGTATCAGAAAGATTTCAAAACAGAAAGAGGTAAATCATGAAATGGCCGTATAAGAATGAAATGTATGAAACAGAGCGATACAAATGTGATGTTCTTGTTCTCGGTGCAGGTGTAGCCGGATGTTTTGCGGCAATTGCGGCAAGAGAAAAAGGAAAAGAGGTCATTCTTGTGGAAAAAGGTTCCGTTATTCACAGCGGTGCTGCAGGGACCGGCTTTGATCATTTTGAAAGCGCATGCACAAATCCGGGATGTAAAATCTCTCCGAAAGAAATGGCGGAAGCCTATGTGGATGAACAGGATCATTATTCCAACGGCATAGCCCACTACATTGAATGCAGGGAAGGATATGACCGCCTTCTGGATTTGGAGAAATACGGCGGAAAAATCAGGGATACCGAAGATGAGTTCAAAGGTGCTGACTTCCGCGATGAAAATACAAAACTCCTATACGCTTATGATTATGAAAACCGCTATACATTAAGAGTGTGGGGATCCACATTCAAACCTGCATTATTAAAACATTTAAGAAAAATCGGTGTCCGCTTACTGGAAAGAACAGAAGCTGTCTCCCTTTTGACAGAAGGCAAAAGAGGTACAGGTGCACTTTGCATGGATGTGCGCACCGCAAAGATGGTTGTGATACAGGCAAAAGAAACGGTGCTGGCAATGTCAAGACCTGCACGAATCTGGCTGTATAACCCGGATATGACAGGCTTGAGCGAGTTCAGGCCTCCGCAATGCATAGGTTCCGGACATGCGATGGGATTTCGTGCCGGTGTAGAATTTACCATGATGGAAAAATCCGTCAGGGGAGAATTCTCCGCAGCAGGAAGAAGCTTTCCGCCATACAGTACAGGCAATAACCACAATACGTGGTATGCAGCGACAATGGTGGATGCAAGGGGGGTAGAAATTCCTTACCTTGATCGTGACGGAAATATACTGAAAACCGTAAAAGAGAGATATTATCCTGTCAAAGGGCAGAAGTTTTTCTTAAAGGGCGGTGTCATTGATGAACCGAAGTATGCCTACCGAGGTCCGGAAACCATGCCGTTTGACAAGCTGATTGCAATGGGATATCAGTTACCGTTTTATGCGGATTTATCCCGCATGCCGGAAATGGAAAGAAAGGCAATCTGGGGCTTGATGGTCGGCGAAGAAGGAAAGACGAAAATTCCTGTTTACAAAGATCTGAGCAGCAGAGGATTTGATCCTAAAAAGCATATGTTGCAAAGCTACGGCACAGGGTGGCAATCTGCTTCTTTCCTGGATCAGGAAAGACAGTTGTTCGGTGCACCGGGCGGAATTATCACCGATTGGGATCTGAAGACAAACATGGATGGCATCTATGCCTGTGGTGATCAGCTGTTTGCGATGGATTGTGCCGGTGCAGCATGTGCAACCGGACATTATGCAGGCAGGAAAGCTGCCGATGCATCCGAGCATACAGACTTTGTGGATGTGAATGAAGATTATATTTCCCAGGAAACAGAAAGATTGTATGCACCGCTTGAAAAAGAAGACGGCATGGATTGGCGCGAGTTGAATATGGCAGTTGCCAAACTCATGCAGAATTATTGCGGTGGCGTGAAGTGCGAAGACCTGTTAAAGGAAGGCTTGGATCTGTTGCAATCGTATCGGGAAAACGCAGTGAAAGAACTGTCGTGCAGAAATCCGCATGAGTTAATGCGTACCCATGAAGTCATGGATATCATGGATGTAGCGGAAATGATTCTGGAAGCATGCAGAATGCGCAAGTCGTCTTCCGCTCCGCTATGCTTTGAAAGAAGTGATTATCCTGAAAAGGATCCTGAAAAAGACAGAAGATTCATCACAATCCGCAAGGAAAACGGAAGTGTCGTGGAAGGCAGTATTCCGCATGATTACTTTGGTGATCTGGAGAAAAACTATGAAGAGAGAAATTGAATTTGAAGCGGTATCCATCCCTTCCAGCAATCGGCCTTTGCGGTTTGATGAGAAGTTATGCATCGGTTGCGGAAGATGTGTTGAAGCATGCCAGGTTGACGTTATGATAAAAGGAAAACCGCCTGTCGTATTATATCCGGGAGAGTGTTATTATTGTGGGGGATGTGTTATGGAGTGCCCGTGTCCCGGTGCAATTACTTTAGTGCATCCTTTGATGAACCAGACAAAATTTGTTCCGGTGAAAGGATATAATCATGTTAACGTATGAGGTTTCAAACAAATTCCTTTACAACAATCACATCGAACTTTCAAAACGTGTGAAACAGACCCGCAGCAATGATGTCTGCTTGGAGATCCATCTGTATCAGATTCAGGCAAGAGGTGTAGATGAAGCACATCTTGAATATGGAAATGCGATCAAGATGATGGCAAGAATTCTGAAAAAACTTTTGTTCTCCGGATTTCCTGTATCCATTTGTGAGTGGAACGGGGATGAAAGCGAATGCGAAACAGTCATTCCTGTAAAATCCACTTTCCTGGAAGATGAGAAACGAATCATAGAAGAAACATTTCAGGACATATTAAGAGAAGCGGATAACACAAATGAGAAAAGCGAACTGGTTATCAATGAGTTTGAATTCAAAGGACATGTCATGGATAAAAAGGACAGCCGGGATCTCATTAATCTGATCTATCTCTTGCCAAACCATTGTCTGGGGAAATCCCATACGTCGCAAGCAACTTTCTCCGCCTGCCTGATGAAAGATATTCGTGTCAATGGAGGTAAACTGCAGTTGATCATGGAAGGTTTAAACCAGTATTCTTCTTCCGTGGAGGAATTATATGCCCATATCTGTACTCTGGCTTATTTATACCAGTTTGAATATCAGATAGAAGAGAAGGAAGACGAATGAGACTGGCGATGGCACAAATGTCCATGCGCAACAACATGAACGAAAACTACAAGAAAACATTGCAATATATTGAAAAGGCTTCAGGCAGTGATCTGCTGTTTTTTCCCGAGCTTCAGCTGACACCTTTTTTTCCACAGGTTTCCGGATTAAATGCAGATCCGGCATTAAGCAGGGAGACAGATGCCAGATTAAAAGGTATCGCCTATCAGGCTCAAAAGCATCACATGATCATTTCTCCCAATGTCTATTTGGAAAAAGACGGGAAGAAATATGATGCATCTTTGTGGTTTGACAAACAGGGAAAAGCACATGAAGTTGCCAAGATGGTACACGTGATGGATGCAGAGAATTTCCATGAGAAGGAGTATTATACACCTTCGGAAGAAGGGTATATCGTACATGAGACACCATATGGAAATATTGGTATTGTCATCTGTTTTGACAGGCATTTTGCGGAGAGTTTTCGTACATGTGTCAATAAAGGCGCAGATCTGATTATCATCCCGACTGCAAATACAAAAGAAGAAAACATGGAATTATTCAAATGGGAAATGTGTACGATGGCAATGCAGAATGAAGTTTTTATTGCCATGTGCAACAGAGTCGGAAAAGAAGGAAAGATGCATTTTGCCGGAGAGTCATTAATCATTGATCCAAATGGGAAGATACTCTTTATGGCAGATGATACGGAACAATTAATCACATATGATTTAGATATTAAACAAGCAAGAAAAACAAGAGAAGAAAGGCCGTATTTACAAAGCAGAAGGAAAGATATGTATGAATTATGATATTGCTTTTTCAATATCATATGTTAATATATTCATGTAGATGGGCTGCCGAAAGGCTCGGGTCCACCATAGCGGGGGAGTCCCTCGCATTTTTATTATGAAGAATAAGTTATCAATTTTTATAGATGAATCCGGTGATTTTGGTAAATATGATGGGAACTCTCCCTTTTATCTGTTTTCAATGATATTTCATGATCAAACGCATAGTCTTTCAGATAAAATTGATCAATTGGATTATAAATTATCTGCTTTGTCAACCAGATCATTAATTCATTGCGGTCCTCTTATCAGAAAAGAGGAACTATACAGATATGCAACACTTGAAGAACGAAGGGCTATTTTTAATTCTTTGTATTATTTTTGCTTTAAGGGCACCTATTTCAGTATTTACAGTTATCGTAAATAAAAAAGAATGTGATCGGGAAGATGATTTTTCACTATCTGCAAAGCTGGTGAAACAATTATCCGATTTTGTAAAAAATCACTATGACTATTTTTATGAATTTGATGAAGTATGCATTTATTATGATGGCGGCCAAAAAGAACTTGCGAAAATTATTCATAATACATTTCAAGCTTTGCTGACAAATATTGTATTTAGAAAAATTAGACCGGATGACTATAAATTACAGCAAGTGGCAGACTTATTTTGTACACTTCAATTACTCCGATTAAAAGAAGAGAAAAATGATTTGTCATCATCTGAATTGTTGTTTTTTAAAGGAAGAAGAAGCTTAAAGAAGAACTATTTGAAAATACTTGAGAAGAAGTGTTTTTTCAGAAAAAGATAAAAAAGAAGGAAAGATATGTATGAATTATGAAAGAATCAATGAGGGGTTACTGGAATTCCTGAATCAAAGTCCAACCTGTTTCCATGCGATAGATTATGTGAAGAAGGAGTTGGAGAAACAAGGTTATCAGCAGCTGTTAGAAGGAAGTACATGGGATCTGAAAGAAAACGGAAAGTATTATGTCACCAGAAACTTATCCAGCATTATTGCTTTTCAAATTCCAAAGAAAGATTTCAAAGGATTTATGATAGGTGCATCACACAGTGATTCGCCGACATTTAAAATCAAAGATAATCCTGAGATCATCTCTGATGGCTATGTTAAATTGAATGTAGAAAGATATGGCGGAGCTTTGTTTCATACATGGTTTGACAGGCCGTTATCCGTTGCCGGAAGAATTGTTTATAAAGAGAGCAATAAGCTGATATCTAAGCTTGTAAATATTGACAGAGATTTGTTGATGATACCAAGTTTAGCCATTCATATGAACAGAAAGGTAAATGACGAATCCTCTTTGAATGCACAGACAGACATGTTACCGATTATCGGCTCTGAAGAATGTAAAGGAGATTTGATGAAAGAGATTTCTGAAGGCAAAGAGATTCTGGGACATGATCTCTTCCTGTATATTCGTGATCAGGGATCCATCTGGGGTGGAAAGCAGGAATATGTCTCTCATGGAAGATTAGATGATTTGCAATGCGGATATGGCAACATGTTAGGATTCTTACAAGCAAAACCAGGTAACAGTGTGCCTGTATTTGCGATATTTGATAATGAAGAAGTCGGCTCTTTAACCAAACAAGGTGCAAATTCTACTTTCTTAGAAGATACATTAACAAGAATATGTTTCGCTTGCGGTAAAGACATTGAGGAACAGAAGAAAGTAATCGCTTCTTCCTTCATGGTATCTGCGGATAATGCACATGCGGTTCATCCGAATCACGGGGAAAAGGCAGATCCTGTTAATCGCCCGCAAATGAATAAAGGCATTGTGATTAAATTCAATGCCAATCAGAAATATACGACTGATGCAGTGGCACAAGCGTATTTTAAGGATATTTGTAACAGTGCAGAAGTTCCTACTCAATCTTTCACAAACAGATCAGATATGTTAGGCGGAAGCACATTGGGAAATCTTTCTAATTCCCATGTATCTTTGAATACAGTGGATATCGGTTTGGCACAATTGGCTATGCATTCCTGTTATGAAACAGCAGGAACGAAAGATACGAAATACCTTGCAACCGCAATGCAAAAGTTCTTCTCTTCATCCTTTATTCAGGAAGAAGAAGGAACATATCTCATCGATTGAAAGATTATTGTTTAATATACATGCAAATGATGATATAATCATTTGCACATACGGGGTCGTAGCTCACCTGGGAGAGCGCATCGCTGGCAGCGATGAGGTAGAGAGTTCGAGCCTCTTCGGCTCCATCAATTC
>CACXCB010000051.1 GCA_902766005.1 uncultured Erysipelotrichaceae bacterium | reverse complement strand
CTGATATGACTAACCAAATATCCCAAAAACATACCATATGTCCCATATCTATTGTTTTTTAGATTTTGTCATGTATTATTTGAGACATGGAGAGAAAAGATGACTGAATGGTTCATGAACAAACTGCATGACACTTCAAAGGAAATGGGTATTGATTTTGAAATCACAAAATACGGTTTAAAAGTTGAGACCGCATTCTGGATCGATGTCTTGATTTCTCTGACACTATGCGCATGCCTCCATAAGCTGTCAGAAGGAATTCTGTTTATTCTCGCTTTTACCTTTTTGAGAAGTTATTGCGGAGGATATCATTGTAAAACATATATTCATTGCGGAGTATCTACCGTTTTTATGGTAATCAGCAGTTCGTTAATCGGAAGAATTGTATTTTTCCATTCTCCGTTCTGTCTCATGATTCCATTCATCTATCTCTTTGTAAACTCTCCTGTTCAAAACGAAAATCAGGTTTTGAACACTACAGAAGTAAAAATCTATCACCAATATGCCCAAAGAAGGTTAATCATGTTGACAATCCTATTCTTTATTTTAAAGAACAGTAAATTGAACGTTCAAGCGTCAATGATCCCATTGGCAATGATTTGGTTAATGCTTCTTTGCATGATTCAAACGGTAAAAAAAAGAAAGGAGACAAAAAATGAATTTGATATTTCAATGGATTGTAAAGATGTGCAAGATATCCGCTAGTGAAGCTGCAAATAGTCCTTCTCGTAAAAATTTATTTCAAGAAAAACTCCCTAAAGCGGTGAAAAAACTGAAAAAGTATCAGTAAATGAAAATCTGTTGCACTAATAGATGCAACAGATTTTTTATTCACTGATTTTAAAATTGTTCTATGAAAATTCTGAGGTTTCTCTTTTTCAAGAAAAGAGCTGACCTCATTCAGCCAGCTCCACAGGAAATTCATTATTTAAGTCTGACATAACAGGTGTTTTTGCCGCTGCCCTCCCGTCTTAGTTCACCGGAAGCCACCATCTTTCGCAAAGCTCCTTCAACCGAACTGAGACTGAGCACAGGACAAAGTTCACGTATGTCCTGTTTGGTAAAACGGCCGATCTTATACTGTGTTGCCAGACGAACCGTTTCCAAAGCAGATTTCTTTTCTTCTACAATCGCAAATCTATCTGCCATATCTTTGTAAGCTGCAAGAATTGTACCAAGGAGGTATTTGATAAACGGAACCGGATCATCTTTTCCTTCATGCCAGCCTCTCTGTGACGCACCAAGAGCATCGTAATACAAATCTTTATTCTTCGCGATCTTAGCTTCCAATGAGACATATCTGCCTACATAGAATCCGCTTCGATAAAGAAGCAACGTCGTCAAAAGGCGGCTCATGCGGCCGTTTCCATCATTAAACGGATGGATACACAAAAAATCGTGAATGAAGATCGGAATAGCGATCAAAGGTTCCAACTCCAGGTTCCCGATCACGCGATTGTATTCCTCGCAAAGCCGATCCAGCGCAAACGGTGTCTCATATGGTGCAAGAGGTGTGAACAGTATTTCGGTATGCCCGTCGGGATAGGTTGCGCTGATATAATTCTGTACGTTCTTGAATTGTCCTGCAATAGGGTTATTGGTGTGACTGTACAGGATCTTATGAAGCTGTAAGATATAGTTTCTTGTGATCGGGATTGCATCGAAATTCTCATGAATAACGGAAAGAACATCACGGTATCCTGCTATTTCCTGCTCACTTCGGTTTTTCGGTGTTGTCTTTTGTTCAACAAGCTGACGGATTCGTGTATCGGTTGTCACAATACCCTCAATCGCATTGGACGCTTCAGTACTTTGAATCTTTGCGATTTCTACCAGCTTTTCCAGTTCTTCAGGACGCTGCTTCAGGTACATCTCCTGTTTTCCGGTTTCTTTGTAGATTGCCGCAACCAGCCCCAGTACTTCCGAGTCCCATTTTTGCCGATTGATTTCTGCATAATCAAAATTCCTCATACCCTTTTCTACTATCCCTTTCCCTTATATTTTAGTAAATATTAAGGGAATCATCAAGGCTTTAAGGGAAAGGGACATAATCATATGTATTTTCCTGCAATCAAATTTATGTCAGTAATTCAACAACCGTTCTTATACATACCTGCTTTACAAAAAAACTGTTGCACCAAAAGATGCAACAGTATTCTTATTCGCTGATTTCGTAATCGATGTAGACACCGTTTAAAGCAGCTGCCTGGTTGGCAACATTCAGCACATCGCTGATGATTGCACCGGGCTGTGTGAAGAATTTTCTGGAAGCAGTGATCTTCTGTCCGTCTGCTTTGCATGCATAACCGTTTGTATCCATGATATCAATGAATGACAACATTTCCTCATGATTATCGAATTCCGCATGATGACTTACAGTGACCAGTGTATCTTCCGGATACTTTTCATTCAGGGATTCGTTACAGTTAAGAAGTTCCTGTACAAACTCTCCTTTGAGAAACGGATAAACGGCAAGTACTTCTTGTGCTTCCTTAGAAACCTCAGGTTCATCCGGATCTTCAATTTTTATGAAATGCACTTCTTCCTCTTCTTCTTTTTCTTCCGGTGCTTCCTCTGTCTCATCTTTCAGCTGCTTGATTAATAATCCTGCAGCGACGCCTGCCGCAATTGCGAGGGCACCTAATATCGTTCTTTGAAACATGTTAATATCTCCTTTAATGACGCTACTAATTGTAACACATCAATGCGCAGATAAATACTCCATAATTTCCACAGCGTTGGCAGCTGCGCCTTTGCGGATCTGGTCTCCGCAGCACCATAACGCAAGTGCATTGTCCTTTGTCAGATCCTGACGGATTCTGCCTACGTATACTTTGTCCTGGTTAGAGGTTTCCAAAGGATTGGGAACATGTTCCTTCATCAGGATATCGCCATCAAAGTTCGCAATTGCTTCTTCCGCCTGGGCAACAGTGACCTTGTCCTCCGTTTCAACGGATACGGAAATGGAATGAGAACGGTAAACAGGCACTCTGACACATGTGCATGTAACATTGAGATCCGGAAGGTGGAGAATTTTTCTGCCTTCGTTCTGCATCTTCATTTCTTCTGTTGTATAACCGTTATCGTTGTAAGAACCGATTTCAGAGATACAGTTAAATGCAATCTGCATCGGGAAGACCTTGCTTTCAATCGGTGTTCCTTCCTGGATTGCCTTTACCTGCGCATTCAATTCCTGGAAACCCGGTATTCCTGCACCGGAAACAGCCTGGAAGGTTGTAGCGACCATGTTTTTGATCGGGCTGATTTTTGCGATCGGCGCTACTGCCATCACCGTAATAATGGTTGAGCAGTTCGGATTGGCAATTACACCATGATGCTTCAAAGCATCTTCCCCATTGATCTGCGGAACAACCAGCGGTACATCTTCATCGAGACGGAATGCACTGGAGTTATCAATATACACTGCACCTGCTTTTTCAATCAAAGGACGGTAGTATTTTGACATCGCATTGGAAACTGCACCTAATACATAGTCCAATCCTTTCAGGTTATTTTCATCCGCTACATCTAAAACAAGATCCTGTCCTTTGAACTGTACGGTTTTTCCTTTGGATCTTTCCGAAGCAAATACTCTCAGTTCCTCACAGGGAATATTTCTTTCTTCAATGCATTCAATCATCTGTCTGCCGACAGCACCTGTTGCGCCTAGAATACCGATTTTCATAGTTTTTCTTCCTCCACAATAAATTTGTCATAGATACAGCGAATTGCCTTTTCAAAATCCTGGTTGGTTACACCGACAACGATAGACAATTCATCCGCACTCTGGTTGATGATTTTTATATTGATGGAATGTCTGCCGAACTCAGACAAGAATCTTCCGGAAGCACCGGGCAGTTTTTTCATGCCTCTTCCCACCACTGCGATCAATGCCAGATGATCCTCGATACGCAATTCATCCGGTGTCAGCTCTTTTTTGATTCTGCCGACAACTTCATACAGGCAATGATCGATCAACTTAGTTTGAACTATAATCGAGAAAGTGTCAACTGTAACCGGCACGCTTTCAATAGAAACATGATAATCTTCAAAGATCGATAACAGTTTCCTTAAGAAACCGACCTCCGCAGAGCTGTGGCTCTTGACCAAAGTAATTACAGTGTAGTCTTTTCTGCCGGTGATGCCTGTCACGACATGCGGCGGTTCCAATTTATCCGTTTCGGTGCAGTCATTCATGATCAATGTACCCGGATTATCCGGATCATTGGTATTGCGGATATTAATCGGAATATTCTTTGAACGAACCGGAAAAACCGCATCATCATGCAGGACATTCGCTCCCATATAGCTCATGCCTCTTAATTCGTTATAAGTGATTCTCGGAATACGGATCGGATTTTTAATAATGCGGGGATCAGCAACCATAAAGCCGCTGACATCCGTCCAGTTCTCATAGATATCCGCGTCGATACAGTTAGCGATAACCGAGCCGGTAATATCACTGCCGCCTCTGCTCATCACTTTTATGACGCCGTTTGGAAGTGCCCCATAGAAACCGGGAATAACAATCTTGCGGTCGGGTTCACAGTTTCTGAGTATCAGATCGTGGGTTCGGTTCATGTCGATTTCCCCATCATAGCCAAAGGCTATCACATCTGCCGCATCCACAAAATCCGCTTCAAGATATTCAGCCAAACACTTTGCGGTCAG
>CACXCB010000050.1 GCA_902766005.1 uncultured Erysipelotrichaceae bacterium | reverse complement strand
GATATTGACCATATCAAAGGAGCAATTAAGGAAGTCCAGAACCGAATTGATTTCGTGAATTTAAGTTCTCAGCCAACGGATTTGCTCGCCATTATCAGCAACAAACAGGTTTGTGATATTCTTTATGAGTTTTTCAAGGTAAGCATATCCATAATGGATATGGGAGAACTTTCGGAAAAATTCAAGGATTTTGAGAAATCCAAGAAATACACAAAGATGCAGGATACTGTTGGGGCAATTCAGAAAGAAATCAAAAAGAACAAGAACCACGGTCAGACAGAAATGATCAAACTAGATGAGTTGCTTAAGAAGATATTTGATTCTCTGAATATAGATGACTTAGATTCCATCAATGAACAGTTAAAAGAGATTCTTGATAAGATACGAGCTATCAACAAAGAAAATGAACGATTGGCAGCACGGTACGATGGAAACTATGCTTTTGTAAAAACTTATCAGGATCTTTGTGAAATGCATCCTGAATATGACAAAAAGAATCTGGAAGGAGTTTTGGATATTGTTTATTTCAGTGTAAAAGATATTAAGGATAACAATATTCTTATTTTACAGGGAAGAGACATCTTTACAACCAGTGTAAAGAAATCCACAACAAAAGAACTTTTGAAATCCGGATTATATAAGAAACTATCATTAAAAGATTGGTATACCGATATACTAAATGAAGTATATATGAATCTAAAGAAATTTTAAGGAGAAAAAAATGCCCGATATTTTTACCATGGAAAACAAAATCAAACAGATGATTGATGATTTAAAAGGTCTCTGCTCTCAGAATGGACTGTCTAATCAGGCATCAGAAGAACGAATCATCACATCGGTTTTCCTCTATAAATTCCTCAATGACAAATTCATGGCTCATCTCTCCTCTTTTGCCGATGATATAGGGGAAAGCATTGAAGAAATCCTCCAGAATGAGAACGATGAGTTAGATGCTTTTTACGATGAAAATTCTGGGGACGTATCGTTTGAATATGAAGACACCATTCAATATCTTATCAATCGAGTGCAACAGGATAAATTTTATGAAGAATTTGACCGTGCTCTGGTTCGCATCAGCAATTCGGTAAGGAATGAGATGTTTGCTGTGGAAACTGCAGATGGTTCTAAAAGACCTTTATTTGAACCCATCACTGATGTTGTGGAACCATCAGCCAGAAATAACTTTGCTAAAGCTATTTTTGGTATTATTAGTCAGGACAAGTTTGATTTTTCCGAAGCAAGCAACACAACCTTTGATTTTTACAGCGCCATTTTTGAATATCTGATTAAAGATTACAATGTAGCAGCTGGTACGTATGCAGAGTATTTTACCCCACAAGCCATTTCCAGTATTATTGCCAAATGTCTGGTTGGTATGTCTGAAAAGATTGAAGCAGCAGAAATCTATGATGCAGCAGCAGGTTCTGGAAGCTTAATCCTCCACCTTGCCCATGAATTAGGTCAGGAAGGCGGGATGAACAGAGCAATCATTTACACCCAGGACATCTCCAACAAATCCACCCGTTTCCTGCGTCTGAATCTAATGTTAAATGGCATGACCGAATCTTTGGGGAATATTATCCAGGGAGATACTCTCTTAAAACCTGCTCATTACAATGTACCTCATGAACCAGCAAGCGGTCTGAAACATTTTGACTATATCACCATCAATCCGCCCTTTAAAATGGACTTCTCTACAACCAGGGACCAGATAGAACAGACATGGGAAGACACAGATCGTTTCTTTGCTGGAATTCCCAAAATTCCCAATAAGAAAAAAGAATCCATGGCCATCTATCTCCTCTTTATTCAGCATGTACTCTATTCTTTAAAATCTACCGGAAAAGCTGCTATTGTTGTTCCTACCGGATTTTTGACAGCCAAAAGCGGTATTGAAAAGAAAATAAGGGAAAAGATGATTAATGAGAAGATGCTGAAAGGTGTTATTTCTATGCCATCCAACATCTTCGCCAATACAGGGACCAATGTCTCAATAATTTATCTTGACAAAGCCAACACT
>CACXCB010000049.1 GCA_902766005.1 uncultured Erysipelotrichaceae bacterium | reverse complement strand
CTCAACTACATCTTTTAGGTAGGTCCTTGTAAAAAGATCTCTTAAATACTGACTTTTTTGTTCATGCGAAGAAAGCGTCAGTGTCACCGGCATTCCTCCATAGGTATAATAATCAATCCATGCATCATGCTTATCACCTTCATATACTTCATAGAATTCTGCAAAAGAAAGTGGATAAACTCGAATCTCATCTCCACGATCCCGGAACTGTGTCAGAATGTCAGACGACAGCATCTTTGAATTGCTGCCGGTAACATAGACATCCGCATTTTTTATCTTCATAAGCCCAAGCACTACATCAATGAAATTAATCTTTGCAGAAGGATCATTAACGTATGGGTTCTGAATCTCCGATACAAACTGGATCTCATCAATTAGAATGTAGTATTGTTTTGTTTTATCTGTAATCTGAGAGCGAATATATTTATCCAGTTCAAATGGATCTCTGTACTTTGCATTGGGTAATTCATCTAAGGCAATCCCAATGATCTGATTTTCTTCAACTCCCTGCGAAAATAGATATTTTGTGTATAGTTCGAACAGCAAATACGATTTTCCGCTATGATGTATTCCAATTACAATTTTCACTCTTCCATTGTCCTTTTTGGCGATTAGTTTTTGCAGGTATTCTCTCCGTTCCAGCTCTATCATTGCATCACCTCCGAAATATTTCTGCGTAAATACGCATTTTTTTGACGAGTATATTGCAAGCTATCTCCTTAGACAAAGCAAACTGTTCTCGTAATTTTTTTGCGTATTTATGAAAGAATTTTTCGAGATAGAGAGGCGGAGGAGTTACTAGTGCAGCCTGGGCGGCTGTACGGTTTTAACGTGCTTTCTGCAGGAAACACAAATACCCCGGCATAATTTTCAAGAATTTCTGACTGGAAATCAGCTATATTTTTGATTCATGAATATTTCAGGTATAACATTATTTCTTTCATAGCTCTCATGTATTGTCCTGTAAATAATCAGGTGCCGATACCCAAAGTTTGGGTCTGTTTTCATCCAAAAGGAAATCTATTAAGCCAATCCGCTGTTTCTTTATGAGTTTTCCAAATATCTTTCACATTCAGCCGGTATAGAAACTCCTTCCGAAATTTTATGCATATACAAGCAAGCTCTGACAATATTGTATTATATATTTTCGGAATTTATTTGATTTTGCGAATAAATACCGATGATTTATTCAGGGTTTTCAAGAGAATCCTGTAAGGATTAACCTTTAAGTATGGCTGGTAGAATTGTAGCTGAATTGTATACTGCATATTTCTTTGTCACACTTCTCAGGCAGAATAATACAATGTATAATATGTTTGAAGAATTGTATCCGGAAAAATACATAATCAGCCAAAAGAAAAAAAGTCCCGAAAAGGACTACTCACCTCTTCGAGACTGTTCAATGTGATAAGGAGGAATTAAAAATGATAGGCAGACAGGTTATTCTTACAAACAGAGCATTTACATTAGAAGAACTTTATGAATTCATGAATACACACTGGGACGTAAATGAAGCAGGCAAATTCATAATCGGAAGACCGACCAAAGCATCCATCGAGCAATATATCCTTCTCCCTGCAACAAGACGTTTTATGACAATCGTATATCCCCGTGCAGCAGGCGGTTTATTCAGCAAAGAAAATAAAGTGATTCTTACAACCGTAGACACACCTGCCGGAGCCTTTGAAGGCATTGCACAAGCTATACCTACAGGTAATATTTTCATAGGCGTGGCACAGATGAAAAACTTAAGTTCATCAGAGAAGGAAAGAAAAGGACCGGCGGAGGATATCTTGCTTCGTTACACAGAATATATGAAAAAACTTCTTGATGAAGCAGGGTATCTTAAATAAAGACCTGCATAAAAGTTTTATCTTATAGTATTTTCCAAATGCTCTAACCGCCAATAATATTCAAAGGACAGTCTTTCACTTGCTTAACAGGTGTTCAGCTGTCCTTTTCTTTTTCTCTCTATGGCAAAAGCATTCTATATCGATATTTCATTTATCAGATCGCCGTATTTCAAAATATCATACGAAGGCTGCACGCTCCGACTCATTCATCAGATCACGCCGCATCATCTATCATTTTCCTTGTCTTTCAGCAGTTCTGCTGTACCTGAAAACGGAGATCAACACTTAGGCATTGCCCATAAAACAACGGTATCGCCCGGGGTGGAGGATTTTCTCTGCTTTTTCGTAAGTCATTGCTTTTCTTTTCTTCTCCTCAGTACAGCGATAATGTCACCTGCGTTGTCGCCGGTAATCACGCCGGGTTTTTCTTCCTGGTACTCCAGCAGATTTTCCTTATTCTCTGCTTCCGCTTCCCGGACACGGGTATACATGGATTCATAGTTCCCATCTTGTATGGCTTTCTCAATAAAGGTCCGGACATCGTGAGCAATCACATCGTAGGTTCCGTAAAGATCTTTGACCGCACTTTGGATTCTCTCCATCGTTAAAGGATCCCCGGATTTCTCCTGCTCCCACAGAATACCGATCACATCAGAACGATCATACTTGTATTCCCTTCCAGCTCTCAGCTTCATGGCCACCAGATACTCACCTGTGACCGTCCGTACATCAAGAACCCCATAGAATGTCTTATAGTATTTGGAGAATTGGATAATCTTATCCGTATACGATTTGGTTTTTCTAAAGTCATCATTTAGCCATCCTGTGGGGAGGCCGTTTCGATCACCCACAGTGTTGATTGCGTCTTTCATCGAAGATGCCGGATTGATCAGAGCGTCCATATCATAAGTCATTTCACGAAAGCCATAATTGATGATAATGGAAGCACCACCAATCAGGATGATTTCCGCAGGCATGGATTTACCATTACGTTTTCTGAACTCCTTAGCCAGTTCTTTCAGATATTGGTCGAGGTTTTCTTTTGTAAAAGGTACATCAGACAACATCTCTCACCCCGCTCTCTATAATATTAAAGCGTTTGAACTCAGGAATGGCCTCTCTCTCCGCCTTGCGCTTG
The DNA here is from genome assembly GCA_902766005.1 of uncultured Erysipelotrichaceae bacterium. Taxonomy (GTDB): domain Bacteria; phylum Bacillota_I; class Bacilli_A; order Erysipelotrichales; family Erysipelotrichaceae; genus Bulleidia. Next base: position 33,098 of record CACXCB010000049.1, on the reverse strand, counting down.
GGATCGTCTGATTTCAGGACCTCACTTGTCATGAGAACGCCTGCCGGAAAAATCGGTTTGCTCAATTTCTGTGCCCGAATATCATCGTATTTCGTACATATCGGAATGTGATTTTCACGGGACAAATAGTCCAGCATAGCCAGCAGATACAGGGCTTCCGGATACCATTGTCTATTATACAGCGTTCTAATCTCATCTGTTTCCAGAAGATCAAGCATATAATCCACATCCCCCATGTCCTTCACATGATGGCATGTGTTGCTTTTAAAGGTCTCAAAAGAGCTGCGGTATTCCTGTTTTGCAGAATCAAGAATGTCTTCAATGGAAACACCCAGCACTTTCGCAAGCCGATAAAGCGTTCCGGCAGAACACTTTTCAACATCTGTCTTCCCACTGCATATGTCATTAATTGTTGCCTGCGGAACACCGCTCGCCTTGCTCAGACGATATTTCGTCATGTTTTGTTTTTCAAGCTGCTCATTAATCAACATACGACGCACCTCCCTTTCGGCACTCCTCATTAGAATTATAACGGTATACCGAAGTAATTTCAAGAAACTTATGTTGTCAGAATTTTTAACTTCTTGTGTTTTATCCAATAAAAGAAATAAAGGACAGCTTTTCACCATCACAGATGATGATCAGCTGTCCTTTTTACTATTGTTCTGATTTCGGAAAGTGCATGATGTCTTCGTAAATGCCTTTAAGTGCTTTTTTTCATCCTGGCTGAAAAATAAAAGATCACTCCTAAAGCGATCCATATAATCAGACATATGTATGCTTCTTTGCCAAGGGAACAATTAAACATCGGAATCGGGACCAGTAATAGCACAATAAATACAAGTGCCATAATGCTTCCTATTATACCTGTCAGCTTAATTTGATTATTCTTTTCGATTTTGGCAAATTTATATGCTGCTAATGAAGTATAGCCGTATCCAATAGCTGCGCCGATTGAAGACATATCTACAATCCAGCCGAGAGCAGTTCTTCCAAAGAAAGGTGCAATCAGTGCTATTGCAAGTACAAACAGAATTGCATTTGCGGGAGTTTTATATTCCTGATGCAGTTCACCAAACCATACCGGTAATACATTTTCTTTAGACATAGAATAAAGAAGCCGGCTTGTTGCCATGTAAAATCCGATGATTCCCGAAAGAATCGCCCCGGAAACAGCAATACCCAGAAAAATCACTCCTGCAGTACCTAAAAGCTGATATCCTGCATGAAAGGTTGGTAAGGAAAGCAATCCTGTCTGGTTAGGCAGATCATCAATGTATGCTGCCCAATCACTATATCCTTGCGGCACAACAGCTGCTGTTACAGTATTTAGCACAACATATACCGCTGCTCCGAAAAGAATGGATAACACCATAATAAACTTTGTTTTTTTGGCAGAAAACATAAATTCCTCAGCTGCCTGAGGTATTGTATCAAATCCAACGAAAGCCCACGGAGCTACAGCAACTACGGCAAGTATTCCTGAAACAGCACCGTTTCCGGGATAAAACCCGGGTGTAAGATTTGAAAAACGCACATTAGGATTAACAATAGCTGCAACTGCAATAATCAGCACTCCGCCTACCAAAGCAAATACCAGTCCTGTCTGGAAAACTCCTGTAAACTTTACACCTCTGATACTCAGCAAAGCAAAAAGTAATAAAGCAGCAACAGCGAGGATAATCTCACCGAAATAAATATCATACCCTGCTACACTGTAATGAAATCCGATTTGAAAAATATTATTCATCAAATTCCGGCCGATTAATGCTAAAGCTGTTGCATTGAGCGGAACAATAGCCAGATAAGATAAACCCAGAAACCATGAGCATATAAAAGCATGATTCTGACCAAATGCTTTCTGTGTATAGGTGAATTCCCCTCCCGCTACAGGAAACTTATTGATCATAAAATGATAGTTAAATGAAATAATGATCATGATCAAAGCTGCAATACCCATAGCAATCATTGTGCCAAGAGGTCCTGCTTTGACAAGAAAGGTATTTCCCGGCATGACAAAAGCACCCCATCCGATAATACAGCCAAGAGCAAGAGACCATACATTTAATGGTGATAGTTTTTTTTCTAATTTTGTCTTATTTTCCATGTTCTTCTTTCCGTTATTTATCAGAACTATATTTCGGTTTCACCGATGATTATTCCTGCCACCAGAAATCTTTTGTCAGTTTCCATCCAATCAATTCTTCAAGCTCTTTTTTTGTTCCCTTCTTTTCAATCATCTGCCACATAAAATCACCGCTGAAGTTTCCTTCCATTAATACCCATCCGTTTTCAGACAATACCATATCCCATCCGACATACCGGATTGTATCAAGTTTCATGGCAATTTCTGTAACTGTTTTGACCAGTTCATCCCATCGCGGAATTTGAAAACCGGTGAATTGAATACCTGTATCAGGATGTGTTTCGAAACATTCGCTATTTTCCGTATATCCCGGTGAATTAACGACTCCTGTTACAGGATCTATTCCCGCATCCATTGTTCCGAAAACGGCACTTGTGAGAAATGCTCCGCCTCTGCCAATCTTAAACCATGGATGATAAATATGTACCGTATCACCGATTCGGAAAGTCGGAACTCGCACTCCATTTACTGATTCAGGGTGAAAAGCAGCCATCCTTGGATCTTGAATAATCAGTTCTTCCAAAATAATAGAATTTTCTTTTCCGCGCAAATATTGATTTTTATTCTTTTCGATTTCCTCCAGAATTTCGCAAAAAATCGTTTTCAATTCTTCTTTATTTGTGCCGGGATTAACAGTTACTTTATGAACTCCTCTGCCTCCTCCCATATCAGTGGGCTTTACCACAAATGAGGAATGCTTTTGTACAAAATCACAGAAAACAGGAAAATCTTCCATTTTGCCGATTTTTATAACATCTCGTCCGAAATAATCCTTGAACAGACAATATGCATCCCACTTATTATTAAGAATATGTGCATCTTCAATTTTATTCAGTCTGTTTCTGTATACTATTTTCTCTCTTGTGGTTATATACTCTTTAATTTCCTCATGTGTTTTATTCGGGAAATCCAGATAATAATATTCTTCGGCTGTACAGCCATATGCCCAATAGAAATAAACGGTTTTATATAATTCATTTTCAAGTTCTTCCGGATCGGAAATATTTGTTTTCTTTTTGACAACATCACGTAAGGAATCCAGAACCTCCTGAGTGTAATATGACTTTTTTTCCGCAATTATTTCCTTTGCCATTTCAATTCTTTTTTCAGGATTATTGGTGATTTCAATATACATAAATAAGTTTCCCTTCTTTCTTTTGTAAACATAATGCTTAGTATTTTTTCTGACAATACGCTCCGATATATCCTTACAAATTGCTTCATCAAATAATAAGTTTCCAACAGTAATAAAGCAATTAATCCCGAAGACTTAATGAAAGCAGTATTGGTTATGAAATTCAAAAACACTGCTGTGACGGGCATGAGTCCGCCACAGCAGTGATTCTATAAACAATCTTTTTACCGGCAAAGTCAATAAATAATATTGCTTGGGAAAACATTTTGGAAAACCGGGTCAAGACTGTTAATAGACAATAAAAAATATTTATCAGAAATCGCTAATTAAGGAACACAATTTGATTCAACAGAAATTTTATTTTTAAATGACTTCAACGGATGACTGTTTTGGATAATTCATCCCTGTTTTTATAATTTAGCAAATTTCTCTCCGTAATGTCTTTTGCATATAAAATAAAAAATAATACCCAGAATTGTCCAGCCTCCTACGATGATCCATTCCTCTATTGTCATAGAACATCCGGAACCGGGTATTAAGTAAAGTACTACCATGAGTCCGGATAAAAATGTTGCAGTAGCACCGACAAATTTGTAATTTCTGACCTTGTAAGGTCTGTGAAGATCCGGTTCTTTTTTCCTTAATATCACAAATGACATGGAAACCATACAATATGCAAGGCAGCACGCAAAGCTTGCTGCATCAGATATCCAGACAAGCATTGTTCTGCCAAAAAACGGTGCAATCAATGAAAGAATGCCGATCAAAAGCAAAGCATTCACAGGTGTCTTATATTTTTTATCAAGAACTGAAAACCTTCCCGGAATCATCCTTGATTCAGCCATTGAAAAAATAGCTCTGCTTCCTCCGATTAAAAACGAATTCCAGCTTGTTACTACACCGCAAAGTCCACCGATAATTAGAATCTTCGCCATAACTGTACTGTTAAAAACCTTTTCCATTGCTGAAGCTGTTACCAGTCCGGATCCCTTCATTGCCACAGCAATACCATCCGTATCAAGGGCATAGCCGACTGCAAGAACAACAAGACCGTAGAATGTAACTGCACAAATAATAGATAAGAGTAATACTTTAGCAATCTTTTCAAGAGGAATATTGATTTCTTCAGCAACCTGCGGAATAACATCGAATCCAAACAGAAAAAAAGGAGCAACTACCGCAACAGAGAAGATATTTTTTACACATCCGATACCTTCGCCAACAAGTATTTGCCCATCCAGATTGGCTGCACTTCCATTTAATGCAGATGCTAAAACAAGAATTATACCGACAACAGCAATCGTTACAGTCAGAACTGTCTGAAATATTGAAGCAGCTTTAATTCCCAGAATATTTATTATTACAATTCCGATCGTACAAAATGATGCCAGCAGTATGCTTGTCAAATAAACATCAGAACCGGCTATGGTATATAGATAACCTTGTGCGAAAGACGGAAAAATGTATTGTATAATTGCCGGTAACGAAACTGCCTCAAAACAGACCACACCGATATAACTTAATATAAGTGCCCATGTACAAATAAAAGAACCGGTCGGTCCAAAAGCTTTATAACTGAAAACATGTTCACCTCCAACCTTAGGCATAGCAGGCGTAAGTTCTGCATAGGTCATACCGACAAAATAAATCATAATACCGCCGATAATGAAACCAATTAATGTTCCGACAACACCTGCATTTTGTATCCATCTTCCGGATGAAACCACCCAGCCCCATCCGATCATTGCACCGAATGCAACAACAAGTATATCGGTTGAAGACATTACTTTTTTAAACCTGTTCTTTTTTGACATCAGCCACTCCTCTTACCAAATATTGATTATTTCCTTTTTTCAAAAAAGAGCTATTTGCTTGAAATTCATCTCACAAACAGCTCTTTAAAATTCTATAGTAGCAATTCTTGGTTCGAAACAACATGTTGGTCTTACACAGACAATTCGTACTCCGGAAGCTCTCTGCGGTCCTACCTTCATGAATGTAGCGATTACACTTGTATCCCCATGAAGGCCGAGAGGACCGATATTTGCCTCATTGACTCTTCTTGTGATTTCAGTTTCCATTTCTGACTGAACACCATATCTGCCGTCAACCTGTGCCTGAAGCATCATCGATGTTGCCTCAAAATGGCTTCTTCCTACACCCACTGCCAATGTGCATGGCGAGCACCCTAATTGCGCGACACCTTCTGTAGCCCATTTTACAATTTCATCCAGTACAACCTGTGTATTATGCTTGTGGAATACTCTGTATGTTTTTCCGCGGATGGCAGGTCCTCCGCCGAACATCAAAATATGCAGACGTATAACGTTATCCTTGCATCTGCGAAGCAGGATCGGTGCAGGCTCAACCCCTGCACTGTCAGGATTTAATCCCCCGCTCTGGTCAATTCTGTGACTGTCATCACCCATGATTCCCATGGGACGGCCCGGAAGCTTGCGCAATCCTTGTGCAACACCCTCCTTAATTGCATCCAGCATTTTTCCTGTCACTGCACAGTCATCACCGACCTCCAGCACAAGATGCGGAATACCTGTATCATCACATAACGGGCTTTGATTATTCTCGGCAGCTTCTGCATTGGCAAGAATTGTCTCCAGCACCCATTTTGCTTTCTCATTTCTTTCTTTTTCTATTGCCCTTTTATAGGCTTCTTTTTTGTCAGGTCTGAAAGTGCTGCCTGCTTCAACCAGTGTATCTCTTACAAGGGCAGTTATTTCTTCATAAGTTCTATTCATAGATGCTCCTTCCGTGTGCCGCTCCTATGATTGCAGGATAACCGTCAACCTTGATTAAATGCAAAGCTTCCATTCCAAGCTCCGGAAATGCAATTACTTTTTCCTCACTGGTTTTTGAGCCAAGCAATGCCGTAACCGGGGGAATCACTGCATAAACCGCATTATATTTATCCAGTGCTTCGATTGTCTCTTTGTGGAGTTCTCCCTTGCCAAGGTGAAGCTTTATGCCGGCCTTGCTTAAAGGTGCAATTGAGCTTTCAATCTCCAGCTTGTTTGAGCTGGTAGGTCCTACTCCTGCAGGACTAACAGCCGTATGGAATATCACCTGTCCATGAAGATCTACTCCAAGATTTCCAACTGTTCCCTCATCTATCATTTTCAGCACTTTCGGAAGGACAGCATCACGCCCGCAGAGAATATAGCCGCTGATTTCAACGGTATCCCCTGCCGACAGTTTCGCAATATCCTCTTCGCTGATCGGTGTAGTCAGTTTTATCATATTTTCACTCATTTACTGCGAACAGTTTCACATGGCCGCTTTCATCACGGATGACACCATAAGCCCTTGCCCTGTTGTAGACTTTCTTAGCCCAGTTTGTATGAGGCTTGATCTCATTCATCTTGTTTCCTCCGGATCCCTTGACAACACCGCCTCCTGTACCAAGGATCTGGCATGCATCATCATATTCTTCCTTTGTGACAGCCATCATCGCATTGACAAACTTCACATGGGTTGGATGAATAACCGTGCGTCCCACAAAGCCGTTTGCCTTGTCCAGGATAACCTCGCGGAGAAGGCCGTCAATCTCGTTGTTTACGATCGGCTGGCGCGTGGCAAGATAATCCTCGATACCATAATGCGGAAGCTCCTCAAACATCAGTTCCTTTGGTGCGCGGAAATATTCCCAAACAGGTCCGGAAACAACATAGTCATTGTCTCTCGTAAACATGTTCAGGATGTCACACAGGCATTCGCGGACAGCCATAATGTCATAGACAGAATATCCCACGCCACGACGCACGCCAAATACAGAGGAGAAGTCTGTCGCACCGACACGAACCTGAAGTACAAGGTCCTTGTATTTGTCAAGAATACGCTTGATTCCTGTCAGCTCATACATGCGTGATTCTTTATAAGCCACTTCCTTGTCCTCAATAATCGGCATTCCGTAAATGATCTCACCGAACTTCTCGTTCAGGTCTCTTAGATATGCATAATACTCATATCCGTTTTCTGCATTGAACTTGGGAAAGTTGATACCACACAAAGAGCGGACTTCGTTCTTTGTCAAAGCAGATCCGAAATGTTTGAACTGTTCCAGATTGCGGACACGCACAAAAATCAGCGGGACCTTGTCAGGATCAAGAGTGCCGCTGTCAACTGCATCGGTCACGGTATTCAGCAGCTTATGTATGTTCTCTTCTGCTTCAAGTACTCTTTCTTCAGGGCATGCGTCCTCGCAGCACAGAACCATGCTGGTTAGGCCAGGCATTGCGTTGCTTAAAATCTTAGGTGCAAAGTCCTTGAAGCCAGGCATATACATGCTAGCTCCGAGGCAGTACTGCAAAAGCTCCCTGTCCGTGTACTTGTTAAAACTCTCCGGCTCGATAACAAATTTAAAATCAGGATTATATAAATGATGTCTCATGTTGTTGTTCCTCCTTATTCTTTCTTCCCGACATTAAAAAAGCCTGAATTAAATCAGGCTTCCCCTTGGGCTCCAAACAGCCTCAGGATAATATTCATCAATCATTCTCTTTACAAGACTGCACTGTTTTGCACGCTTCTTTGCATCTTCTACTGTGCTGTCCCAGCTGTGTGTTGCTGCAACTGATCCGCCTGTTTTCAGATAAATCGGAGCTGCTATTCTGATCATCTCCGGAACTTCGTAATGACGGATAAATCCGCCTGTGGATTTCGGGTTCTCAGTGTGAATGTCAATCGGACAGTCGACAGCCTGTCTCATTGCTGCAAGCATCTGCAGCTGAATATCTCTTACAGGATTGATAGAATCTGCACCGATGCTTTCAAGAAGCTTCGCAGATGCCGGATTGCCATGTCCTGTATGAGCTGAAACTTTAAAGTGACAATCAGCCGGAATTTCTCCTGCCTTTCTGAATTCATTTAATGCCCATAAGCATCCCTCGTCATATACCAGGAATCCACGACATCCCAGTCTTACAGCTCTTTTCACATCTTCAATTGCACGAACTATCTGTTCTTCACCTCTGAGACGGTATCCCATTCTTACGCCTTCTTCTGTGTGTACAGATGCAGATGTGTCTGTAGTAGCTCTGGGACCGATTGCAAGAATTAAATCTGTCTGCCACTTATGTGCAAGTTCGACCATCTTTACAATTTCTTCATCTGTCAGCCTCATGATTCCCTGAGTCTGTGTTACCCTGTGCAGATAAAGCCCGTAGCCGTCCATGGCTTCAAGCAATGCCTGCATGACTTTAGGTCCCTGGATTCCTGGAACCTCGAAACGGAACTGCCCTCCATCTTTGAATCTCTTCTCTGATGTCGGAAGATCATATGCATCCCCTCCAGGCAGGCCGATTGTCTTTAGAAATTCTCTTGTTTTCTCCATGCTGTTCATAATTCATTCCTTTCCCCGGCTATTCCGGAATATTTACTGAATTCTTTTTATTCAAGTCTTCAATCAGATTGTCTATCGCTTCCCGATGATCAAATATGATCGGTAGAAGCTTACTGTTTAAACCTCTGTGAATCCTGACATCAATGAATGAGGCATGCCCGCAGTCTTTTAATTCTTTTATTGCTTTGATCAACTCTTCTTTTGTCTCTGCAGGCTTTCCGATTGTCCTATATCCGCATGCCTCCGCAATGGCTGTCCAGTTCAAGAGGTGTCCTGCTGAAGGCTGCCCTCCCACAGACTCATGAGCTCCGTTATTTAAAATGACATGCATAAAATTCGGAACATCCAGCTTGGACACCATTGTTAAAGCTCCCATGTGCATGATTGCCGCAGAATCCCCATCCAGGGCAACTACATTTCTTTCGGGTTTTGCCATGGCAATTCCGAGTGCAACAGAAGAGGCATGTCCCATGGATCCGACATTCAGGAAGTCATGATCCTTTGTCTCGTTTCTTTTTTCCCTGAGAAAAAAGAGCTCTCTTGTAGCTCTTCCGGTTGTCGCTGAATAAATTGTATTTTCAGGCATACAGTCAAGGATTATTTCAATTGCCTCTTCCCTGCTCATCGGATAAACATCATCTTTATTATTAGCTTTTTCGCCTGCCATGACGCCCTTCGGTGCTATCAGGCCGTATGCTGTTCTGTTTTTCAGGCAGTAAGTCACTGCTGTTTCAACAGCATTTTTAAACTGATCTATATCATCAGATAAAATACCGTAGGGAATATGCATGATTTCCAGCTGTTTCGTGGTGATCTCTCCCTGAAGCTTGTGCTGGGGATGGTTTGGTTCTGTATCACCTTCTCCTCTCCATCCGATTAAAAGTATCATCGGTACTGCATATACATTTTTATCAGCCAGGCTGGCTAAAGGATTTACAGCATTCCCTAAGCCGCTGTTCTGCATATATACAAGAGGAATCTCTTTCGTGGCAAAATAATGTCCGGAAGCAATGCCTATTGCATTTCCTTCATTAGCCGCAATAATATTATTTCCCGGAAAATGATTTAATGCATATGTGCAAAAACCATTCAGATAGGAGTCGGGAACACCTGTAAAAAAAGTAATATTATATTCAGCAAGTATCTCAAATACCTTTTCCTGTTCTAACATTATTTCTTTTCTCCTCCTACGCTTCCTTTGCCTTTATACAGCGTAAAGTATTCCGGGGATTCCCCTTTTGTCATCTTCCATGCTTTCTCAAAAGCATTTGTCACTTCTTCCGGCAACGGCCCGGCTTTGACCGTTTCCATATTCTGTTTTAAATGGGACAGTTTTGAAGCACCTATAATGATTGCATCTCCTCTGTCACCATCCAGCATGGAATGATATGCCAGCCAGCGATATACTGCCTCAATAGTACTGATGCCATATTTCCCAGCTGCTTCCTTGATTACTGCAACTGCATCAAAGTAGCTCTTTTTCCAGTATCTGTTCTGATAATTCGGTCTGTGAGTGAACCTTCCGTCTGAGGGAGCATTCTCAAAACTTTCATATCTTCCTGTAAGCAGTCCTCCTGCAAGAGGATTGTATGCATAAAAACGCATGCCGAAATGATTCAGGCATGCATTTAATTCTATCTCTGCTTTCCTTGTCAGGGGATTATAAATTCCTTCAAAAACAGATGGTTTTACCCAGCCGTTTTTATCACATAAATGGTATACGTCCGTAACCATCCATGCAGGAAAATTGCTTAAACCAAGTTCCTTGTATTTTCCCTGTCTGTATAAATCATCCATTGCAGACAATACATCTTCCACAGGTGTTGCAGGATCAGGAAAATGCAGATAAATCGTATCCACAGAACATAATCTCATTCTTTCCAGGGATTCATTCACCTGTCTATATGCAGCTTCACCATCAAGTTTTCCTGTAATCCTCGGATTTACTTTCGTGGCTGTTTTATATTCCCTTTTCAGGGATGGAAGGATTTCACCGAGTATTCTTTCACAATTTCCTTCATTATAAACATACGCGGTATCCAGTTCTGTATATCCTTCATCAAGGAATGCATCCACAAATTCTTTTGCATCAGGAAGAAAAACACTTTCTCCGAATGTCATTGTGCCAAGGACAAGTTTTACATTACTTTTAGATTCTGTGCTCATTCCTTCGCTCCGATCATCTTCATTGGATTCTCAAACTTTTTATTGCCTTCAATCTGCTCAATGACTTCAACAAGCCTCATTAAAGATGCATCATCCGACTGGCTTCCGGCGCAAACCTTAAGCTTTTCAATAATATCATTTCTTGTCAGCGGTTTTTCAGGATCCCCTTTTGGAACAAGAACCGTTTCTTCAACTTTTTCCTTGCTGTTCAAAACAATTTCAACCCTTGTTCCACGTATTCCCTCTAAACGATTTTCCATTGAGGTGTCCGGAATCAAATGTATTTTCTCAATTAAATCAAGCACATCCGGTGTCAGTCTCGGCGGATTCATATCTGCAATTCCATACGAGCCATTCAAAAGAGCACAGGCAAGTGTATATTGGATGGAAAACTTTGTTTCATCCTGATCTTTTGGAATCTTTATTCCTGCGAGTTTTATCGCATTGGGATAAATATATACATTCACATCTTGAATATCTTCGGTCTTAACTTTCTTATGCAGGCTCACTGCTGCATCAATTCCGCAATGTGTGTGACGGCAGGATGGATATAGCTTAAAATAACAATCATGAAGCAGTAAATGATCGGAAGACTTAAGATATTCCTCATGAATTTCATCTGTGACTGCATGGAACCATCCATTTTGTCCCTCCAAGGCTTCAGCAGGACCTTGAACACCTGCATTTGCCAGCATTGCTGCAAATACTCCGTTTTCAGCTGCTTTTCCCGGATTCAATGGCTTAATAGCCGGACGGGAGTCACCATAAGAAAGCAGTCCTCCGCTCATCGTAGTAGCTAATGCAATTGCATCTTCTATTCCCTGCGCATCAAGGTGATATAATCTTGCACATGCTGCAGCACAGGCAAGTGTCCCTGCCATTCCTGTTGAATGAAATCCTCTTGCAACTAAACCAGGTTGTGCTGCAGAAGATATCCGGATGTATGCTTCATATCCTGTAGCTAAAGCAATTAATACTTCTTCATTGCTGCTGCCGAGTTTATCTGCCAAAGCAAAAACAGCAGGAATCAAGTGTACACCTGCATGCCCCGCCGCCTTCTTATTGCCATCATCTAACTCTGCACCATGCCCGTATAAGGAATTCATAAATGCTGCCAGTCTTGCCGGATATTTCCTTTTCTGAAATAATACATGACTTTCTTCAATACCATCTTGTGAGTAAACAACACTTTCCACAGCCCTGTTAAAAGAAATGTTCTGTTTGTATCCTGCAAAGGCAGCGGCAAAAAAATCGATAATTAATGTTTGTAACTTTTCTTTATCATATTCCTGCAGATTGTTTATCAGAAAAAGATCTTGTGCCAATTTTGCGGTCAGTCCCATCTGTCCCCCCTTTATCATTTGCCGATTAATACTTTTGCTTTTGTATTGCAAATCAGTTTTTCAAAACAGAATAGTATAAACATTGTTAAAATCAAAATTAAGAATTTCATCAGAAAGCCTTTCACACCTAAAAGACTAACAATATGTATAGCCGAAATAATTACAATCTGGTTAAGACATAAATACACAATCGAATTCTTTCCGACTCCTTTAAGCCACATGGCAATATAACTGAAGTATGATGTCTTTTTGAGCAGTTTTTCAGTATATCTGGAAAGATTCCACCCGGCAACGATAGCTCCCAGTGCATTGATCCAAAACAAAGGATACCATTCATAATTACCCAGTCTCATGTTTACAGGCTTATTAAACATGATTAAAACACTGATAACTATGCCAAGGAGCAGTGTCCACCGCCATCTTATATAAAGCAGTTTTTCCGCTTTAGTTCCTTTTACTACATGTCCGGTATGAAACAAACCTACGCCGACAAATGATGCATCCATTGCCCATGGTAGCCTGAACGGAATCATTTGTGCAGCAATCATGCCGATTACTGCTATCAGAAAAACAAAAAGATGCAATTTCCATTTTTGATGAAACATTCTGTCCATCAAAATATAGATTAATTCACAATTAAATAAAGCAGTTAAAAACCACATAGCACCGGGAATCGGTGAAATACCATTTGTCCCGTATTCAACAGGAATATAATATGTATTTTCCCAAAATACATATTGAAAAGTATTCAGAGTCCTGTATTCAGGAATGAATGTGAAACATACTGCCAAAACAATCAATTCGAAACATATATACGGTATAAGAAGCGACCTGGCTTTTTTTATGATTTGGCTTTTCAGGGATGCATCTTTTCGGCTTTTATAAAACCATCCTGATATGAAAAAAAACATCGGCATATGGAAAGCATGATACCATCTGTTAAATTTGCTTCCGAATCCAATATGTCCCATGATCATCAAAATAATGCCAAAAGCCCGAAAGAGATCAACATAATCAATTCGTTTCTGTTTCTTTACAGATTGTCCATCCATTATGTCCTCCATACATCATTGTACTGTCGATTATTTAAAGCGATATTTGATTTTCAGCATCTTCAATCCTTCATTTACCAATATCGGTTTCTTTTTAATCTTAATCATATAGAAGCAAGCCAGAACAACATAAAATATGCCACCGCATAATACTTGAGTACCTAAAACAATAACTGCTTTTGTACTGATACCTGATAAAGCCTCTATCAAAAAGAACATCAACAGTCCGATTACACAAAAACTCATTCCGTTGATCATGTATTCTTTCATATCAAGATATTTTCGACACCAGAAAAACTGAATAAAGCAAACTGCGAACTCTGCAAATAATGTACCGATTATTGCACCTACACCCTGCATGCCGGGTATTAATAATGCATTGATGATTAAGTTAACGACTGCACCAGCTGCCAATGAAACAACATAAATATTATCTCTGCCGGTCGGAATGATAAATTGCGTTCTCAATACACTTGCCCATCCTCTGAATAAAATGATCGGGCTAAGCAGCAAAATAAAATATCCGCACCGGATGAACTCTTTCCCGTAAAACCATGGTGCAAATACATCGGAAATGCCTGCAACACCAAATGCCATGCCTGCTGCCATCAGCATCGCAAACATCATTACATTATCCATCAGATATTTAATTTTATCTTCTTTGTTCTTTTTAGCGAAAAGATTTGACATTCTCGGCATTATGACACTGTCCAGAGCCAGAATAATAGTATTCGGAATAGTCACTATTTTTTCAGCATTTGAATAAAAAGCAACCTCTTCATTTGTGCTGAAATAACCAAGCATGATTTTATCCATCAAATTGTAAATACTGACTGCAATAATGGGCAGAAACAGAATGAGATTGGGTTTAATATGCCTTTTTATTCCTGACCAGTGCGGTTTAACATAAATAATATGTTTTAAAATATAAGGCCAGGCAACAATCGCCGAACAAAGAATACTTAAAGAAATAATAACAGTATACAGTCCCAGATCATTTGCGTTTTTCACAAATACAAATATTGCAACAGCAGATAATATTCTGATTGTCATTCCCCTGATGGTTGTAAATCTGAACTTTTCCAATCCGAAACAAGCCCAGTTGATATCAAGCATACCCGAAAAAACATAAATACTCTGCAACAAATATATATAATTATCATTTTTACAAATAGTCATGCAATATATTATGTAGAATGATGATAATACAAGACCTGTAAGAAATTGAAATGTATATACTTCCCAGAATGTTTTACTTAATTCGTGTAAATCATCTCTTACCCGTGCAACAGCTCTGTTACCATAATTTTTTACACCCAGCATTGAAAAAAGATAAAAATACTGGGCAAAAGCATGTGTTTTGGAATATATTCCTGAACCGTTAGCACCAAGTACTCTTGCGATATACGGGGCTGTGATTAACGGTAAAATAATTTCAAGAATATGATATCCCAAACTATAGAATAGATTCTTTTTAATACTATTCTTATGTGCCATCAACAAATCTCCTTTTGGGTTATCTTATGATATAAGGCAAAGTCTTACCATAATTGACAACCATGAAATACATAAAATTGTAAATCATATAAAAAGACAGACAAATAGCCGGTCCGCTGATCGGAATACGTAAGGTAAACTTCCCCCTGTTTCTATAGTAAGACATATCCTTCTTTCCTATGAGCAAAGAAACCAGTATGATCTGACTGATATCCAGATATAGTGTTAATCTGTCTCCGATATACATGTTAAAAAACACTATGAAAACACTGTAAATTAAGAAGCCTACAAAAGTGCAATACATATAAAATTTTGTATCAACATCGAAACGTTTTTCCGAATGTAAGTAAGACCTTGAAATTGCGAAAAAACATATCGAACGTAAAACCAATGAAATATATGTGCGGTAGTGAAAGCTCGTATATCTGATGCCTCGTTCACCTGCAGCAATAGCAATATACCCGGTATAGTCATTGGAAAGCTGTTCCAAACCAAGTATTAAAGTTGATACTGTTTTCCAGTTTAAAAACAAAATAAAAGCAATAACTCCGGTTATTGCTGCAACGGTCATTCTGGTTCTCACACTCTTACTTGTGCTCAAAATATAAACGATTGTGAATAATCCTATTCCCATGAATACGGATCCATGGAACAAGGTTGAAAACAATGCAACTAAGGCAGCTTTACCGATTTTCTTTTCCCGGAAATACATAACTGCCAATAACAACCATGCAGCAGCGATACTTTGCTTATGAATATTCAGACTGATTTGATAGAACATAAGCATAAAGACTGTCATAAAACCGGAAATTTTGATTCGATTTCTTAATTTATATGCAATAATCCCCAATGGAATTTCACAAAGAAGCTCTAATATAAATAGAAATACATGATAATTATTAATACTTTTTTTTATAAAATAAGCAATCAATGAAACAAATGGCTCATTTCCTGGTTTCAATAAGGACTTCCATGATTTATACAATGTTGCATTATCGAATCTGAAATGGACAACTGTAGCAGTATCTGTCCCAACACTGGTCCCTCGCATTCCTGCAAAAAAGCAAAGGATAAATATTCCTATGGCTATATATTTTCTGATTTTTTTACTATTATTTGTTCTGTCAGCAGCAGCAAAAAAAACTCCTGCCAGCAAAAATACAATATAGTAAATTACACTGCTTGTAATATATCCCATGAATTAATAGCCTCCAAAGACTAAAAAAGTATTTATTTACTTTTGATTTTCACAATCTGAAAGAAGATTCTTATACAGCTCATAAATCAATTCAGCATTTCTTTCAGCAGAAAAAGTATTAATTGCATATTTCTGGCTTTCTTTTGCTTTAATTCTGTACTCTTTTCGATTATCAATTATTGATTCAAGAACCCTTCCTAATTCAGCAATATTTCCCAGTTCATATTTAGTGCTGTATCGCTCATCCAGCACTTCCGAAGTCCCGGCGGTATTTGCTCCGATCACATAACATCCGCTATACATTGCCTCAACTGCCACTCTTCCGAATGCTTCAGCAACAGACGGTACCACCACCACATCAATTTCACGATATTTTCGTTCTATGTCAGAAATAACACCATCAAAATAAACTCTGTCTTTAATACAAGCACCTGTACCATTTAAATAGCTTATAATGCTTTTGTAATAATCACTATGCTCTTCTTTATTGCCTATAATATGCAATTCAATATTCTTTATTCCTTTGTTATGTAACAAAGATAAAGCCTTAACTATTTCAAACTGGTTTTTCCCTTCACAAACCCGGCCGATAACCGCTAAAATAATGGGATCATTTTGCAGGATTTCTCGTTCACACCAGAAATCCGCATATTCTATGCCATTGTAAATCATATGGATAGGAAGCTTATATTTTACAGAATATTTACTCAGAATAGATTTAGAAATTGCAATGCCTGCAACACCTTTATTGATTATTTTTTCAGGATTATATAACTTAAAAAAAGTCAGATGGTGATCTTCCTCAAGGAATTCCCTGAAATGCCAGATTGTCGGAATCTTTAATTCCTCCGCACATTTTGCAATCAAAAATGAGGATATTGAATTATTATGCACAATATCAAACTTTTCTTTTTTCAGATATCTCTTTATCTTTTGCTTTGCCAGTATATTACCGCAATACTTTCCAATATTGGTCTTATTGATATTGTTGCGATTAAGCGGCACAGTCCATGCATAATTTTTCAAAACGATATATTTTAAATTACGTGCTTCAATTTCATTAATGATATCCCCATGCTTTCTAAGTGCAATGGTGACATCACAACCATATAACTGTAAATGCTCTGCCAGAACACACATTGACTTATTTGCACCTGAAATTGCTGATTGTGAACTTACAAGCAATATCTTCATTAATCTCTCCTGTGAATCAATAATCAATCTTTCCCTTGGGAATCCTTCCCAGAATCCAGTATCCTTTGTAACCGGTCGATCTCATAAAACTGATAACCCATCCCATTTTTGTTTGTAAGGATGCTGCTTTATGATATACATCCGGTGCCAATTCTTTCACACGTTTTTCGTATTCTGTTATTTTTCTCAGATTATCCTGATTAGCAGGCAATAATAAAAGAGCCCTGATAGACACCTTGTAAGCAGCTGATGCTTTCAGCAGAACATATTCTTTATGTTCTCTGTTGTCAGTTGCATAATGCTTGCAAAGAGTCTCCGTTACAAACAAGTATTCATCTATATGTTTAATTCTTGACTCTCTGCTGACACTTTGGCCTTCCCTTCCTGTTCTGTAACAATAAACAGGAAAATCAAAAACAATCATTTCATTTACATATGTAAATGGAACAGTAGAATAAATTCTGTCTGTATACAGAGTATGTTCAGGCAGTACAACTCCTGCCTTTCTCAAAACCTCGGTTTTAAATACTAATGCCCACATACTGACAGGCACAGTGATCCGGTTAGGATCAAGCACAGTATTTATTTCGCATTTGCTTCTGAAGTTATAGAGTCTTAAATTATCCTTTTCCGGTCCTTTATAGTAGTTTGTAACCACTGCATCGACATCAGATGTCTTTAAGTAATCTATCAGCTTTGTCAGACCGTCTGTATCCATCCAGTCATCGCCATCCAGGATCTTAAAATACTTGCCTGTTGCATGAGCAATACTGTAATTCTGTACAGAACCATATCCGCCGTTTTCCTTATGAATCACATGCACAATATCCGGATATTGTTCTTCATATTTTCTTGCAATTTCAATTGTCCCATCTTTTCCGCCATCATCAACAACAAAAATTTCAATATCATCTTTTGCTTCACAAGATAAAATAGAATCAAGATTCTCACCTATATATGCCTCAACATTATATGATGCAACAGAAACGGTCAGTATTTTATTCACCTTATTTCTCCTTTAAACATTTACTTCTTACTTATGCATTTCTTCAAACTTTTCCCACATGTATTTTGCCAATTCATCTGAAACAGTTTGTTTAGCAGGCTTCATCCTGTTCGGATAATTTTCATGGTTTAAACATTTTTCAGCATAGTCATCGAATGTTCCGATTATTCTTGCCGGCACTCCTGCAGCGACACTGTTATCAGGGATATCATGCGTAACAATACTTCCGGTTCCTATAATTACATTGCTTCCTATTTTGGTATCATAAAGAATATGTGTTCCCGATCCGATAAAAACATTATCTCCGATTTCTATACAGCCTATTCTTTCTTGAACACCCCCGCGTTTACGTATTTCGGGAATATTATTAAGCACATGATAAGAAACATCATGTGTTAAAAATGATACATTTGAAGCAATATGCACATTGTTCCCTATTCTGATCAAATTTGCATATAAAGGAACTTTTCTTTTTTGAATAGTACAGTTTTCTCCAATAGCACCATAGACATTCTTTTTGCGTATATATTCAGTACGTGCTGTACTGCTTTTGATTGTAAGTAATCTGAAAGATTGCCATAATCTTTTTAATTTCATCGTATAACCCCTTTAAAAAGAAAAATGCAGATTATTCTTTCTGCAAACAATGAATCTGTGTCTCAAATAAGTTGTCTATAATGTTTATGCCTTATCTCTTTATCATGCATCGGTAATTTTTATTCAATATACACTCTTGCCCGCTTCTAAATCAGATCATATCTGACAAGGCTGTTACCGTCTTTATCAAGAACTTTAAGATTCTTTAATGCAGTTTCATATTTCCATAAAAGCTTGTCATAATCATCATCCTGCACAAAAAAACCGGCTGCCCTGTCACCGTTACTGCTGATTCCTTTAAACTGATGTCCTTTATTTCTGACAAGATAATAACGGGAAATAATCCCTTGTTCTTTCATTTCTTCAAAACCTTCGTAATGGTCCAGAACACCTTCACTGCAATACAGATAACATGTCATCAGATATTTATTTTCTGCTTTGACTTCATTCACTACAGGATCAATGCCTTCATGCATGTCAACGATTGCTTTGATCGGATCAAAACCTGACATAATCTTAGTGATTTCATATTTGACAAAGCCACCTGTTCTGGCACAAAATTCCAAAACATATGCATGGTTCCCATCTGTGATCATATTAATATTGATCGGAGAATTGAATAATTTGAAAGCATCCGCTATTTTCTGCGTAGTCTGTTTTATCTCTTCTGTCAGTTCTTTGGAAATGTCTGCAGGATATATGCTTCCGGATAATACAAACCTTCCGTTTTTTAATTTATTTTTGCATCCGATACAAAGAACAGCAGCTTTCCCTTTACATACAAAAGCCTCAACTGTCAGTTCTTCACCTTCAATAAATTCTTCCACAACAGCATTATTCGTGCGGCTGATCTCAATTGCCTGAGGAAGGAACTCCTTTACTTCTTCCACATTGTTGCATCTTCTTACACCTCTTGAACTATATGCATCAACCGGTTTCACAACGAGCGGATATCTTAAACCCGTAAGTTTATCTTTGTCAAAATGATCTGTAACAATATATTTAGAAGTAGGAATATCATTCTTTACAAATACTTCTTTCATGTAATGCTTATCAGAAACAATCTTTGTTGTGGCAAGATCCAGATATGTTTTTAAACCGAGCTTCTCGCATACTTCTACTTCTGCAACAAGAATCTGATCGGCACAAGCTGTGAGTACCATATCGATATTCTGTTCTTTTACCAAACTTGTTATACCGTCAATATCCATTGCGGATACAGAATAAAACTCATCACATACAGACGCTGCAACACAATTCGGATTCATATCTGCAAGCAGTGTTTTATATCCTCTGCTCTTTAATTCTTTAATGAGGGCTACCTGTGCAATCCCTCCTGCCAAGACCAATGCTTTCTTCATATTTTTCCCATTCTCAATTCAGACAGATCTTTTTTTCAGTGATATTAATGCTGTATTTTTTATACTGACAAATACAACAGAAAGTACAACGGTAATCAAAACACAGAAAACAGGCAGCATATACAGAGCTGCCATATTACTATTCAGCCGAAGAATATCATACCCTTTTTCAAGAAGATGCCATACAGCCGGATGAATAATATAAACAAACATGGAATA
Source organism: uncultured Erysipelotrichaceae bacterium (assembly GCA_902766005.1). Lineage (GTDB taxonomy): Bacteria > Bacillota_I > Bacilli_A > Erysipelotrichales > Erysipelotrichaceae > Bulleidia. Next base: position 12,828 of record CACXCB010000049.1, on the reverse strand, counting down.
CTTTGTTCCGAGTTTCGTTAACACTGCTTTTTCACCAAATGACGGATTTTTTATACATAACAAAAAAATAGAAATAACTTGCGGAAAAGACATAATGTTCATACCGAAATCTCTGCCCATGAGAGCTCGTTCAACCGGACAAAACATGGTAGTAATAACCACAATGGATATCAGGATTTTGTTGGAAGCCTTAATTCGTCTTCCGGATGCATGAAGAAAATATCCGAGTGAAAAAAAAGGAAATCCTTCAATCAGGAAATTCCTATACAAAGCATTCGGAACATTCATTCCGATCAAATGAGCTCCTTGAGCCATTAAAATATACAGCGACATTAATATCGGAATAGAAAGATATGCCTGTTTTTGTAACCTGATTTTTTCAACAATTATAAAGAGAATATAATCATACAGAAGTGCAAATAAAAACCACATCTGCGGTGCTATGTAAATCGGAATATTAAATATCAGAAAACCGGCAATTTTGCTGAGTGAAAAATTCGGGCCGCCGGATGTATATAGAGGTGTAACAATTGCATAGAATAATGAAGCGCTTAGAACAATGAGCGCTATATGTTTGATCTTTTCTTTATAAGAATAATTACCGTTTTTCCTGTAACAAAAATACCCGCTGACAATAAAAAAGAAAGGTACGGAAAATCTTGCAATGCATTGCACTAATGTTCCTAATGTGCCAGGAAACTCACAATGCATGAATACAACGAAAATACACGCTATACCTTTCACAAAATCAATGCAGTAATTTCTCTTTTTTTGTGATGAGTTCATTTGAAATAAACCTCCGCATTGAAACAGCATTACAAGTTTTTCATGTACTCTGTCAACATTTTTTTCTTTTCTGATCTTTCTTTATCAGTAAAAGGATTTTCAGGTTCTCCCTTTGCATAATCTACTCTTTCGCAATACTGTTTTCCGCCAATGGTATTGACTTTTACGATTGCAATTCGTTTCTTTGGACATTCTGCAGTAAGATCAGAATCTTCAATCACATTCACTTTTTTTGCCAGCTCAATAACACGCAAATCCAGAGGCTCAAATACAGAAAGATCCGCTTTCCCGTAAATTAAACCTGCCGCAACTGCATAGGGCGTACTGAGTTTAGCGGATGCAACACCATTAATCATCTTATGATCATGTCCCTTAACACCGAGTTTATATGTACGTACTTCTACAGTATCAATATCCTTTGTGCTTATCTCAGAATGAAGTCTGATTGCTGCTTCTACTGCAGAATGGCTGTGTCTGCAAGAAACATATGGTTTAACATAGATTCTTTCAATTTCAAAATAATCCGTATCTTCTGTCAGTTTTTCGGGATTAAATTGTTTAGAAAAAGTTTTAAAAAATCCTCTTTCTCCGCCAAACATATCATTTGGTGTATCAAATTCCGTAAATCCCATATAAGCTGCAGAAAGCCCATCCATAGCTGCTCTTCCAAGATTATACGGTTTCAGTTCCGAAGCCTGCTCTTGAATCTCCAGCATTCCTGCCGCACTGCCTGCCGCAGTTGTAAGTACTCTTTTCAGCTGTTCTTTGTTCATGCCTAAGGAAAAAGCAACCCCGACAGCAGCACCGATTGTTCCGCAGGTTCCTGCAGTATGATAACCAAGCTGTTTATGAGAAGGCTGCATGGCAATTGCGGTTCTGCAAGCAGCTTCATATCCCATTACAATTCCGTTCAGTTTAGAAATTCCGGATATTTGATAATCTCCTTCTGCAGCTAAAACAGCAGATATCACAGAAGCACCAAGATGAATCATGGCAAATCTTTGTCCATCATCCAGTTCCAGGGTATGTGCGTTAAATCCATTGATTAATGCAGCTGTTCTGCTGTCTGTACATTTTGTATAACCATACAGAATTGAATTACCTGATGAAGAATGTTTCAGAATATGAAGCCATTTATCATGGTTTTTTTTGGCACCTGCTTCTGTAACAGGAAGATAATCCTGAATGCATAATTCTGCTTTACACCTGATGTAATCATCAATGGTTTCATATCGATGAAACAGATAGTCTGTAAATCTATCTGTTAAATTTAAACTGTTCATGGTCATCCTCAATCATAAGTATCGGAAATCTTCTATCTCCTGCAGATCACCTTTTTCAAAGAGTTCAATATTTCTGAATGCATCGTGCATCATGGTTCTAAACGAACTGGCAGTAATTCCTGCAATATGCGGTGTCAAAATAACATTGTTTAAAGATTTCAACGGATAATCATCCGGAATAGGCTCAACTTCGTGAACATCTATGCCTGCAAAAGCCAGTTTACCGGATTTAAGTGCATCTGCAAGATGATTGGTCACTACCAGACCGCCACGGGCTGTATTCACTAGAATTGCACCTGTTTTCATTAAATCAATACTGTCTTTGTTAATCATGCCTGCTGTTTTTTCGTTAAGGGCACAGCATAAAGCTACAATATCCGATTCTCTTAATAACTCCTCAAGCGTCTTAAAACAAAGACCCATTTCATCCTCTAAAGCTATTTTTCTGGTACGGCTTGTATAAAGAATGTTGACATGAAAGGGTTGCATTAAATGTGCCAGAGCCCTGCCGCTGTTTCCCATGCCGATAATACCGACAGTTTTTCCATGTAATTCATCCGTGCACACGCCCTGTTCCTGCTTTTTCCAGATTCCTTTCACTGTATTCTGATGAATCTCAGTAAGTCTTCTTAAGGAAGCAAGAATTAACAATAATGTATGTTCTGCCAAGCTTTGCGTATTTACTCCCTGATTAACATATAGAGGAATGCCTCTTTTTTTAATGGAATCCAGATCCAGAGAATCAAGTCCTACACCGGAGCGCTGTATCATTTTCAGTTTTTTTGCATGGTCAAGTAATTCAGCAGTTATTTTCATTCTGCCGCCGGCCAAAATATAATCCGCATCTGCAACAGATTTCAGAAAGCATTCATCCGTCTGTTCTTCCAGCATTCGATACGTAAATCCTGCAGGCACTTCTTTTTCCACAATCTCCAGCGGCTTCCCCGAATATTTATTTGTTCCTAAAATAATAGCCATAATCTATTCTCTCCTTACTGACAGCCGCTATACAACCTATTCAGTGTCTTCTCTTTTTTATGCCATCTTGATATCCAAGCATCTTTGCAAATGTATAAGCAAACCAAGGTTTTAAATCACCTTTCCAATACACTACATCCTCTGTATTCTTCCAGCTAAACCAGTTTGGTTCAGTTTTAAATCTTTTCGGTGATTTAAAAAACCACAGAAAATCTGCCTGAAAGTGGCGGGTTAACTGACCGAATTTTGTATTTGCAGGATATTGTTCAACATCCTGATCATATGCCATTTCAATGAGTAATTTTGCGACATTAAAACCGCATTGCCATGACAGTTTAATACTTGCAGGAATACGTCCGTTTATTTCCTGCAGTTTAGGTGTATTATCAGTTTTATCAATCATGAAAGATAATGCCGCTACACCTTGCCAGTTCATCGCTTTCAGCAATCTGGCAGAGTTTTCTATCAGTTCGGGATTATCGATTGATCTTATCAGACAAGCTGTTCCCGCATCAATCGGAAACCAGCGAAGTACTTCATCTGCATAAGACATACAGACATTTCCTTTTTGATCTACAAACAGAATCGTTCCGAGATATTTGTCATATTGGATAAACTTTTGAAGAACATACTGGTCGAGGTCAATATTATGTTCTTTAATATAAGGCCAGAAATCTTCGCGTTTTTCAAATTTGTGAAAACCAACAGATCCAAGACCGGAACGAGGCTTTATAATGACAGGAAAATCTACAGAGTTTAAATAATCTTCAACATCCTGTCCTTCTCTTCTGGTTGCAGGACATGGAATTCCGATATTCATCGCATGTTCGAATGTATTCTGCTTATTAAATGCCTGTATATATGCCTGACGTGATGCACAAGCCAATCTGACATATTGCCTGTATTCATCTTCATGCAATGTTACTTTGTTTGTCGTCATTTCTGCAACAGGCAAAAGAACATCATATTCCCCGGTTGTTATTATAGACAGAAGGAAATCTTCGAATCCCTTATTTGATCCCGCAGCATGCTCGTTTAATATTTTTTTATCAGGGAGATTTGAAACATAACAAACATTATTTTTAGAAAAACAAAGAACAGTCACATGACATCCAAGTTCTTTTAACCCATGCAGAATTGTTAATGTCTGTCGAGCTCCTCCGTCAGTAAGCAATACTCTAATTTTACTAAAATCCATTTTTTGCTCCATAATTCTTATGAATTCCCAAATACCTTCTGTTGTGCTTCCGCTTCATATTTGGTAAGCGGGAAATCTTTTTTCTTTTGAATCATAACCTGAAAAATCAGAACTAATGTTCTGAGTATGCAGTAAATATCAAGCATAAAACTCATCCGGTCTACATACATGCTTGCAAGATAATCACGAACCGGAGCGACTTTTTGATAATACTCTTCACTGCTGTCTACAACCAGTTCACCATGAACATAATCATAAAGACTGTCCAGACATGCCAAACCGGGGCTTACGGTTAATACATTGTCATATTTACCGATGATATGATTTTTTGCTCCTAAAGCTGATGTAGGTCTCGGTCCGATTACACTCATTTGTCCTGATAAAATATTCAATAATTGAGGAAGTTCATCAATTTTGCTTTTTCTGAGGAATGCTCCAAATGGAAATATACGGTTCTTGTTTGCTATTGCTCCGCCTTCCCTCTGTTCACCTTGTCCTTTTATTTCCGGCTTATATTGATGCATGGAACGGAATTTATAAAGTGTAAATGGCTTTCCGCCTTTTCCGATACGATCAGCACGATAAAATACAGGACCTTGGCTGGAAAATTTAATGCCAATCGCAACAATCAGCCATAATGGTGATGTAACAAGAATTGCAAGCGAAGCACATATGAAGTCCAACACCCTTTTGAAAAACTTATAAATCCAGCGACTCACTGTACCTTTACCTCACTTGGTCTCTCTAATCAGCATAAATGCTTCTGCTGCTTTTACATTGACTGTTGCCCCGCGAAACTTAGCGAGAGCTTCAATTGCATCTAAAGAGCGAAGATCAGGAAACGGATGAACCTGTGATTTATAAAAGCTTAAGGCTTCTTTCTTTTTCTCCAGATAATCTGTAATATCTTCAAATACATTTGGTATAAAAGAATAATTTTCTGTCGGAAGGTTAATACCTGTTTCAGATAATGTTTCATAAGCATAAATGCGTTTTACAGGATGATCATATTTTTCACGCAATGCTACCATAGCAGCATCTGTGACAATCTGATGATCCTTCTGCATATCACCCCAGAATGGCAAATATACTTCTTCAGGCTGTGCCTTGACTATTGCATCAAAAAAAGCTTTATTGAGTTCTCCTCTGGAGAAATTTTCAAGATTATTTGCCCAGAACGGAAAACCAATATATTCATCAATATTACAGAATGCATGTGCCTGTTTCATCTCTTCATGATGTACTTTTGCATCGCGGGGAAGTTCCATTCCTTCTCTTGCTGTAACGATGCAAACCGTCACATGATCACCGGCTGCTTTTCTTTTTAATATCGTTCCCCCAACACCGATAATTTCATCATCGCGATGAGGAGCAAATACCAGTATCCTCATGATAAGTACCTTTCCTATTATCTAAAACACATTTTAATCACTTCAATAATCTTCTGCTGTTCCTCAGCAGTCATCTTATTATCGCTTGGTAAGCATAGTCCTCTTTGAAAGATATCCATGCCGACATCTGTAGCCTTTCCTTCATCTATGTATGCATTACTCTGTCCTCTTCCATTGCCTTTAGAGGTAATAAAAGCATGACTTCTGTATATAGGCTGGCTGTGCATCGGTTTCCATATAGGCCTTCCCTCAGCATTGATAGAAGCGATAGCTTCTAATATTTCTGTAGGACAGGATCTGCCCTGTTCAGGAATATAGATAGCTTTATTATCATCCCTGACCTGCTTGCACATTGCTTCTTCATCAATGATCAGACAGGATAACCAGTAATTAGGTCTGGATTTATCCGGATCAAAAGGATTCATTTTTAAAGGAAGGCCTTTCAAGCCTTCCTTATATCTTTCATAGATTGCTTTCTTCTGGGCTATATGTTCCTGCAGATACGGGAGTTGTCCTCTTACCACTCCTGCAACAACATTACTCATGCGGTAGTTATAACCGATTTCTTCATGCTGATACCATGGCGCATCTTCCCTGGATTGTGTGCTCCATTTTCTCACTTTATCTGCATCTTCCCTGGAATCAGTTAAGAACATTCCTCCGCATGATCCGGTGATGATTTTATTCCCGTTAAAGGAAATGGCATTGTAATCACCAATGGATCCTGTTTCTATCCATTTCCCATTCAGCTTGTATTCAGCACCTAAGCTTTCAGCCGCATCTTCAATTAATAATGCATCATGTTTATCGCAGATTGTTTTTATTTCATCTATCTTACCTGGTGTACCGTATAGATGTGCAATGACAACCAGTCTGACATCCGGATAAATTTCAAAAGCTTTTTCCAGGGCTTTCGGATCCATATTCCATGTATCATACTCTGTATCAATGAATACAGCTTCGCCATCTTCATAGGCAACAGGATTGATGCTTGCATCAAAAGTCATATCCGAACAGAAAACCTTATGTCCTTTTAATGTTCCTTCATTTGGTTTTGGCTGTCCGTATATTTTTTCACCGGCAAGCTTTGTAGCTAAATGTAAAGAAGCTGTACCGGATGATAAAGCTACCGCATATTTCACACCGACAAATTCAGCAATTTCTTTTTCTATGACATTGATATTTTTTCCCACCGTGCTCATCCAGTTGGTGTCATAAGCTTCCATCATGTATTTTGCTTCATCACCATGCATGGTAGGACTGCTTAACCATACTTTTTTCTCAAATGGCTGTAAATCTCCGTTATTTCTAAATGTCATAATACTTCTCCCCTTAGATACGGTTAAAGCGGTATCGAAACCGATACCGCTATTAACCAAAAACCGAAATATTTCGGAGGTGCACACCTCAGAAAAACTGATGAAAAAGGAGCATCATTCAAATAACGCATGCTCCCATTTATTTATATATTTTGCCACTTTGTTTCTTGGCATATCAAATTGCTCTGCAATTTCTTTTTTTGTTTTGCCTTCTACATAATATAACCACATGATAATAAATGCGGTATAACCAAACATTTCTTTAAGGTTATCAAATATATTCTGTATATAATGAATATCTTCATGCATGAAGATCATTGCTTGTTTATCTATTTCACTCAAAGATTCCCGAATTTCCAGTTCGTTGTATTCTTCTATTTCCCATCGGAACATCTTGCATGAATCTTTAAATGCCTGTTTATTCATATCAAAATCATTCATGTTTCAATTCTCAACATCTGGATTCAAATAGATTCTGCAATGAATCATCAATCCATCCATTCAATGTTTTCTTTGGTACTTTGTATTTTGCAGATATATCATCTCTGGTATCTTCTTCAATCATAAGTTTCCACAGTAACATAGCTGCATGTGTACCAAGTGTTCTTTTTATTTCTTCAAATTTGTTTTCGACAAAATCCACTTGTTCCTGATACATCTTTAACGTAATTTTGCCTAACGGATCGAGTTCTTTGTTTTTGGATGCCTCAATTTCTTTCTTCAATGTTTTATACATGTGGCAAGATGTTTCAAATTCTTCTATTCTTTCAGAATAATCCATAATAAAACCTCTGTATTATTAATTAAGAATATCTTTTAATGAAGTAAATTGTTTCGTCCCAAATAAGAAGCGAGCTGCACCATTTGATAATTTTTGGCTTTACTATATTAGCACATTATAATCAATGTTTTTTCCAAAATATGCATTTTTAGATATTAAAGCAATGCAAATATGCACTTTTTAATCACATAAATATATTTTTACTTTCCTACTCTTTTATGAATGCATTTTTTCTTTATCTGTGATAGTGCCATGCACAAACGTTCATTACTTTATGTACAAATGAGCAAAAAGAAAAAGCCTATATGAGAATAGAATCTCATATAGGCTAAGTTCCAAAGAATTTTTCATAATAGATATATCAATATCTATACCAGCTCTGTTTATTACAAACTGTAATTGAATAAATTTTTGAGCATAGTAATAATATTCTGTTATCAGATTTTCAAGGTTTATGAATTACTCAGGTGTGATTTATTTTACATCATTCAATTTAAATTCCGCTAAATGATGTTCAGATGGATTACCTGTATAAAGAAAGCGTGTTTTTTTGCAGGCAATTCACTTTAGATATGAAAAAACCTTTCGGTCTCCCACTAGCAGGGCTTGCTTTCTCCCAGTTAAATTACTTATCTCCCAAATTCGTAGTCAATTTGGGAGATTTCGTTACCAAGTGGGAGAAATTATAATTTGAAATACTTTGTTGCTCTCCCAGATCCTATCTTTTTCAAGAAACCTTCATCACACAGCTTTTTTAAAGACGCTTCTACAGATGAGCTCTTTATTTCAGGACATAGTTCCATGATCTCGCTCTTCGTAAAATCAGCTATTTTCCGCTCAGCTGCCCGTTTCACCAAATCATAGGCGGAAAGCTTCTCATCAAACAGATCTACACGCTCTTCAAAATCCCTGTATGCTTTGAGAACAACTCCAAGCAGGTATTTGATAAATGCGGCATAACTGTTTTGGCCTTCGTTCCACCCTTCAGAAGTTTCTTCCAGAACATCGTAATAAGAGCTTTTTGTTTTTTCGATTATATGTTCCAGACTGATGTAACGGCCAACCACATATCCTCTTTGGTACAGCAACAGTGTCGTCAGCAGTCTGCTCATCCTTCCATTCCCGTCATTGAATGGATGAATGCATAGAAAGTCCTTGATGAATACCGGTATCAGCAGAAGCGAATCGACTACGCCACTGTCAACTGCATGATTATATTGTTCACAAATCTTTTCAATTGCCTCCGGCGTTTCATAGGGTGGCAACGGTGTAAACAAGATGTATGATTTTCCTTCCGCTGTTGTTGCGCTGATATAATTCTGTGTGTTCTTATACCGGCCACCAATATCCATACCGGAATACTTGTACAAATCACGATGCAGCTGAAGAATAACAGATGATCTTATAGGGATGTACTCAAAGCGATCATGAATCAGCGCAAGCACATCCCTGTATCCGGCAATTTCCTTCTCATCTCTGTTCCTGGGCGTAGTTTTCTCGGCAACGAGTTCTTTTATTCTTGTGTTTGTTGTAACAATCCCCTCAATCTTATTAGAACTCTCAGTGCTCTGTATTTTTGCAACTTCTATCAAGTGATCAAGAACAGCCGGCTTCTGTTTCAGATACAGCTCTTGACGGCCTTTATATTCGTGAATCTGTGCAAGCAGTGCAACAGTCTCATTATCCCATTGAATTTTCTCAAATACACTGTAATCAAACACTCGCATGATCTCCGCCCCTTTCTCCCAAATATTATGCCGTTTTGGGAGAAAAGTCAACGCTCTGGGAGAAAACAATCTGTGAATAAAACCTGACGCATATAATAACTTGAAATTTTTGCAACATCTGCAGTGTTTTCATGTTATTTGCGATCTGGATCACTGTTTCTTTCTTTGTTTATATATTTCAATCAAATCATCAATCGCTACATCAGGGTCTAACGTATGAAAAGCCATATAATTCCGCTTCATGGTTTTTGCCGGTGCCTGCCGGTAGATTCTCTTGCTCCCCTCACCTCGTGTACAGGCCCAGTAGCGATATAAATATCCAATCCAGTACAGAATTTCAGGGGAGTATATTTCCCCTTCTGTTTCCAGTGTCTTTTCATCCTTCAGTTCGTCAATCAGATATTCTTCTCCCATCCACTGCAGCTTATTGTAGGGAGAATCCAAATGCTCAGCTACCTTCGAATTCATAAAATCACGGATGAAGCCTTCACTTGCATAGGCAATAGAACGCTCAAACAGACGGCCTTGGATATCGCAAAGCTTTAATTGAATGCTATCCATGATTGTTACCTACCGTCTTCCTTTAGAATTTCATCGAAGAACCGGCCCTCTCTTCGATAGTCTCTGCAAATTTCATCAGCAAGATTAACGCCTTTCACACGGTTGGATTCACTCAGATCCCGAAGAAAAATCCGCTCCAGCTGAGACAGCTCAATCTCAGCTTCTATCTTCACATGCTTACATGCCTTCTCGGTAATTGCAACATACTGCTTCCCCGGCTGCAGAGCAGACAGGCTCATGACAAGTGCTTTGTCGGTAATGTTTCCCAGGAAGAAGTTGTCCAAAACATAGAACATTCTGTCGTCGGCGATACTGCCAACTACCACATCATAACCATTTGCCATTGCAGCATAGTGCTCATAAAGTGAAGTTCCTCTCACTTCATCCATCTTTCCCCTGTTGTAAGCCACAAGCATTGCCCATTCCAGATCAGGCTTAACGTTCAATAAACGCAATCCTGTCATATCCAAGCTGAGAACATAGAACTTTGACTCCTCAAAATCACTGATCAATGTCAAAGGCTGATAGGGCTCCGTTCCCATATAAAACCCTTTACCAAAATCACATCGTTCTCTGCTTATCGGAGCAATAGGGCCTTTGATGCCGGATTTGGAACCATGATACAATACAACATTTTCGGGACTGTTATTGATCTTCGCAGCACTTTTTTCAATCTTCTTCTGAATGATATCTTCCAGATCGACGTTTCTTTCCTTACAGATATCGTATAAGCGAAGCTGCGCTGCCTTGTTCGGCTGAGAGTGTCCGTTTTCCCACCGGTTCACGGTTGCATAGGAGATGCCGATCATCTTTGCCAAGTCTTCCTGACTGGCATTCAACCGATTTCGGATTTCAAGAATTAGATCTTTCATATTAAACCCCACGATATAACATTTGCTATGTCTATATTAAAGCGTTTGTTATATTAAATTCTGGAAACTTTCCTAATGCTAAATACTTCTTTATGTCCATGCTGATGATTGCACCGTTTTTTCCTGTCATCTCGATTATCTCTAGCGGATAGAGCAAGCCAGTCTCCGTTCTATAAATCCAGAGTATTTGGAGATATAAGTTATAACGGTCACCTCTTATGAAAACTTTTTCTTAATAAGCAATACTTCTAAGCACATCCGTCCATTACTTTATGTACAGATGAGCAATGTTAGCGTCCGGGTAAAAGGGCCATCGATTGTCCGCACAATTGGGCCATAAAGTGTCCGGTAAAAAGGGCCAGTAAAGTAAAACGGCCATTACACAAGCTCTTCAATTCCTTGTACACTGTTGTTGGCTAATACATCAGTGAAAAGGAGGAATTTTGACAGACTTTGGATTAAGTAATGACCTACAAGAAATATTAACACATGCCCTCGATGAGATGAAGGCAGAAGCAGGTGAAAAGTTTGACCTGACGAAAGTGAATCTTGCAGAACTTCAGAGAAGAACCGGTATAACACGCAAGAAACTCAGACGGCTGAAAAGAAATAACTTTGAGTTTATGCCGCATGGCAATACCGGCCGCAAAGCTGAAGTGACTGTATTAAGTGGCTATACTGGTGTCGTTGATGATCTGCTTAAAATTCGGGTGACCAATTCAGAAGTTATCTATGACAGGATCAAGCCATTGGGTTACTCAGGCAGTGTCACGACCATTCGCAAATATGTTGAAGATCATCGTGACCTTGTCCCGGCAGAAAGACAGACAGTAAGTCCGCAAGGCAACCGCGGCCGCCGTTACGAAACCGGTCCGGGCGAGTCATACCAGATGGACTGGGGATTTGTAAATGTGGAGAAATCAGATGGCAGCGGTACTTTCCGTGTCGCCTGCTTTGCGATGATCTGCCACCATTGCGGCGAAAGATATATCGAATTCTTTCCCGACGCCAAGCAGGAACATCTGTTTATAGGAATGATCCATGCCTTTATTTATATGGGTATTCCTGAGAATGTGCTCACAGATAACATGAAGAGTGTTACGACAGGCAGAGATCCGGATGGAAATCCGATCTGGCAGAGTGACTATGAAGAGTTCATGAATGTCATCGGGTTTAAGACCAAGCTGTGCAAAGTCGCCCATCCTTTTACTAAAGGCAAGGTGGAGCGGCTTGTTCGCTTTGTCAAAGAGAACTTCATGGCAGGCCGTGTATTCAGTAATATCACAGATCTGAACTATGAGGCATTGAAATGGTGCAATGATCAGAACGGAAGATACCATCGTGCAGTGGATTGTGTGCCGCATGATAAGCATCTGTCTGAATGTCAGAAGACGGCGGGCACGCTGAACATGACACATGATGTGCTGAAGTATCTGTGCCCGCTCAGAAAGATCAGTTTTGACGGCTTCGTCAACTACGAGGGCAGAAGATATGGCGTCCCTTATTGGTATACAAAGAAGCTGTGCCGCGTAAGGAGAGATGCGTTCACGCTGTATATCTATGATGATGAACTCTCCAGGGAGCTCGTACAGCACAATGTGACCTGGAGCCGCAAGGACAGCTTCTGCAAAGACCAGTACGCTGTCAATCAGCCTGAGGAGCATCCAAGTGTGACGGTGAAGACAACTGTAACGCAGCTTGAAGAACCTGAACCCTCATCAGCGTTTGAAAAGTTCAATTTTGCAAAGGCGGTGAGCTGGAATGAATGAGACAGTATTCGAGCAGATCGCCAGCAGTGCGGCAGATCTGAAAATAGACCTGTCTGCAGCGGAGATCGCGTCACTGGCGCAGAAAGAGAACATGTGTAAACAGAGTATCAATGATATCAGCACCGTATTCTCTTATCTGGAAAAGAAACACAATGATGCAGTG
>CACXCB010000048.1 GCA_902766005.1 uncultured Erysipelotrichaceae bacterium | reverse complement strand
GTTTGATGAAAAAGGATTTACAGAGAATTATAAGGAACTGTATACAGCGATGTCTTCTCAGTATGGAAGATATCAGATTTCTTATTCTTTTAAAACAAACTATACGCCCTATATTTGCCTGACGGCAAAGCGGTTGGGGGCTTATGCGGAAGTTGTCTCCGAAATGGAGTACGAGCTTGCTAAAAGAATCGGGTTTGAAGACAGTAGGATCATTTTCAATGGCCCTGATAAAGGCGAAGCCGGCATAGAGGCATCCCAGAGAGGGGCTTTGGTAAATGTTGACAGTCCGGATGAACTAAATGCCTTTTGTAAAGCGGCTGAAGAGAATCCTGCGGTCGAATACAGAATCGGACTGCGTGCTAATCTGGATATAGGACAAGGTTTTGTTTCCCGGTTCGGGATGGATGAAGCAGACCTTGAGAGATCTTTCGGAAAAGTATCTGTAATTCCAAATCTTCATATCATCGGACTTCATTGTCACATCAGCAGATGCCGGGGAGCAGAGGCATGGAGAAAACGGACAGAATACATGTTGCAGCTTGCAGACCGCTTTTTTGAAGATGCTCCGGAGTATATCGACCTCGGCAGCGGTATGTTTGGCAGCATGGCACCTGCTTTAGCGGCACAATTCGACACTATTCCAACGTATGAAGAATATGCACAGGTAACAGCGGGGATTGTTGCTGATCACTACCGAGGACGGCAGAGGCAGCCAATCCTGTTTACAGAACCCGGAACAACTTTGATTAACCGCTTTGTGGACTGTATCACGAAGGTTGAATCCATAAAAAGCATAGATGGACATAGTTTTGCTGTATTAGGCGCCAGCATCCATAATCTCGGTGAGACCTGTACATTGAAAAGACTCCCGGTGCAAGTCATTCCTGGCGGAGCCCTGCAGAAAGATTATCAGAGCATCGATCTGACCGGATACACCTGCCTTGAACAGGATGTTCTTTTAACTTCGTTTAAAGGGAAACTGGCAAAAGGGGATTATGTCGTATTTGAAAACACCGGCGGATATTCGAATGTGCTGAAGCCTCCTTTCATCCGGCCGGCTTGCTCTATGGCAGCTCTAAAAACGGATGGGAGTTATACGCTGATAAAAAAGGCGGAGACATCTGAGGAAGTATTTCAAACCTACTTGTTTAAGGACGTGGAATAAATGAGAGATCTGACTGTTCTTGTCACGGCTGCGGGCAATGTCTATATGCCGGGAACACTTGCATGTTTAAAGAATAACGGCGAAAGAAATATCCGCATCATTGGCGCAGATATGAGCGACGACGATACTATTTTGCAGATGTGTGACGCGGCGTATCAGGTTCCGCGATGCAATGATCCGTCCTATATAGACTCTCTTCTTGCAGTATGTGAAAAAGAGAAAGTCGACATTCTCCTTCCTATTATGTCAGCGGAACTGAATGCACTTGCTGCAAACAGAGAACGATTTGAAGCCGTGGGAACATATGTTTCCGTATCTTCTATGGAAGCTCTTGAAACAGCTAATAACAAACGCAAGCTCTTTGACTTTATGAAAGAGAATGGCATTCCCAGTGCGGAATATTATGCCGTTCATAATACAAAAGAATTTCAGAAAGCAGTCAGCCTTTTAGGGTATCCGGAGAAGAAAGTATGTGTAAAGGCAACTGACGGAAGCGGCAGCCGTGGGTTCCGGATCCTTTCGGAAAATGCTTCACGATTAGAATCATTTCTACATGAGAAACCGACTTCGGAAGTGATTTCACTGAATGAACTTCTGAGTATTCTTGAAGAAGCAAAAAAGAATGAATTGCCGGAACTTCTTGTGATGGAGTATCTTCCGGGCGTGGAATATTCTGTAGATCTGCTTGCTGACGAAGGAAAGGTACTGGCAGCATGCTGCCGAAAGAGCCTGAGAATGGATAACAGCATTATGCTGGAGGCGGTTATTGTAGATAATCCTTGCGTGACAGATCTTTGCTCACAGGTAACAGAAAAACTCGGACTGGATGGAAATATAGGTTTTGATGTCAGGGAGAGAAATGACGGAACTCCAGTCATTATGGAATGTAATCCCAGAATTACAGCTGGAATCCCTTATTTTGCTCTGGCAGGTGTCAATCTTCCGTATCTGTGTGTAAAGAAGGTCCTCGGGGAGGAACTTCCCAAGATGAGTTCGGAGTATGGTAAAATCGTAAGAAGAAGATGGATGGAGATGGCGATCTGAAGGAGAGCTCTGCATGGAAAAACTAGTAACATTTTTTACACCTACCTATAACAGAGCCCATATCCTTTCGCGATGCTATGAGAGTTTATGCAATCAGCATTCTTTTGACTTTAAATGGCTTATCGTAGATGACGGATCGTCTGACAATACAAAAGAACTTGTACAAAAATGGATCGACGAAGAAAAACGATTTTCGATCCGGTATATCTATAAAGAAAATGGCGGGCTTCATACAGCGTTCAACCGTGCAGTAGAAGAAACGGATACGGAGCTGTTCGTATGTTTTGAGTCGGATGATTTTTTTACGCCTGACGCCATGACCATCATAGAGAACACATGGTCCCAGATCCGTGAGAGTTCCTGCGTCGGATTCATTACACTCTGCAAAGATCTGGATGGGAAACTGATCGGAACAGAGTTCCCTGACAATGTAAAAACGACTTTATACCGTGAACATAGAAGAATCGCTCCGGGAGATAAGCAGTATATTTTTAGAACGGAAGCCTTGAAAAAGGTTTTTCCAATGCCATCTTTTCCGGGAGAGAAGTTTTTTGACCCCAAATACAGATTCTTTGCACTGGATGAGATTGGTCCGTTAGCAGTTACCAATGAAGTATTTGATATAGTAGATTATCAGCCGGGCGGACTGACAAACACGATGATGAGGCAATACTATAACAGTCCAAATAGTTTTGCTGAGTATCGTAAGCTTTATATGCAGCTGCCGGATCGCAACTTCAAATATATTATGAAGCAGAATATTCATTATATGGCAAGTTGCTGCCTGGCAGGCAAGGCCGACAAAGCTGTTAAGGAATCTCCCAGAAAAGGATATACGATTGCCGCTTTTATTCCCGGTATAGTATGGGCGGGGATCATTCGGTTTGCAAATAGCAAGATCTATAAGAGGATGGCAAAATGATCAGCGTTCTATTTCTGATTCCTACTCTAGACAGGGGCGGAGCTGAAAACGTGCTCGTTGATCTTGTTAACCATATGGATCAGAGTAAGTTTCAAATCACTGTTCAGACACTGTTTGACGAGAATTCCCAGAAGGATCGTCTACGGGAAGGAATCGAATACAAGACTTTTTTATACCATCAATTTCACGGGAACAGCAGACTGCAGGCGAGAATTCCTGCACGACTGCTGTATAAGTTAATTGTAAAGAAAAGATATGACATCGTAGTATCTTATCTTGAGGGACCAACGGCGCATATTATTAGTGGATGCCCGTATCAAGATACAAAAAAAGTTGCGTGGTTTCATTCCGCACATGAAACTGATAGAGGGTTTCGTGCCGGATTCGCAAGCAAATCTT
>CACXCB010000047.1 GCA_902766005.1 uncultured Erysipelotrichaceae bacterium | reverse complement strand
AAGGCCGCAAATGGGGGTATAGCTCAGTTGGGAGAGCGCTTGAATGGCATTCAAGAGGTCATGGGTTCGAATCCCACTATCTCCATTAAATAATACTGTGAAAAAGTCGGAAATCATGTGTATTCATGATTTCCGACTTTTTCTTTTTTAGGGTGTATGGAAAGAAAAGGATGTACAGCTGAAGATCCAGTTTAGGTTTTCGATAGAAGTAAAAATGGCTTTTTGCTTATGAGCCGTGATATTTTGATGAAATGATGTGAAAAACTGACAATACGATAGACAGTGCTACTTTTTATGTGGAAAGATAGTAATAGTATGGTATAATACATTTTAATGATATATAGGTTTACTCTTCAGAAGTTGATGTATTGTCTCGCAATCATATCAATAATTATAAGCAGGTTTGCCATGGAGAAAAAAAGAAAAGAAAATGCATCAGCAAAAATATTTCCTGCTCATATAAAAGACAATGGAACAAGCTGGATAGTTCAGACTGTCGAAGAACATTGTCTGGAAACAGCCATATATGCGGCACGCTCATTACAACGGATCAATTTATATAATACAGCGTATGTTGCCGGGCTTCTGCATGATATGGGGAAGTATACAGATGATTACACGGAATATATCGAAAAAGCTGCATCAGGTGAATCTGTAAACCGAGGATCTGTTAACCATACTTTTGCAGGTGTGAGATACATTCTCGAAAACTATCATAATCTGAATATTGATACGAAGAGTTACTCCTCAGGTGATGCATTTAGAGATTTAGCAACGGAAATTATTGCTTTTGCAGTAGGTGCACATCATGGCATGTTTGATGCCTACAATACTTCTCATGAGAATGGGTTCCTGCATCGATATAAAAAAGAGGGGGTAGCCTACAAAGAAAGCATCGACAATTTTACGAACTGTTTTAGAGAAAAACAGGATATAAAACACCTTATTGAGTGTGCTGAAAAGGAAATTAAAACAATTTATTTGGAAAAATTGTTAATGATTCGACAGCTGCCGCGAGAATGCAAGGCTGACACAAACATTCAAACAGTGGAAGCGGAAGAGATTTGCTTTTATCTGGGGCTTTTAGCCAGAATGGTATTATCTTCTGTTGTTGAGGGTGACCGTCGCAGTACAGCCAGCTTCATGCAGGATAGGTATCCCGATTCTTTTCCTCAGTTAACAGGAGAAGAATGGAAGATGATTCTTCACAGGGTGGATCGTCGAATCGAAAGACTCCCTGCTGACTCAGCAATCGCGCAGGCCAGGCACCAAATCTCCCTGCAATGTAAAAAAGCCGGAAAACGAGATCAAGGGATCTATCGTCTTAACGTTCTGACCGGTGGAGGAAAAACGATATCCTCTCTAAGATTTGCATTGGCTCATGCTGCAGAGCATGGAATGGAAAGAATCATTTTTATTTCCCCTCTTTTATCTATTCTCGATCAAAACGCACAAGTAATACGTGATTATATAGAAGATGACAGAATCATCCTTGAACATCATTCAAATGTGGTCAATGAGAAAAATAACCCAGGTAATGATGAAAGCGGACAGGAAAAACAAGTTCAATATGAATTACTCATGGAAAACTGGAATGCACCGGTGATCATAACCACATTGGTCCAGTTCCTTAATACACTTTTCTCCGGGAAGATGTCATGTGTGCGCAGATTTCATTCTTTATGCTCCAGTGTAATTGTGATTGATGAAGTGCAAACAGTCCCTGGTAATATGATCACACTGTTTAACCTCGCATTAAATTTTCTGATATACGTATGCGGAGCAACTGTTGTTCTCTGCTCAGCAACACAGCCATGCCTGGAGCAAGTTAAACATCCAATACGGTACAAGAACAGTACTGCAGGAATTCGGGATCTGGTTCCATATGAAAAAAATATCTGGAATGCTTTTCGGCGAACATCCATTCTGGATGACGGAAAAATGACATTAAATCAGATTCCGGAACATATTAAGTCCATAATGGAGAATACAGAAAGCCTTTTAGTCATTTGTAATAAAAAGAATGAAGCGGAACAGTTATTCCGGAAGGCAAAAGATTATCAGAAATCTATCAGAATTTTCCACCTTTCTGCTGCAATGTGTATGGAGCACAGAAGAACCACACTGAACAGAATCAAAGAAGCACTTTTTGATCTT
>CACXCB010000046.1 GCA_902766005.1 uncultured Erysipelotrichaceae bacterium | reverse complement strand
GTTTCCTGAAGAACATCTTCAGCATCAAAATGATCTCTGACGATGCTGAAAGCTGCTTTGTATATATTTGAAGCATACTTTTCTGTTACTTCATATATGTCCCTCCGCATATGTTCCTCCTTCTTCACCAATCATACAAATCAGAATGCCGAAAAGTTCCCTTATGACAGAAAAAAATACCGTTTCCGGTATTTTCTTATTTCAATGTTGCATACATGACAGCTTTGATGGTATGCATTCTGTTTTCCGCTTCACGGAACTGTCTTGCCTTAGGCCCAAGGAATACTTTATCTGTAACTTCCATAGAGGAAAGCCCGAATTTCTCATAGATTTCTTCACCGATATCCGTTTCACGGTCATGGAATGACGGCAAGCAATGCATAAAGATTGCTTCCGGTTTGGCAAGATCCATCTTTTCCTGATCAACCTGGTAAGGTTTGAGAAGACGGATTCTTTCTGCCCATAATTCTTCCGGTTCACCCATGGATACCCAGATATCCGTATATAAGACATCCGCACCTTTTGCACCTTCATTAGGATCTTCGGTAAAGGTTAATATTGCACCGGAGTCTTTGGCAACAGCCTGACACTTATCGATCAGTTCCTGCTTCGGCCAGAGTTCCTTTGGTGCACAGGCACAGAAGTTCATGCCCAGTTTAGCACAAATGACCATTAGGGAATTGGCAACATTGTTTCTTGCATCACCGAAGAATGTCAGTTTTCTTCCCTGCACTTTTCCGAATTCCTCTTCCACTGTCAATATATCTGCCAGCATTTGGGTCGGATGAAAATCATCTGTAAGGCCGTTCCATACCGGAACACCGGAATACTTTGCCAGATCTTCCACAACACTCTGTTTATAGCCTCTGTACTCAATGCCGTCAAACATTCTTCCCAATACCTTTGCGGTATCGGCAAGGGATTCTTTCTTGCCCATCTGGGAGGATTTGGAATCCAGGAAGGTCACTCCCATGCCCAGATCATGTCCGGCAACTTCAAATGCACACCTAGTCCTGGTGGAAGTTTTTTCAAATAAAAGTACAATATTCTTCCCCTTCAAATACGAATGATCCGTACCACAATACTTCATCCTTTTGAATTCTTTGGACAGTTCCAGGAGATATTCAATCTCCTCTTTGGAAAAATCCAGCAATGTCAGAAAACTTCTTCCTCTGATGTTGATACCCATTTTTTACTCCTCTCTGTACAATGGCATGGACATGCATCTCGGCCCGCCCCTGCCTCTGGATAACTCACTGTCTTTGATGGTAATGCATTCAATGCCATGTTCCTTTAACAGGGCATTGGTCACATCGTTGCGTTGATACACAATGACTTTTCCCGGGGCAACAGCTAATGTATTGGAACCATCCGACCACTGTTCCCTTCTTGCCGCAACCGAATCTTTTCCTCCGCACGGTATCAGCTCCACATGATCCTGACAGGTATATTCCTTCAATACATCCTCCAGTTTATCATCCAGTTCTTTTACATCCAATGCATATCCGCCTGTCCCCTTTGTGATCTTATAGATTTGCAATGTTTTCATGATTTCCGGATGTACGGCATACTGATTTCTGCTGAGTGCGGTAAACACTGTATCCAGATGCATGAATGCACGGATTGCCGGAATCCTGAGTGCAAGGATTGTCTGAATTGCAGAACTCTCTTCATGAAGAAGACGAATGGCAAGCTCTTCAATTGCTTCTGCACCGGTTCTTTCCGAAATGCCTATAGCCAATACCTTATCGGAAAGATTGAGAATATCTCCGCCTTCAATATTCCAAAATTCATTGCGGTCATAATAGAAATGAACCTGATCTTTGAAATCATCATGGTAATGCAGGATATACTCCGCATAGATGGTTTCCCTGTTTCTTGCAGGATAACGCATATGGTTAATGGAAACACCGTTACCGATGGAGGCAAACGGATCTCTTGTAAAATAGAGATTCGGCATAGGGGGAACAATCAGTTCCTGCGGATCGGAAACAAGATCAACAAGAGAATGACTGGGATGAATGTTGCTGATTTCTTTCAAATTGATTCCTTCCATTGTCTTTAAGACAAGATCCTTGCCTCCGAAATGATCCAGAAGATAGGAAGTCAGGTTATTCTTCCAAATATCCGTATATATGCCGCCTTCCTGCAGCCATTGATGAAGAAACGGAATGACAAGATCGGGATTTTGTGCAAGTGTTTCCGTCATCAGATCCTCAAGATATACAACTTCAACTCCTTGTTTTCTGAGTGTTTCCGCAAAAGCATCATGTTCCTGCCCGGCAATCTGCAGATACGGAATATCATCAAAGAGAAGCCTGTCCATCGTATCCGGAGAAATATTTAACAGTTCCCTTCCCGGACGATGCAAAAGAACTTTTTTCAGCTTTCCAACTTCACTGAATACATGTATACCTTTCATATGGACCCCCTCATAGAAATGATTTTCGGATTTTCCGCAACAGTGTTTCTGCTTCTTCTGTATCTTTGCCTTCCTTGTTGCCATAACGGACAGGCAGCCATAAATCACGCAAGCGGTCTGCATCGTCTGTATGAATGATATCTCTTGTTTGTCCGGCAATGACATCTGAAGCGTTACTTCCATTGATAATGATATTTTGTTTTTGACATAATTTCAAATATTTACGATATATTTTACGAATTCCGGCATTTTCATTCATATCCCTGTATTTTCTTTCTTCGTAAACAGATATTTTTTCTTTTCGGAAAGCCGGATTCCGATTTGGTGAAACAGAGGATTTTCTGATGTTCTTAAGAATGAAATAAATGATGATCACCGCAAGAATACATACTATGACAGTTCCCGTCATCATTAAAGCAGGATGGGAAGTCATATTGATTTCTTCAGGGATATAATCACCGAATTCTCCCATTTCCATCTCAGGCATCTCCACCTCTTCCTTTTGGATAAAGGAGACAAGCCATAGAAAAATCCTGACGATGCCATAAACAACAAATCCGACAATCCCTGCCAGAATTTTCAAAATCGGTACAATACACCATGCATAAACTTTCCCTATAGCAAGCAAAACCAAATTGCCGAAAGAAGGAATCATGATCACAGCCACAAAAACGCCCAAAGCCACTGATAACAGAAGGTTCATTGCGGTAAAGGAAAAATCCTCAGTATTTGTCAAGCTCCTTAACATGCGCAGATCAAACATGGACAGACAAAGAAATCCGGCAAATACAGGAATTCCCAGCTTCATAAATTCTCTGTCAAATCCGGTAAATAATGCAAAAATAAGGAATACGGGAATCATAATCTCTGTTTCAAGAACAGTAAAATCATAATCATACTCCCATTTCTGCATGATGCATCTGACAATGATCAAAAGCATAATGAGTATTGTGGGTACAGAAGGCATCAATACCGGCATTCCTGCACAAAGCAATAATGCCAAAAAGCGCAGTTTTCCTTTCTCATTTGCATAAATACAGGCAAATGCACAGATGCATGCAAGCAATACTGCAAGAATGCCCTCTGTTTGCATGATCAATCGTATGCCGAAGGTTGAAAGAAAGAACAGCAGTTCACGGACAAATCCCGTCCATTCCAAGAACTTTTTCATTGTTCACCTTCTTCCAAAGCATCCACGACATACACTTTTGTCTGCAGTTTTCTTTCATACATGGCAAGATTCTTCTGCAGATCTTTTGTATTGGCACAGATCAAAATATACGAGCGCACTTCCGTTGCATAGGACAGTACTTTCATAAACAGTCTTTCACGGGAAAGCGAAGAACCTAGTGAAGCTCTTCCCAGGCTTTCCAATATGGTTTCCAGATGAAATCTTCCCGTACCGTCGGGAATATGTGTTTTTCCGAAAGGAATCATGGCATTGGTATAAAAACCAAAGATGATATGTTTGTCTTCCAGATATTCAATGATGCTCCTGCATATTTCATAACATCTTTCCACGCTTTTTTCATCTCCGTCACTAACGTCAACAATCACGGATGCTTTCTGTTCAGCCGTATAGTCATACTGTCTGACCATGAGCGTATTTCTTTTTAATGACTGGTTCCAGGAAATATCTTTTTGCGGTTCTCTTCCCGTATACTCCCTGAAACCGATGGTCTGGATCGGATCAGGCATAATAAAACGTTTGACGGATACAGAGCCGAGATACCCGCCGAAGGAAGGTTCTATCTTCTGAATATCTGCACTTCTTGGATAAACGACAATCTCCTGTCGTCTTTCGATTGTACGCATTTCCTCTTTAAAGCCAAGAAGATCTCCTGCAGTTATTCTTGCCCTGCCGATACGGTATATGCCTCTGCGGTTTAAAGAAGCCTGAAGAGTACGTACAGCTCTCTGTTTCGGCATGATATATAAAGACTGTTCCAGAATATGCTCGCCACCATAGCTTTGGTTTGTTTCTGCTTCTTCAATCAGCATCTCTTTTGGATAATATTCGGAAATATGCAATGACAATAATGGCAGTGTCCTGCGATTTTCCAAAACAGAAGTCACAGAAAAAACCTCATCACAATTGACGCATTTTTTATCAATCCGCAAATCGTAATCCAGTTTTTCAAAACAGTTTTTGATGCTTTGTGCTTCCAGAAATCCGATGATCAGACATACCAGAAGCAAAGAAAGAATCATTGCACTTCCTCCAGAGGCACTTTGATGTTTTCGAGCATGCTGATGACCCTGTTTTCACTTTCCTCCATGGACATTGTCGATCCTCCGATACGGTGTGCCAATACCGGAACACAAAGATCCCTGACATCCTCCGGAATCACATAATCTCTTCCCGACAAAGCAGCATGTACCTGGGCAGCGGCATACAACGCAATGCCCCCTCTTGTGGAGATACCATAGCCGAATCTATTTCCTTTGCGGGATTGTTCCACAATATCCATGATGTAGGAGCTGACCGCATCGGATACATAAATTTCCCTGACCGCCTTTTTCAGCTGTTCGGTTTCCTCTCTTGTAACGACAGGCTGCAATTCACTGACCAAAACAGATGCAGGCTTTCTTGCAATGACTTCTCTTTCCTGTTCGCGGCTCATGTATCCCATCTGCAGTCTCATAAAGAAACGGTCAATCTGTGCTTCAGGAAGTGCAAACGTGCCATAGCTCTCCAACGGATTCTCTGTTGCCATGACCATAAACGGCTCCTTCATCGGATAGGTTACACCGTCAATGGTTACCTGTCTTTCCTCCATTGCTTCAAGCATGCTTGCCTGTGTTCGCGGGGTTGCCCTGTTAATTTCATCGGCAAGGATCATCTGCGTAAACAAAGGTCCGGGCCTGAATTCAAATTCCTGCGTTTTCATATTGTAAAAATTGATGCCTGTCAGATCACTTGGCAAAAGATCCGGTGTAAACTGAATGCGCTTAAAATCACCGCCTATAGAAGCGGCAAAAGACCTCAGCAGCATTGTTTTTCCCGTACCGGGCACATCTTCAAGAAGGATGTGCCCTGAGCATAAAAAGCACTCCAGAACATGCAATATGATTTCATCCTTTCCCAAAATAACCTTCCTGCAGTTGTCCAGTATCCTGTCCCTGTATGATATAAACAGATTGATATCCATAAGCTCCTCCAATGTATGTACAATATTATCTCACAACACGAAAAAAAGAAAAACAACCATCCTTTTGAATGATTGTTTGCACTATTTAGCCGTTTGTCTCCACTTTACAGCCCGTATCACAACCTTTGGCATCAATCTCAGCCTTAGCTTCCTTGATCACCTTTACAGATTGGGATAATCTGTCTTTTAATGCTTCCAGCTTCTCTTCTGTCCAATAATCCTCAGGAGAAATGACGCTGCTGTCTTCGGTACATGTTTCATTATCAAAGGCAATGATTCTGCCCTCCTGAATAAACAACACCAGAGGCATGTAGATTACCTGTTTGCCATCACTGTCATATTGTATGATATCTTCAGAAGTATCGTTTTGTGACATTAACAAGGAAGCAACGGCATCATAGTAATCACGGTCTTCCTTTTTTTCCGTATAGATATTGTAATACATGCATTCCATTTCATTTTCCTTGAGAATCTCTTCCAGTACAGGCAGATATGCCTGGCACCATGGACATTCAGGAAAACCGAGAAACAGAATTCCGGTACCATGTGAAATGTAATCCTGCAGATCTTCCTTGTTGCCATAATAGAATACCTCACCGGATTTTAACTGTGTGTATTCATCGGTAATCTTTTTTTCTGCAGCAGGTTTTGTGCATCCGGCAAGTACCAATAACATGCACAACAAGAGTACTATTTTTTTCATTTCAGCCTCCTTTAGATCAGAGTTTTTACAACAGCCCCGTAAGAATGCAGTCCCGGCATGATCGTGTTAACACCGATAAAGGTAAACAGTACCACCGGTACGGCAATAATCGCATACCACGCCATGAATGTGCCGGATTTCTTTCTGCCGATTCGTAAATGCAAGTAAATTGCATACAGAATCCATGTGATCAAAGCCCATACTTCTTTCGGATCCCATGTCCAGAATGCCGACCATGCTTTTTCCGCCCAGATTGCACCGGTAAGAATCGTAATCGTCAATAACAATAAGCCAAAGGAAATCAGGCGATAGATAAAATAATCCATCTGTTCCAGTTTCTCATTCTCAGGATCTTTCTTATAGACATGAATATACCGAATACCTGCAGCTCCTGCCAGCATAAATGCAGAATACGAGAATGATGCTGACCCGATATGAAATCCAAACCAGAAACTTCTTAATGCCGGCATCAGGTCATTCACCGCCCTTGGCTGGAATGCCGCATAGGAAAGAATCAGGAAGGTCATTGCAATGGCAATTGTTTCAATCCATTCCGTATGGAATTTGTAATGCATGAATACCAGCATCACACCGATTCCCCAGGAGAAGGCTGTCGCAAATTCAAACTGGTTGGACAGCGGCAGTCTTCCGGCTACAATACCTCTGGCAACAAGATAAGCGGTTTCCAGGGCAAGTCCCCCCAGAAAGACAAACCAGGCGATCTTTGTGATCTTCTCTTTTTTAAATACGTTTCCTCCGAATAGCAGGACCATGGAAATAAAATAAAATACCAGTCCTGAAAAGAACAAAATATCTAACATACCTCTTTTACCTCATTTCTTGTAGCTTCTTTGAGTTGCAGGCGAATGCCTTCCTGTTTAGGACCCGCAATGGCATAGCCTTCATTGGTGACTTTGACAATCACAGGCTGCAGAAAAAAGGTCAAATATAAGCCTACAGTCATAACCAGGAATGCCAGCATCAGAAGATAATTAACCATTACAGGTGTTTTTTTGATACGCAAACCCGGATATTCAACAGGTTCTTCGAATATGTATGTATAGCCCCCGATTTCATATTCATCACCCGGAAATGCCAGCATGACTTCCTGCTGTTGCTGATCCACGATTGTGGTGAATACATACACCGGATCGGGATAAGAGCCGGTTGTATTGGTAATCAGTGTCATTTTCCCATCCGTCTCATCTATACCCGGATACAGATTGTCATACAGAATGCCGTTTTCCCCGTCTGCACTCAGGAAATCATTGGCATCGACATAGAAGGAATCTTCATTGCCCTTGTTGTCTTTTACCGTAATTCTTCCCGTTGTTCCGTATGTCTGCTGATAGACCGCATAACCATGGAAGGATGCCGGATGATTAACCTTGATCGTTGTCCAGTCTGATTCTCTTCCATCCGGAAGAACAATCTTGATGACACTGCTGTAATCCAGCTTACCATCAGCGTCTTCAATCGAGAAAGAGTCTACACCGATTCTTGTTCCGTCTTCAAGAAGCACGTATTCCTTCGGCATACAGGTAGAATCAATGGTAGTCGGCAAATACATCGCCAGCCCCCAGAAGATGACTGTCAACAGGATACCCAGATGTGTGAGAAATGATCCGTACCTTCCAAATAGATTTTTATAAAAAATGCCGTTTTCTTCTTTGCATCTGTTTTTTCGTAACACTTCTTTTACTTTTTCTACACCTTGTTCCGTGAGTGCAGTCATCGGCAGATCTGCTCTTGCAGGTGCAAGAGGATCAATCTTAACCAGTTTTCTGATGCGAATGATTGAACAGAAAAACAGGTTAATACATAACAATGCACTTAATAAGATAAAATACCAGCTTGTAAAGATTGTATTTAACTGCAGCGCAAAGATCACCTGATACAGTGAGGGATATGCTCTGACATATGTCATTACAGGTTCATTCTGCGGAATGACACTTCCGATCACCGATAACACCACAATCAGTCCTAATAAAATCAATCCGAATGTCATGGATTGCAAAAACTGCTTTAACTTCTTCATAACATCTGCCATTTTATCATGAGAGTATGTTTGTGACAAGAAAAGCGGTCTAAACAAAAAGCCATGCGATTGCATGGCTTTGTCTTTTTATTCTCCTGTATAAGCTGCAGCTTGTGTACCGGCAATCTGACCGGATACAAATGTCCAGGACTGTGCCTGTCCGCCCCATGGGCTGTATGCTTTGCCGTCGGCATTACATACGCCTTCGGAGTCCTGTCCGACCGCAAAGAGATTAGCGATCGGTGTACCGTCCTCTTTTAAGACATTCATGTTTTCATCAACATCCAGGCTTCCTACTGTTCCGTAAGACCATCCTGCACAAATCACTGCATAATATGTGCCATCCTGGCCACCCAGTGTCTCGGAGAGTGTTGCTTCATCAACATCTAATTTAGCTGCAAGATCAGCAATGGAATCTCCTTTGATGACGTTATTGTATTTTTCGCCAACCGCAATAATATCTTCGATATCTGCTACAGGTGTACCAGCTTCCGGCAGGGTACCGCCATTGCCGACAAAGTTAACAACAGCAGCAGCCTGTGCTTCACTTAAGCCATTCGCTTTGATATTGTCGATATCTTCCTGTGTATACATGACATAATAGCGGAAACCCGGCGCATAAGCGATTTCTACACTCAAGCCTGTTTCTTCACTTGTACCGGACTGGTTGACATTGCCCCAAGGCTCGCCATTGACTGTAACCATCGGCATATCTGTCGTAACAGCCAATGCGGAAAGAATTGCTTTCTGATCCGCTGTCAGTTCATCTGTGCGAATGACATTCGGAACCTGGGAAATATGAATCATCGGTAATGTTCCCATCGCATAAGTTGCTCCGCCGACGGACATGCCCATACGGATGCCATCGCCCTTATTCACGGTACATCCGATTGTGGTGACAGTAGAACCGAGATATTCTTTCATCATATCTTCATTGCCGACAAAGCCGCCTGTTGCAAGAATGACTGTCTTTCCGTAAATCTCATACGTCGTGCCATCATAATATGTTGCACGGACACCTGTGATATTTCCATCGGCATCTGTAATCAGCTCTTCGGCTTTCAGCTCTGTCATGTAGTCATTGTTTTCATTCATTGCTTTAGCTTTGTCTAATGCATGTTCAAACTGGAATGTATGATCAGGACCCAATACATACCATTTCGTATTGTCTGCATCAGCTGTATAAACTGTCCATTCCTGTGTCCATTCCGGAACAACAAAGCTTCCTAATAAGCCATTCAATCCGTCAAAGGAGAAATCGAAGTTATCCATGTAGTAATCTAAAGCACTGCCGGAGTTATATACTGCCTTCTTAATGACATCTGCTTTTTCATCTGTTCCTACATATTCAATCCATGTGTTATACACATCATCTTCATTGATGTAATCTTCACCGTTAGTATACTTTTCCTTCATGTTTTCAGAGTTCAAAGCCATCGGTCCGTATACAGAAACAGAGTTTCCGCCGATTGCGCCTGCTGCTTCCATGCCGAATACGCTTGCACCTTCCTGTGCAGCTGCACAATAAGAGAGAATACCGGATCCACCCAAGCCTACAACGATAACGTCATAACCTTCTTTGGTAACTGTTTCCGTGGATTTTTCTACAGGTGTTCTCCATTGTGTGGAATCTCCGCCGGCTTCATCGATCGCTTTTCCGACCAGATTCTTAATTGCACCGGAAGAAGTCGTTGCACCGGTAATGGAATCAACACCGATGGATTGTGCTTCAATGATTCTCGGAATCAGCAGTTTCTGTGCAACAGAAAACCACTGTCCTGTAGCACTGTCTGTTTCTGAAGTAATTTCAATAGAAGCGATCTTGCCATCCTGAATGGTTACATCGCCTGTCATGTCTCCGGTAAAGCCAAAGCTCTGTACAGATTCGGTATATGTGCCGTCTGTGAGACCTGTTGTTTCTGCAGATGATGTTTCCAAGCCCTGTGCCTGTGCCATGATATCCTGCATAGCCATTTTAACAGCTGTAGATGTCTCGGTAGCACCGGAAACGCCATCGATATCAGCAGATTGTGCTTCCATGATCTGCGAGATCAGTTCTTCAGCAGCTGCCTGGCCGGGTGTCTCGGTTTCACCGGAGACATCCAGTTCAACTTTTTCAATAGCACTGCCACTGAATTCTGCAGTGACAACGACATCACTGCTGTGTCCTGCTGCAGAAGCAGTATATGTACCTGCTGTATAAAGGCTTTCTGCAGAAGAAGAAGCGGTTGTACCGGCTGCTGAGGATGATCCTGATGATGAGCATGCCAGAAGAGATAGTGCGGCTCCGGCAGAAACCAGAGTCTTAAACATCTTTTTCATTCATTTCCTCCTTAGTGAATGATTTCACGTTATAATAATCATAAACGTTGGAATAGTTCCAATGTCAACGGAGGATAGCATGAATATACAGCTTGCCAGTAAATATACGGGAATATCTGCAGATATGATCCGTTTTTATGAGAAAAAAGGGATTATCAAGCCCAAAAGAAATCTTCAGAACAATTACAGGGATTATACAGAACACGATTTATATCTGATCGTCATGGCAAGACAATATAACTGTCTCGGTATTTCCTTAGATGATATCGCAAGCCAAATAGAAAAAAGAGATGTTCTTTCCATGAAAAAGAAACTGGATGATTCTGTTACAGAGCTGGAAGAAGAATACCGGATGCTGAAACAGAGAATTCTGTTTTCCAAAGATCTGCAGGAGAACTTTGATATTCTAAACAAGGTCAGAAAACCTTTTGCCAGAAAAACCATATCTTTCTATTACTATCCAAGATCCTCTTTTGAAGAATATGCGGAATTGTTTTCTTATCAGAGCGGCAGGCCTGTTTTCAGAATCCGTTACAAAGATCTAAACAAACCGGAATATCCCGTTGATCAGGGAATGATGTTTACAGAGAAAGTGAATTCTTCCCTTCCCTTGTTTGAATATTCTCCCTGTCTTATATATAAAACATGTCTGGCGCTGCCGACGGCGCAAACGCTTTCCGGGAAACATATCAAGCCATTGTTAGAAGAAATGAAAAATAACGGATATCAACCCGTTGGTGATGCCTTTATCTTTCAGATCATGGGCGGGCATCATGATGAAATGACGGATATCATCAGCACAGGATTTATATGTGAACCACTATAATTCATTGTCATTGGTTTTTGCATTGCAATGCGATCCAGAAGGTTATCGCATCTTTAAAGATTCTCGGATCTTTCCTTGTTTTTTTAGCAATCTTATCCAGCTGATACTGCAGTGTATTTTTATGAATAAATAGCTTTTCTGCACTCTGTTTCAAGGACATATCATTATCGAGATACGTTTTTAATATTTCCAATTCCTTTTCATCCAGCTCACCCAGACAGTTTTGCGAGAATACTTCTTTGAGATTCCTCGGCAATACTGAAAACAAAAACCGGCTGTCCATCATGTCAAACATCACAAAATCTTCATCAGATGATTGCAGGGCAAACATTGCATCTTCATAGGAGCGGGACAGATGATTGATCTTTTGCACGCTTCCTATTGAGACTCTTGTATTTTCTCTCGATATCCTTTCAAAGAATTCTTTCTGCCGCTTGCAGGATTCATCCGTGATAATGACATGAAAAGATTCGGGATAATCATATGCATAAATACAATTTGTCACATCATTCAGCATTTGTTCAATGCGATTCTCCATAATGGTAATATTATCATTATGTTTCAGCTTTATCGCAATTACCCTGTAAGTATCCTGGTAGTTTAATTTCTTTTCCTTCAGAAACTGCATCAGATATTCATGGCTGATCGGTTCCCCTTTCACCAGGGATCTAACCACAAAGGAAAACTGTGCCCTCTTCATTTCACGAGAAGTATCCAGATCTTTTTCTTTTAATAATATGCGCATGATCTGTACGGAAAGACGTGCATATTTTTTTACTTCTTCCACTTCTCCGGTGATGCCGATCACTGCATGCACGGTTCCGTAATAAATAAACGGTATGTTTATACCTTTCATTGTGCCATCGTACCGGTTATCTTCATACACCTCTATTGTTTCCTTTTTTTGTGCAGCCTGATAGCCGATTTCGTGATAATCTCCGATACGTTGCGGATCTGTTGAGGCAATAATAATTCCGTCTGTAGAAATATAATTGATATCATATCCGCATACGTTTTTTACGGTTTCCGTAATCTGCTGGGCAGTTTCTCTGCTGATCGAAGCCATATGATCTCCTTTTTGTTCTATGTAATATATTTTTCTGTAAATTTTGAATTCTTTTGTCCTCTATAACATATCATTGTTTTCTCTTTTTGCATATTATTTTTATAGAAATAAAGGAGAAACAATATGAAAATCGTTATCGCTATCGATTCATTAAAAGGTAGTCTTTCTTCCCTGCAGGCAGGCGATGCTATAAGGGAAGGCATTCACAATGCCATGAAAGATGCAGAAGTCTTTGTCAGGCCTCTTGCAGACGGTGGTGAAGGAACCGTTGAAGCCCTGACGCTTGGCATGGGCGGACAATTACAGAAAGTTAAAGTATGCGGACCTCTCGGCAAACCTGTGGATGCAGAATACGGCATTCTCAATGACGGCAAAACAGCAGTCATGGAAATGTCAGCTGCTGCAGGCATCACTTTCTTAAAGGATGATGAATTAAATCCGATGCATACCACAACTTTCGGTGTCGGAGAAATGATCCTGGATGCAATCCGCAAAGGATGCCGTCACTTTATCATGGGCATCGGCGGAAGCGCAACAAATGACGGCGGTATCGGCATGCTGCAGGCACTTGGTTACGGAATGCTCGATGAAAACGGCAATCAGGTTTCTTACGGTGCCATCGGTCTCAGCAAAATCACAAAGATTACAGATGATACCGTCACGCCTCTTCTGAAAGAATGTGACTTCAAGATTGCTTGTGATGTCGATAATCCGTTATGCGGTGAAAACGGTGCAAGTGCAATCTACGGTCCGCAGAAAGGTGCAACGCCATCCATGATCATGCAGATGGATGAATGGTTAAAAAGTTATGCTGCCTTGACGCAGGAAAAATATGAAAAAGCAGATCGCCTGATTCCGGGAACAGGTGCTGCCGGAGGACTCGGCTTTGCCTTCCTCTCTTATACAAATGCCACACTGGAATCCGGCATCAACATCGTTTTAAGAGAGACAAAACTCGAGGAATATGTCAAAGATGCAGATCTTGTTGTTACAGGTGAAGGAAGACTGGATGCACAGACCGTTATGGGCAAAGCACCGATCGGTGTTGCCAATATTGCCAAAAAATATAATAAACCGGTTGTTGCCTTCAGCGGTGTTGTCACAAAAGATGCTGTTGCGGTAAATGAGCACGGTATTGATGCCTTCTTCCCGATTCTCAGAAGAGTCGTGACCAAAGATGAAGCGATGGACCATGCTGTTGCAAGACAGAACATGGTTGATACATCAGAACAGGTATTCCGCCTGATCGAGGCAGTGAGGTAATCATGGAAGCACAGTTTACAACATTAGGAGCAATGATCGGTCTGGCTATCGCCATTGTTTTGATTATCAAAAAAGTTCAGCCTGCATACTGCCTGATTCTCGGTGCCCTGGTCGGGGGTATTATCGGAGGCGGAGGATTGGATACAACGGTCAGTACCATGGTATCCGGTGCTGCCTCAATGATGTCCAGTATCCTTCGTATCTTAACCAGCGGTATCCTGGCAGGTGCATTGATCAAAACGGGTTCTGCCCAGAAAATTGCAGAAACCATCGTCGACAAACTCGGTGAAAAAAGAGCAGTGATTGCCATTGCCGTAGCGACAATGATCATCTGTGCTGTGGGTGTATTCATCGATATTTCCGTCATTACAGTTGCTCCGATAGCTCTTGCAATCGCAGAGAAAGCCGGTATCTCCAAGCCGGGAATTTTATTGGCAATGATCGGCGGCGGAAAAGCCGGCAACATCATCTCACCTAATCCGAATACAATCGCAATCTCTGAAGCATTCCAACAGGATCTGACCTCTGTCATGATGCGTAATGCAATCCCTGCCGTATGCGCATTAATCGTTACTGTCATCCTTGCTTCCAAGCTTTCCAAAGGCGATTTGCGTGTCACGGCAGAAGACCTTGAAAAAAATGAAGATCACAATCTTCCATCCTTCTTTACAGCAATTCTCGGTCCGCTATGTGTCATCATCATGCTCGCATTAAGACCGGTTGCAGGCATCTCCATCGATCCTCTGATTGCTTTGCCGGTAGGTGGAATCATCTGCACCCTGGCTACAGGTAATGCAAAGAATCTGGTTTCCTATACGGAATTCGGTTTGTCCAAGGTTATCGGTGTTTCCATTCTTCTGATCGGCACAGGAACAATTGCCGGTATCATCAAAGCTTCCGCATTGCAGTACGATGTAACAAATATCCTTGAAGCAATGAATATGCCTGCATTTATTCTTGCACCGTTATCCGGTATCTTAATGGCAGGAGCAACCGCATCCACAACAGCCGGTGCAACCGTAGCTGCCCAGACATTCTCTCCGACATTGTTAGCTTCCGGTGTTTCCGGACTTGCGGCAGCAGCTATGATCCATGCCGGTGCAACGGTAGTGGATTCTCTGCCACATGGCTCTTTCTTCCACGCAACAGGAGGCGCGGTTTCATTAAAAATATCTGAAAGAATGAAATTAATCCCATATGAAGCATGTATCGGCTTAACCAGTACGCTGGTTTCCGTACTCATGTATCTGTTGGTCAAATAAGTCAAAAGCATGCCTATGCATGCTTTTTCAGTTATGGAAAGAAACCTATTTTTCTCTGACCCTTTTGCCTGTCATATGATCTATGGACAGCTCCAGAACATTGGCCCTGCTTCCATCCAGTTTCATTTCCTCCAGAACAGATTCCCGTGTAGGCATGTATTTCATGCCGAAAGAAAACAGGCGTTTTTCTTTTTCTTTTGCATCTTCAACAATACGGATTCTGCCAAAGCAGATGACACTGTTAAAATGATACCACCAGTCACCTTCCTCCTTTACGCCTTCATCCAGTACGGTCAAACAGACTTTGTCATTTGCCTGAACGGCATCCAGTTTATGTCCGCTGAGGGCACAATGGAAATAGATTTTCTGTTCTTCATAGACAAAATTCATCGGAACACCATAAGGATAGCCATTCTCACCGAAAACGGACAGGACACCTCGTTTTGCCCCATTCAAAATCTGAATGCATTCTTCTTCAGAAAGCTCTTGGTTCTTTCTTCTCATTTCTCTAAACATCATTTTCTCCTTAATACATGACGATCTGCATCATCATTTCATAATAGTCATGCAGTTCATTGTTTGGCCAAGCACAACGGCTGCTGTCAATGACATGCTCTTTATATTCTTTTTCATTAACTTCCTCATCATTACAGTAATACCTGTAATCCGAATGCTCAGGATCATCGGTTCCGTAGTTGCCTGAAGCAATCTTTACAAAATCATTGTTAATGATGGAATAAATCTCATCCTGATGCACTTCGGAACGGTCGATGGAATCTGCAAAATAGTTCTCTTTATTGTAGTAGAGTAAAGTACCGTACAGATGCAGATCTTTAAAGCCATCTTCCGTATATGTGATAATCTCTTCCCCGTAATCCGGATTGTCATAATATAAATGCAGTTCGGGAATCTCATCCCCATTAATATCCACAAACTGATAATAATGCGTTTCCACAGGTTCGTTATATACATGGTAAACATGGTTATCCCCAATATATGCGATATACGCCTTTTTCCATTCCTCCATGTCCGGATGGTTCTGCAAAAAATACACTTTATCCAGCGCTGCATAGAGGGAGCCATCCAGTACTTC
Source organism: uncultured Erysipelotrichaceae bacterium (assembly GCA_902766005.1). GTDB lineage: Bacteria > Bacillota_I > Bacilli_A > Erysipelotrichales > Erysipelotrichaceae > Bulleidia. The sequence continues at coordinate 9,610 of CACXCB010000046.1, read as the reverse complement.
ATTGCTGATCGTGTAGGAATGCACTTTATCTTCATCAATATCCACAGTCAAAACATATACCTGATCTTCAATATACTTTGCATATACAATTCCTTCACTAAGATCATATGCATGATACCAGCCATGATTTCTTACATTTTCATCAAAAACATCTATGGAATCCATGATTCTGCTGCCGCAGAACAATACCTCTTCATTACCGCTATTGCTGATGTTAAAAATTCTGAAATCCGGGTAATAGGTACTGTATTCCCATGTAACATGTAAACCGTTTGATTCATATATGCCTTCACCGGTTTCTTCCATGCTGAGTGTTTCAACAAGCCCTTCCCAGTTACCGACATATATGTCAATATCAATGCCCTCTTCTGTTTCTTCGGTGACAGGAATTGTTTCACTTGCAGGGCTTGGCTCTTCTTCCAGCTGAATTGAATCAGCCTCTTCCACGGACGAAAGCATTCTCTCCTGCGCGCTGCATGCAGCACATAGCACAAAAAGGAATACAAGATATTTTTTCATAACGCACCTCACTGAAAGGTCTTGTTTTTCTTTCTGCTTTCCTCAATCCAATCCGGCATCTCAGCAAAGACATCCAGGGCATGAATCATCGCACCCGGAAGCATGTATGTCTTCAATCTGTCCACGTGCTCGATTTCCGGAAGGAAATCTTCCTGTAAAGCTTTGGCAAGCTCTGCCTTAATCTCATTCACATTCGGGGTCAGCTCGCTGTATAAGACAATCTTCTCCGGAGCCATGGTTGTGATAAAGGCCAGCAGCCCTGTTGTGACAACTTCCATGGCACCTTCCGGTGTCAGGCTTTTCTCTATCGCATTTTCAACAACGTGTTTGATCAGGAATCCGATTTCTCCTGCCGCATGAACTCTTCCCGAATATAATTTGTCATCAATAATGATACCTGCACCGGGAAGAATGCCTTTCGGCTGGAAATAGAACACCATATTCTTTTCCTCCCTGTACATGGCATGATAGCCAAGCGCTATCGCATTGACATCGTTGATCAGAATGACAGGAATGCCGTATTTGTCGGTCAGAGACTGCCCGATATCCTGATTGATAAAACCATATCCGATCAAATTCAGCACGCCATGATATGTAATGCCCGGAACAGCAAGGGCAATGGCATCGATATTCTTATGCCTTGCGACAATGTAATCCATCAGGTCTTCCAGATCCTGTAATTCAAATGTCTGCTTGATGACTTCCTTGTCCAGTGTTCTTTTGCCATGATCATAGATACGATAACCGAACCGGATCATATCCTTATGATTAATCATGCCAAGTGTCAGAATACGGTAATTGTTTTCAAAGGGATCCACCGGATCAGGATGTTCTTCCTTCTGTTGCAGTGCTGCTTTTGTCCGCTCGCTCATAACCAGTTCAAAGACACCGCCGGTATTGTATTGTGCAAAGACAGCTGCGGGAATCTTCAGGACGATCTGATCCTGCAGAATTTCCTTCACTTTGTCATATTCATAATGGATCTGCGGTGCAAGCAGAATCACATCATAATCAGAACCCTTCTCATACAAATGGTTAAATGAGACGGCAGCGAAATCATAATCCAGTTTTAATGTTTCAGCTGCTTTGTTTAATTCCTGCGCAAAAAAGCTTGTGGTTAAAGCACTGGAACAACTGAGAAGTATTTTACATTTCTGCTTGTTTTTCAGATTTTTCAATGTATCCAGAAGTTCATTAAACAGATTCTTTGCATGGTCTTCCTCTTTCAGCTGGAAATGCAGATAAAAGGATATTTCTCCATCCGCACTGTTTGTGATCATCAGCTCGATAATATCCTGCTCATGAAAAACCAGGCTAGCCTTTGCATAACCGGCATCAATATCAATCTGGTCTGCACTTTCCTGATAAGAAAACGGGCTGTTAACCTGCTGTTTTATCCATGTCCTGTATTGTAAAATATCCATTTTCCCTCCTTCACCTCATTATATAGGAAAAGTCACGAAGAAGAAAACCCTCATTCGGTGTGAGTCGTGTTATAATAACGACTATGAAACGTGGATTATTTATTACATTTGAAGGACCCGATGGCAGTGGTAAAACAACCGTAAGCACTGCCGTAACAAAACAACTGGAAAAAGACGGGTATAGAGTCAGATACACCAGAGAACCGGGCGGCAGCAAAATTGCCGAACTGATTCGTAACATCATCCTTGATCCCCAAAATACGGACATGGATGCCAGAACAGAAGCACTTCTTTATGCAGCAAGCAGACGCCAGCATCTGGTCGATAAAGTTCTGCCTGCTCTGGATGAAGGCATCACAATCATCAGCGACCGTTTTGTGGACAGTTCCCTGGCCTATCAGGGATGTGGCAGACAGATCGGCATTGATGAAGTGTATGAAATCAATCTGTTTGCGATTGAAAACCACCTTCCCGATAAGACCATCTTTTTGAATATTGATGCCGAGACCGGTCTTGAAAGAATTGCCAAAGGAAGAACATACCTTGACAGGCTGGATCAGGAAAGCATTGAATTCCATGAAAGAGTGCATGAAGGCTATCAGAAAGTCATCCAAAAATATGCAGACCGCATGATTCTTGTTGATGCATCCAAAAATGTCGAAGAAGTGATTCAGGAGACTTACGAAATCGTTAAGGGATTATTAGATGAAGCGCGAGATGCTTAAAAAACAACAGCCTGTTGTCTATCAGGCTTTGGAAAATGCATGCAACAGCAAGAGGATTTCCAATGCTTATCTTTTCAGCGGGCCTTATGGAACACCCAAACATGAAGCAGCCATACTTCTTGCACAGAGCATCTTTTGTGAAAAACAGAGTGGTTTGGCATGCGGTATTTGCAACAACTGCCGCAGAGTGGAAGAAGGCCTTTATGCGGATATGGTTATTTTGAACGGAAATGATAAGGCGATCTCTAAAGCGGATGTCGATGCAATCCAGGAGAAATTTTCCAAAACGGCGCTGGAAAAAGGTAACGGGGAGAGAGTATACATCATAGAGAATGCGGAAACCGCAAGTGTCTCCGCCCAAAACAGCATGCTCAAATTCCTGGAAGAACCCGGTGCAGGTGTCACGGCAATTCTGACGACGGACAATGCCGGCAGAATTTTGCCGACCATTCTTTCAAGGTGTACCATTCTTCCGTTTACACCGATGTCGGAACATGAATACTATGAAGCTGCATTAGCAGAAGGCATTCCAAAAGAAGATGCATATTTTCTTTCCCATATTGCCAAGAACATCGATGAAATCAAAACCCTGCACGATACAGAAGCATATCAAAATGCCGTCATGATGTTCAAGCAGTATCTGAACATTGACGGATTAAAGGATGAGCTGTTAATTGATTATGACATCTCTTACCGTTCATCGGAAAAAGACAATCAGAAGGCAAAGCGCAGCAACATCATCCTTCTGCAGGCTTTTTTTGATCTGCTAAGCCTCTATGGTCATGATGTGATAAAACGTGACGCAAAAGGGCCTTCGTGGTATGATAATGCCGTTATGCATGCAGATCAGAAGAAAGAATACTATGCAAAACTGATCATGATCGCAAATACACAGAAAGATCTGGTCAACCGTTTTAATGATCTGAACCTTGTGCTTGCACAAGCGATATACAAATTGGAGGAATTAGAGAATGGGAACAATCTTTGAAAAACAGGATCAGGAAATATCCCAGTCAGCAAACGAAACATATACATACAGTGTTGCGGTACGCTTCCGCAATGCCGGAAAGCCGTATTCATTTGGAACTGAAAATCCATCAATCAAAAAAGGCGATTGGGTAGTCGTGGAAACCGCCCAGGGGCTCGAACTTGGGGAAGTGGAAGCAGATGCTCTTGAGATTGAAAAATACAACCTGCATATGCCACAGAAACCCGTAATCCGTATTGCAACGGAACATGACCACAATGAATATGCCAACAATATCGAGATGGAAAAACTCGCTTTCCGCATCTGCAACAGTGAGGTTGCCGAACTTGAGCTGAATATGAATCTGCTGAGTGCCCAATATACACTGGACAGATCCAAGATACTGTTCATCTATCTTGCCGATCAGCGTGTAGACTTCCGCGAATTATTGAAAAGACTCGGTGCAAGACTGCATTGCCGTATTGAATTAAGACAAATCGGTGAAAGAGATAAGGCAAAAATGGTCGGTGGAATCGGTATGTGCGGCATGGAATGCTGTTGCAGAAGATTCAAGAGCAGGTTTGATGTCATCTCCATCAACATGGCCAAAAACCAGCAGCTGGCTTTAAACATTGACAAGCTTTCCGGCATGTGCGGAAAACTCATGTGCTGTCTGAAATATGAAGATGACGATTACAAGGAACTGACAGACGGATTACCGAAAATGGGATCCCAAGTCGAATATGAAAATGAGATCTTCCGTATCACGGCTATGAACGTCATGAACAACGAAGTCAAACTGGAAAACAGGGAGACTACCCTCTTCATCACTATGGAGGAATTAAGGGAAAAAGCTATTCCGCGCAAAGGTGTCATCATGCCGAAAAAACCGGAAGGAACCGAAGAAAAGAAAGTCATTCATAAGACGACACAGAACTTGCATCCGGAAAGCAAAACACATCATGTTTCCATGGAACTTCCTTCCATGGCGGAACAGGAACCAAAGAAGAACAACCAGCGCAAAGACCGTGACAACAATCGCAAAAAGCCGGAGGTTACCACAAGAAGATTCAGTGCAAAGAAAAACGAAAACCGTCAGAAAAACAACGATACACCAAAACCTGAAGTAAAGAATGTGACGGTACGTACCTTCGGAAAGAAGAAGAAAGAGGATGCATCATGATCCGGCAGCAGTCTTTTCAAAACGAAAAGCCTACCTTGTATCTGGTTGCCACACCGATCGGCAATCTTTCAGAGATGACACCGCGTGCCATTGAAGTTTTGCAGAATGTGGATGTCATCGCTTGTGAAGATACAAGAAACAGCGGACAGCTGCTCAAGCACTTTAATATTTCCAAACGTCTGATTTCCTATCAGAATTACAATGAAGATCCAAGTTCCAAAGGTATTGTCAACCTTCTTTCCCAGGGAAAGAATATTGCCTTAATTTCGGATGCGGGTTATCCGTTAATCAGTGATCCGGGACAGAAGATCGTTAATGAAGCAACTGCTCTAGGCTACAATGTCGTGCCGGTAAGCGGAAGCTCAGCAGTATTGAATGCATTGGTTTCCTCGGGTCTGGTTGTACAGCCGTTTATCTTTGTCGGCTTTCTGCCGCCTTCTACCCATGACTGTGTCAAGAAGTTAAGAGAATACAAGCCTTACCCCATGACCCTTGTCTTTTATGAAGCACCTCACCGGATTGCCAAGATGCTGCAAAGCTGTCTGGATGTTCTGGGTGACAGACGGTGCTGCCTTGCAAGGGAAATGACGAAAATGCACGAAGAATTCATTCGCGGAACAATCAGTGAAGTGCTGGAAATTGCCGATACATTAAAGGGAGAAATGGTAGTTGTCATCGATGGCAATCATGACGATTATGAAAAAGCAATCGATATGTCAGCCTTGATGAATCTGTTCAACGAATGCAGAGAGATGGGCATGAGTAAAAGTGAAGCCGTCAAGGAGATCTCCTCACGACACGGCATTGCTAAAAACCAGCTGTATGAAATTGTCCATAAAACGGATATCTGGAAGGATCCTTGTTAAAAATGTATAACTATTCTTTCTCATTAACAAATACCGCCACATACTTTATGGCAGCAGTACTACCTGCAGTGATATTGTTAATCTATGTATATCGAAGAGACAAAACGGATAAGGAACCGAGCTATTTGCTGAAAAAGCTTTTGATCAGCGGACTGTTTGCAGCTGCAGTTGCTTCCCTATTGGAAATGGCCGTTTCCTTCATTCTCGGCTATTTTGCCGACAGCCTCAGCATCACTGCCTTTGCGATTATGGATGCACTATCTGTAGCTTTGATTGAAGAAGGTGCAAAATTCCATTATATGAAGAAACATACATGGAATGATCCCAATTTCAACTATACCTTTGACGGTGTGATTTATGCCGTATTCGTCTCCCTTGGCTTTGCGGCAATTGAAAATGTTCTCTACGTGTTCATGTATGGCATGTCTGTTGCCTTTACCAGGGCCATTCTATCCATACCTGCCCATCTTGCCTTCTCGGTATATATGGGTGTCTTCTATGCTAAAGCAAAGGTATGTGATGTTTACCTGCACAAATCGGGTATTACACTGAACCTGTTTGCAGGATATGTGACAGCTGTATTGCTGCACTGGATTTATGACGGCATGTTGATGGTAGGCGGAGATATACTCTTTATTGCCTTCATCGGTTTTGTCATCCTGCTGGATATTTCCGTATTTCTGCTGATTAAAAATGCTTCTGCCCATGATAAAGCAATATACTGATTGCCTAAATTGCGAATTTCGTTGTACAATATTGCTTGTAATTTATAAAGGGAGATAATTATGTTCAATGATCCTGAGATAAATAAGCTGATTATTTATGCCCTGCTAGGCATTATCGCCGTAATGGGTATCGCCTTGATTGTATTAGGCGTCAAGAAGAATACATATTACGTAGACGAAGAAGGTGAAGAAGTAGCTCCGCCGACCAAGCGAAAGAAGAAAACAGAACCGGCAGTTCAGAAAGAAGAGCCTGTTGCCGAGCCTGAGCCAAAGGCTGAGCCTGCGTTCAAGATTGTCGACGAACCGGCAGAGCCTGTTCCGCAGGCAACCATCGCGGTAGAAAGACAGGATTTGAAAGCTGTCCCTACACCGATTGTTTCAAGAGATACCGAAATTGCAAAGACACTGGAAGTTCCTGTTGCAGTCAAAGCACCGGAGCCGAAAGGATTTGTCGCATCTGTTTCCATTAACGGTAACATCACGGAACAGACAATTGAAACATTACCATGTCTTCTGGGAAGGGATAAAGAAAACTGTGATCTTGTTGTCGCTGAAAAAGCGGTCAGCCGCAAGCATGCAAGAATTTACATCAATGACGGCAAGCTCTACTTGGAAGATGTTGCCGAGCATAACGGCACATACCTTAACGGCAGAAAGCTACCGCCGCTTGGCAACAGTCCGTTGAATGAGAATGACAAGATCAATCTCGGCCGTGCAACAGTAGTCATTGAAAAAGTTACATATTAAGCAGAATTCAAATGAATTCTGTTTTTTTATTTTTCATCACAATAGTGTGATATGATAATTAAGGAAGTATCAAGTATGAACACAAAATATAAAATCACTCTTTTTATCATTCTTGCGGTTATGGAAACAGCACTCTTTATATTTATGCTGTCTTCAACGATTCTCTTCTTTATGGAAGGCAATAAGGAACTGTTTCAGATGACAGCAGCTGTTTCCACCCTGCCTTTCCTTTTCCTTGCCATTTCCATTGGTGAGATTATACGCATAAAAAGAAATAAACTGAGTGTTTTTATCAACTCTATACTGATGAAATTCACTGTTATTCTGTTTACTCTGACCCTAATGTATGCAACCGTCTTTTTTGAAGAAATCAGAATTGCCAGTGTATTCTTCGGCATATTGACATTAGCTATGTTTGCGGTAACTTTCTTCTGCTGCAAAAGAGCAACTTCCAAGAATAAGCAGCCGCATTATGCATCTGAAAAAAGAACCGAGTTTACCGCCTATAAAGCCAAATGGGCATGGGATGATGCCGCAAAGGAATATATGCAGATCCATCATCTGGATTATGCAGATCTTAGCGAAGAGGACAATCAGCAAATTTATGAATATGCCTCCATGCCGGCAGTGTATCTGCTTGCCTGGCTGGTCAGATACAAGCATATGAGTGATGCTTTTTATGCAGAATATCAGACAGAAGAAGTTTTAAACGGAACCCAATCACCGCTTTCCTTTTTCGTCAACAATATGGATTACACCCTTGTAAGAGAAGATATACACCCTTCTGTATTGCATTTTATCGATTCTTATTTTGACAGTGAATCCCGCAGGCACTATAACTTGTATACCATGTCATATATCTGCGATTATTATCAGGCCATCCAAAACAAAAACCATTTCTATTATTGTGTCGACTATACAGAGGATCTCTGTAATACCCTCGTCAGCAGGATTGAACAAAGATTCGGATCTTTTAACTCCATGTATGAGACGGATGATTATCATACAACCACACAGACAATCCATTGGCTGATGGCTGATAAAGATCTTTCAGTCAGCACCATAGGAAATGTATCCCGGGCATATATTCAATCCTGTGAGAATGCTTTGAACAATCTGCCTGAAAAAGAAAAAGAGCGTCTTTTCCGTATGCTGAAGGAGAATTATTCATATGGTGATCATACGTATCATAATCTACAGGATTTTATTTCCGACAGCTCCCTGGATGAGATACTGATCTATGAGCCTAAAGAAAATGAACCTGCATTTGTGATTCTGACCGAAAACGGTATAGAAGAAGAACACGGATTGTCCATCGGATTCCGTAACGGACATGTTTTATATATCAATTATCGCATGGATTATGAAAATCCATGGGATGAGGAAATGAAAGATGTTTATTCTCTTTCCCTTTATAATACAGATATCTGTAATATTCATGATATGAAGGATACAGAAAAACTGATTGCAGAAGATAAACTGGTCATATATGAATTAAATGATAAAACAGTTTATATTACCAGAGCAGCTGTACAGATGATTCATAAAACCAATACCTGCATCGAAGCTTTGGAAGCATATGGATATTCTTTTGAATCAGACTGGAAAATACAGTATCATGACAATAATCCTGTACCATACTGCCTGTACTTTAAAGCACATAACGCAGACGGACTCACATTTTCTCAAACAATTCTTATTTGGCAATAAAAAGACTATATAATATACGAGGAGGGCTAAACCATGAGAAAAACAATTACCATTTTATTGACCGCCTTTTTACTCACAGGATGCGGTGTCATCGGTGATAAAGGGATAGACGGAGCATTATCCGGAGGCAACACGCAGATAGAAGATTCTTCATCATCTGATCCGCAGACTTATGAAGGTGAACTCGGTGAAAAAATGAGCACCATGTTCTTTGATTTTACTGTTACAGATGCATATCTTTCTGACAGTATCGGCGATGTCATGCCGCAGGATGGAAATACATTCCTGGTAACAGAAGTCACTGTCAAAAACACAACCGAAAAAGACTTCAGCATGTTCTCTACGGATTTTTATCTGTATTACGGCAATGGGGAAGATGATTATGCCCTGCCTCGCGTATATGATGATCCGGATACGCTGATCATGGATGGAGAATTTGAAGATGAATATACCTTAGCTTCCGGCAAGCAAGTCAGCGGCTATTTGATTTATGAAGTACCGGCAGGGTTAAATACATTTCTTATCAGTGCCGAAGACATCTATACTGATTCCGATGGTGAAGAATACTATGGGGATTTCTATGATGTTTACATTGAGCTGCAGTAAGCAGTTAAACAATTATAAGCAGAAAAAGAGGCTGTGAAATTAAATTGGATTTTCTCAGCCTCTTTTCTTATTCTATTTGAAATATTCTACTGCACCTTTGAAGATCAGATCCTGTGGGTTTTGATCCGGTATATTGAC
>CACXCB010000045.1 GCA_902766005.1 uncultured Erysipelotrichaceae bacterium | reverse complement strand
TTATTAACTTTTTTCCCTTACACTTATAGAAAGGCAGAGAATCCGGACAAGTTAATACTTTTAAATAAAAAAAATCCCACACTTTAACATAAACAAGCAAGAAATCCCCCATCCTCTACAGTGGTGTGCTCTCCGTCAAGTAGACAGGGAAAAAAAGAAAATAGTTTTCTCTCCCCAAGTGTTGGGAACATGTGTTTTGCTCTATGCGGTCATCATATACTGAATGTACTTTTCCATGGGGGTCAGCACTCCCAGATTGCGTTGATAGCGTTTGTTGTTGTAATAATCAATGTATTCCTCTATCATATTGACAATTTCTTCCCGGCTTCCGAATATGTGCTTATAATATCTTTCTCGTTTCAGAACACCCCAGAATCCCTCCATTGGTCCGTTATCTATGCACTTGCCGACTCTTGACATACTTTGAATCATTCCATGATTCACAAGCATCTGGTGGAACATATTGTTTGTATACTGATAGCCTCTATCACTATGGAACAATGGATGTGCATTTGGGTTCGAGGCAACGGCTTTCTCAAAGGTCTCATAAACTAAAGGGTTGTTGTTACTGTCACCGATCATAAATGCAACTATTCTCCTGTCGTACAGATCCAGTATTGCACTGAGGTATACTTTTTTCTTTTCAGGGCCGATGTAATATTTGAATTCAGTTACATCCGTCAGCCATTTTTCATTTGGCCGCTCTGCATGAAAGTCTCTGTTCAGAATGTTTTCGGCAATATGCTGTGGGTCCTTATCACTGATTGTACAACCTTCATTTCTGTATTTAATCGTTGACTTGATGTGTAGATATCTGCAGATACGAAGGGCTCTTTTGTCACTAATATAGAACCCATAATCCCGAGCCAGGTCATCACGTATTCTTCGGTAGCCCTTATCCGGAGATTCGTCATGGATCGCTTTAATTGCTTCCGCAATGGCTTCATTGATCCGCTCATCCTCTGGTGGTTCTCGATGAAGCCATTTGTAATATGACGATCTTGGGATTCTTGCCACCTCACAAAGTCGTCGAATGCTTGCTGCGCCCTCTTCGTTCAGTTCTTTAATAGCTTGATAAATATGCTCCTGTCTTACTCGCCCTAGGACCGCCTCCTTTCTATTTCGTCGACTTTTTTTAAGAAGATGTTCTCCAGTTCTTTGCGCTCCAGCTTCGCTTTCAGAATACGGTTCTCTGCCTGGAGCTTCTCTACCTCTGTCATCTCCTCCGGCCGCTTGCTCTGCCCCCGACGATCGATCAGCCCGTCTACTCCGTTTTTATTGTACTTTTGAACCCATTGATACAGTTGTTGGTAGGACACATCGTGTTTTTCCGCAACTTCAACATATGTCGCTCCGGAACTGAGGTAGTCCTCCACGATTCTGATCCGTTCATCTAATGATGTCTTTCTCCTTTTTCCTGTCATAACTGTTCCCTTCCCGCTTCTGCTCGGAGAAGCTCTTAAGTTATGACTATTATACTGCTTTATCCAATCTCGTAACTGCCAATCTGCATAGATTTCAAATATTCTGCACGTATCAGCTAATGATCCTCTCCCTGAAAGGTAATACTCCACAGCATTCACCTTTGTCTCTAATGCATAGTGGTTATTGTTTGTACGCTCGAAGACGGTTAATCCAAAACACTCATATTGCCGAACCCATTCCATAATGCTTTTTTTGTTTGCTTGCATCGAAGCAGCAATTGCAGTAAAGGATTCGTGATTTACCAATCGTCTCCGAACAGCGTCAAGTTTTTCTTGTGATGTGTATTTCTTCATACAAACCTCCCAAGTTAACAGTTTTATTATTTCCACTGTCTACTTGGAAGGAAGCATATCACAGGTGGAGGGATGAATTGCTTCCTTGAAAAATCAGAGAAAAAGAATAGGCAGAAAAAAAGAACACTTGTTCTTATAGTTCCACTGTGATATACTAAAACCACAAAGATAGTGATTCGGTCGAAACGAGAATGGAGCATGGTATATGAGGGATTTAGACCATAATCAACATTCAGTATACCTTATGTATTATCACCTGATCATGGTAACAAAATATCGGAGGAAGGTCATCGATGATCGGATATCCGAGCGAGGAAAAGAAATC